>JAYTCW010000141.1:0-15656 GCA_043736295.1 Planctomycetota bacterium | reverse complement strand
CGGCTCAGAGGGCGACCGAGGCGGCTGAGCGTGCCGCCAATGACTTGGATCGTCTGGCTCAGCAGATCGGGACGCCGGAAGAGCGTCAGCAGCGGGCCTTGAACGAGGTTCGTGGCATTCACGATGAGCAGAAGAACCTCGCCCGGCAAGCGGAAGATCTGCGTAAGCAGCAAGCGGAAGGCAAGCCACTGGACCAGATGGCCGACGCCCTGAAGCAGCAGGCTCAGAAGGAAATGGAACTTGGCCAGCGGCTCGCTGAGCTGACGCCGCTGGCCAAGGATCCGGCGAAGCAGGATGCCGTCGAAGCCCAGCAGCAGGAGGCACTCGAAAACGTCGCCGCAGCCGCGACCGATCTCCAGGATCAGAACGTCGCCAACACCGACGCCTCGCAGGCCCAGGCCGAGCAGGCACTCTCCGATCTGAGGAAGCAACTCGAAGGCCAGCCGACCGCCGAGGAGGCACTCGCTCAGGCCACTGAGAAGCAGAAAGAAGTCACTCAAGCCGCAGACAAAGCCAACGACGCGGGCGACCAGCGGCAGGGGCAAATGCAGCAGCAGAAGGACCAGCAGCACCAGCTGGCTCAATCACTGGAACAAGTCGAAACCCCGGTCGCTCCGGCTCTACGAGAAGCGGCTAAGCAAGCGGCCTATGAAGCCCGCGACGCGCTGGACCGGGCTGCGAACGACCCCGCTCCCGCCAAGTTCGCGGAAGCGGAACAGGCACTGGCCAATAGCCAGGCAGCATTGAACGACCTCGCCGAAGCGCTGAAGCCCGATGCCCAGACTCCCAACGAAGCAGCCCAGGCTCTCGCTCAGGAGCAAAAGGCCGCCGCCGAGGGGGCTCAACAGGCCGCTGCGAAGCCGCAGGCTCCGACCCCACAGGCCGCGAATGAAGCCATGGACGACCTCCGCGAACGGCAGCAGGAACTGGCCAGTCTGCGTGGACCGGAAACGGCCCAACCCGAGAAGCAAGCGGCCACCAAGGCCCTCTCCGAAGCGGCTCAGGCTCAGCAGCAGGTCGAGCAACTCGCCAAGCAACAACCTCAACCGCCAGCCGGTGCCACGGAGCCAACCGCTCCGACTCCGCAGTTGCAAGCAGCGATGCAGCAAGCCGCCAAGGAACAGCAGGAGGCCGCAGAAGCTCTCGGCAAACTGGCCGAAGCTCTCGCCCCCGCCGCAGCCCAGGAAGCTGTGGCCGCCGCCGCTGAGCAAGATCAGCAGAACGCCGTCGCAGCTGCCGAGCCGCGCATTGCGGAGTTGAATGCGCTGGCCGAGAAGGCCGAGGCCCTCGCCGACCAGCAAGAGGCACTTCAGCAGCAAGCTGCGGAAGCGTTGGCAAAGAACGCCGACAATCCCGAAGCCCAGAAGCAGGCCATGCAGCAACAGCGTGGCCCTCAGCAGCAGTTGAACCAAGCGGTCAAAGAGCTGCCGAACACAGTGGCCCCTCTGGCTCGCGCAGAAGCTCAACAAGCCGCCGAGGCCGCAGATCAGGCCCTTGGTCAGAATGAGGGCGAGCAAGCAGCGGAGGCCCAGGGCGACGCGGCGGAAGCCCTGCACCAGCTGGCTCGACAGGCCGAACGGCAAGCTGAGGCCCTCGCGGAACAGACGGGTGAAGAACTGGCAATGGCCAGCGAGCCCGCCGCTGGTGAGGCCGGTCAACCGATGCCGGGAGAACCCCAGGCAGGTCAGCCGATGCCCGGCGAGCCTCAACCGGGTCAGCCCGAACCGGGTGCTGCCGAGCCAGCCAATGCATTGCAGGAATTGGCAGAGCGGGCCCGTGAACTGGCCGCTGAGCAACGAGCATTGGCGGCAGAGACCGCTCAGGCCGGTGACCCCAATGCCGCTGAACTGGCCATGAATGAAGCCGGGCAACCCGAGGCTGGTCAACCGCAACCGGGTGAGCCACAAGCCGGGCAGCCAGAAGTGGGGCCACCTATCGATGGACAACCGCAGCCCGGCGAGCCTCAAGCCGGTCAACCCGAAGCCGGTCAACCACAACCGGGTCAACCTCAGCCTCAAAAGCCGCAACCATCACTCGCTACGGCCCTCCGCGATCAACAGCGGATCGCCCTCGCCGCCAAGGAATTGGCACTGAACGCAGAAGCCCAAACCGGGGCTCAGTCGGAAGCGACACAGGCTGCCAATGAGTTCGCGGAACAGGCTCAAGCCGCCGCCCAGGACTTGGCAGCGGGCGGAGTCGAGGCCGCTGCGGACGCGGGCCAAGAAGCGGCTCAAACCGGAGAGCAGGCGGCTCAAGAGCTGCTTGAAGTCCCGCAGAGTCAGGGTGGCCCGAACGAAGAATTGGCGACAGACACCCAGAATCTGGCCGAGCGTCAGGCTCAACTGGCCGATCGTCTGGAGCAACTGGCCGCATCGCCCGTCGCCCGGCGGGAAGCTCAGCAGCAAGCCCAGCAACAACTCCAGCAGGAGACACAACAGCTGGCCCAGCAGTTGAACGATGTGGCCGAGTCGTTCGGCATGCAGCCGCTTCAGCAGCAGAACAAGGCTCAGGAGGCCCAGGCGTCCGAGAACTCCACGCAGCAGGCTCAAGCCGCGATGCAGGCGGCGCATCAGAACCTCCAGCAGAGCAATCCGCAGGAGGCGTCTCAACAAGCTGCCGATGCAGCACAGGCACTCCGCGATGCCGGGAAGCTGGCACAGGCGACAGGGCAACAACAGGGTCAGCAGCCGGGTCAACAACCCGGCCAACAAGGCAAGCCCGGACAAGGCCAGCAGCCCGGCAGCAATTCGCCACTGCCTCCGGAAGGGGCTTTGAACGTGGCTCAAGCCGCTCAGCAGCTCAACCAGATCGGCCAGCAACTCGCTCAGGATCAGGCCCAATCCGGACAGCAACCGGGCGAGGGTCAGCAGCCGGGCGAAGGGGCTCCGATGCCCGGTGAAGGCGAGCAAGCTCAGAATGGGCAGTCTCCAGAGGGGCAACCCGGAGAGCAGCCAGGCGGGCCTCCCAAGGCATCCGATTCGCTGAAGCAAACCGCCTCCAACCTGCGGCAAGCTCTCCAGCAGTTCGGCATGCAACCCGGTCAGCAGCCAGGACAAGGTCAGAAGCCCGGTCAGCCGAGCAACCAGCCGAGTGCCCAACCCGGTCAGAACGAGAGCGACTTCGGCAACACCGACGAGGCCCGAATCGTCGCTCTGGAGAACCACCTCAAGGGGCTCACCACCCGCAATTGGGGGGAACTCCCCGGCTCGCTCAAGACGGAGATCCTCCAAGCGGCTCGCAAGAAGCCGGACGGGGATTATGCCAAGCTGATCCGCAAGTACTTCGACGAGATCTCGAAGACGCAGCGTCCTGACCAACCGGGGGCGGCCACACCGGCTCCTGCGGCGAGAGGAGCCAAGCCATGATGTTGACCCGGCGTGATCTATTTCGGACGGCGATTGCGGCAGCTGTTGTCGGCAGCAGTCGCTCGACGTTTGCAGTCGACGAAGAGACGCAAAAGAAGGTCGACGACGCCATCGTGCGGGCGCTCGATTTCCTGGCGTCGGCCCAACTTCCGGAAGGGGCTTGGCGCAGTGACTCTTATGGGGAGTGTACGGCGGCGACCTCGCTGGCCTGCATGGCGTTCATGTCGGCGGGACATACTCCCGGCGGGGGGCCATTTGGCGACATGCTCAACAAGGGCATCCGCTGGGTCATGTCGCGGCAGGAAGACAATGGCATGCTGGTGGCCAAACGCAGCCACGGCCCGATGTACAGCCACGGCATTAGCACCCTGATGCTGGCCGAAGCGATCGGCATGGTCGAAGAGTCGGAGGCGAAGCTCCTCAAGCGGTCTCTGGAGCGGGCCATCAAGCTCATCCTAGAGTCGCAGGCCTACGAGAAGGACCACCGTCACGCGGGCGGTTGGCGATATCAAGTCGACAGCCGCGATAGCGATCTGAGCGCCACCGGGTGGCAGGTCATGGCCCTTCGCGCCGCGAAGGATGTCGGCTGCGATGTCCCCGCCGAAGCGATAGACGCTGCGGTGGCGTACGTCAAGAACTGCTCGACGACCGACAAGCGAGGCTTCGGTTACCAGCCGGGGAGTGGAGCGACGCCGACTCTGACAGGGGTCGGGATCACCTGCCTGGAAGTCTGCGGCGACCACGACTCGGAGGAGGCACGCGGCGGAGCGGAGTGGCTCAAGACGAATGCCCTGAAGCTCGACAGTAACTACTGCTATTACGGGATCTATTACACGGGAGTCGGTCTCTTTAAGCTCGGCGGCGAGTATGCCGAGAAGAGCCACGCCCACCTGTGTGAGATGCTGCTCCCGATTCAGGGAGCCGACGGCTCGTGGTTCCCCGAGCATGGCAGCGAACGCGGGGTCGGCAAGTGTTACGGGACCGCCCTGGCCGTGCTGGGACTGGCCATCGAGTACCGGTATCTGCCGATCTACCAGCGGTAGTGCGGTCCGTTCGCCCGGTCCTCCGTTTCGCTGCGACGCGAAGTCTTCGAAGCGGAGCATTCCCCCGATACTGTACTCTGCCCGATGATCGAACTCTCTGCGACCCCCGACGGTGTGCTGCTCCCCGTCCAAGGCCAACCCGGAGCCCGCCGGAACGCCATCGTCGGCGAACACGCGGGCCGCCTGAAAGTCGCCGTCACCCAAGTCGCCGAAAAGGGCAAAGCCACTCAGGCCATCCGCGAACTCCTCGCCGAATCTCTGGGCATTGCCCCCAGTCGAGTCACCCTCATTCAAGGCGACACCCAGCCATGCAAGTTATTCCTGCTAGAGGCGGTGACGCTTGTTCGAGTGCGGGAGTGGCTGGCGTGGCTTGGTGGAGGTTAGCCGATAATGATAACGCAGAACACGTCTATGTGAGTTATCCTTTAACCAGTTCATTTACACAGCAAAGAGACGACAAATCCGGAACAGGTTCATCATCGGGTATCAACGATCGCCGTGAATGCACGAGGAATGTATATGGGCTCTCAGGCGGGATAACTCCTTCGAAATCCTCCCAGGATTCTGTGTCAAAACTGTTGATCTGCACGGACACTGGGCTTGATGGAGCGACTTTGATCGATGATTCTTGCCAATCGAAGTATCCATCGCATTTTATTGGATGCCAAGCAACTTTAGTCCTTCTCAGTCGAATCCCCTCTGCCGAGACACCGATCAACAATAGTGAATGATTGCTAACAAGCACGGGGAGTGGCTCATGGAACCTAATTTGATATTTGAATGCTCCAGTCGGCAGCTCATCAAAATTGTCCATCAAACGACGGCTTACATAGTTGCAGACCGGCATTTTGTTAAAAAAAGGTTGGTCTAGTGGGCACCCAACAGCAGCAGGTCCCGGCCCGAGGTATTCGAAGTGAAATACCAACTGATCAAACTCGTGCGATATTCCATACCATGGATTTCGCAATTGGAGCGGTGTGAATGGTGATTCCGCTTCTACAAGTGACATCGTCCCAATCCCCAGATCCTTCGCGAGAATTAGGGCACTACTCGTGAATCCCCTTCGAGAAACGATGACTGCCGTATTTGCATGAACGCTTCTCGACTTCGATGCAAACGCTTCGACATCATCAAGTCCAAGTCGTTTTGAATGATCGCGGCATTCAATGACTCCTATGGCTTTGAGTCCACCAAAACTACCTCGAACTACGACATCAAACTGTCTAGCTAGACCATTTTTGTCCAATAACTTGATATTGTGCTCCACCGTTGACGTGGTATCCATCATTCGCTGTACTCGAGCAACTGCGAGTTCAAATGGAATCCCGTTGTTTCTAGCTTGCCTCTTAGCACGAGCAGACATCTGATTCTTGTTTCTCGACACAGCGATGATCCTCCTCCGAGTGAAAGTGACTCCTGACTCTGACCGTAATAGAGATTCCGTCTTTGTCAAGGTATTGCCCATTGATATGCAGCCGTTCCTTGAGTTCCTTGAAACCATCCGGCGGACGCCGGACGCTCGCAGGGGGGGAGCGGACCTGCTACCGTTTCGGCTCGTCCCGTTCTGTCACTCTCCGCCCGGTGATTGTCGATGCTTGCTGAAGGAACCGCAGCTCAGGCTTTGGATTCGCTGGCGGTCCTGCGCCGCAATTTGTCGACGGTGATTCGGGGGCGACCGGAGTCGCTCGACATATTGATCATCGCATTGCTCGCGAATGGATCGGTGCTGATGGAGGACGTGCCTGGGGTCGGGAAGACGACACTGGCCAAGGCCCTCGCTCGGTCGCTGGCGGCGGACTTTGGGCGGATTCAGTTCACCCCCGACTTGCTCCCGTCGGACATTCTCGGAGCGTCGATCTACAACCCGCGCGATGGGTCGTT
This sequence comes from Planctomycetota bacterium, assembly GCA_043736295.1. Taxonomy (GTDB): domain Bacteria; phylum Planctomycetota; class Planctomycetia; order Planctomycetales; family Planctomycetaceae; genus TH-plancto1. Next base: position 9,367 of record JAYTCW010000141.1, on the reverse strand, counting down.
TACGTTTCGTAAGGGGCCGATCTTTTGCAGCGTGCTGCTGGCCGACGAGATCAACCGCGCCAGCCCGCGCACGCAGTCGTCGTTGCTCGAAGCGATGAGCGAGGGGCAGGCCACGATCGATGGCGTGCGGTATCCACTCCCCGCTCCGTTTCTGGTCCTGGCCACGCAAAACCCGGTCGACTTTCAAGGCACCTACCCACTCCCTGAAGCCCAGCTTGATCGGTTCCTGATCCAGATGAGCCTCGGCTACCCCGACCGGGAGATGGAGGTCGAGATCCTGTACGATCAGGCGGTCGAAGTTCCGATCGACCACATCCGCCCGGTGCTGACGCTTGAACAGGTTCGCGATCTGCAAGCCAAGGTCCGCGAGGTGAAAGTCGAACGCACGGTCGCCGAGTACGCTGTTGACCTCGTTCGGCATACACGGCAGCATGCCCACTTGAAGCTCGGCGTCAGCCCGCGCGGGACGCTGATGCTGTTCCGGGCGGCGCAGGCGGCTGCATTCATGGCGGGGCGGGACTATGTGATTCCGGACGATGTGCAGCGGGTGGCGGCGCCCGTGCTGGCCCACCGAACGGTGTTGACCTCGAAGGCGAAGTTCGGATCGATGTCGAAGGATCAGGTGATCCGGGAGATCCTCGCGGAGATCCGGGTGCCGGTGTGATTTTGGCGGGTGGCAAGTGGCTGATGGCAAATGGCCAGAGGGAGACAGATGATGACGCAAAGGAAGCCAATGTTCAGCAGATCGACCGTAGCGTGGGCTTTAGCCCACGCGGGAGTGAACTCCGCTTGGACGCGTGGGCTAAAGACCACGCTACGGGTTTTGACGGCCTCGTTGATCTTGCTGGCTGGAGTGGTTGTTGCTGAGGAACTCAATGAGACCGAGCAGCGGTTGCTCAAGGACGTGAGCGTGCTGGCCTCGGACGAGTTCGAGGGCCGCGGGGTCGGGACCGAGGGGCTCAACAAGGCGGCAGCCTACATTGAGGGGATCTTCCGTGAGGCGGGACTGAACGTTACCGTCGACAACGGCGATGCCTTTCAGGAGTTCGAGGTCTCGAATGGGGCCAAGCTCGAAGACGGCAACGTGCTGGAAATCGTCGACGCGGCGGGAGTGAAGTCGTCGCTCGAACTGGACAAGACCTTCCGCACGTGTTCGTTCTCTGAGCCGGGGACGTTCGACGCGGAGATCGTCTTCGCGGGGTACGCCATCGAGTCCGAGAAGTACAACGACTTCGCGGGCATCGATGTCAAGGACAAGGTGATGCTGTTCCTGCGGCGGTCCCCGAAGACGGGCGACCCGCATGCCGGGTTCAACGAACGCGATGTCTCGTTGAAGACCAAGCTCAGCCAGTGCTACCGACGGGGGGCCAAGGCGGTGCTGATCCTCAACGATGGGGCCTCGGCCAAGAATGACCGCGCGGCTCTCGAAGAGAAGGTCGCCAAGGCCAAGGACAAGATCGTCGAGGTCGCCGAGAAGTTGACGCAGGCTGACCTCCCCGAAGTCGACAGGACCAAGACACAGGCGGACCTGGCCGCAGAGGTCGTCCACCTCAAACAGCTACGCGAGATGCTCACGTCTTTCGACGCCGACCCACTCATGGAGTTCGGGTACGCGGGCGAGAAGAGCGGAGACGCGCTGCCGACGTTCCATGTCAAGCGGGCAGCTGTGGACGCCATGATTAAGACAGCGACCGGCAAGACTTTGGCGGAGATTGAAGCCGCTATTGATGAGACCTTGAAGCCAGCGAGTCAGGTGCTGACTGGCATGCGAGCGACCGGGAAGGCGAGCCTGCACATCGAGAAGGTGACAGTCAAGAACGTCATCGGCGTCTTGGAAGGGGAAGGGCCGCTCAAGGAAGAAACGATCGTCGTCGGGGCACACTACGACCATCTCGGACGCGGCGGCGATGGGTCGCTGCAACCCGGCTCGAAGGAGATTCACAACGGGGCGGACGACAACGGGTCCGGCTCCGCCGGGTTGTTAGAACTGGTGCGTCGGCTGGCTGGGCGGAAGGAGAAACTGCCACGGCGGATTGTGTTCATGGCCTTCACCGGAGAAGAACGCGGGCTACTCGGCTCAGCGCATTACGTGAAGACACCGTTGTACCCGATCGAGCAGACGGTCGTGATGTTCAACCTCGACATGGTTGGCCGCATGGAGAATTCCAAACTGACGGTGTACGGGACCGGCACCTCGCACTTCTGGGATCAGCGGGTCGACGAAGCCGGGACAGCAAGCGGGCTGACCCTCATCAAGAAGCCGGAGGGGTTTGGTCCCAGCGACCACTCGTCGTTCTATGCCAAGAAGATTCCGGTGTTGCACGTCTTCGGTGGGCTGCATCCCGACTACCACCGCCCGAGTGATGATGTCGAGAAGCTCAATGTGCCCGGCATGCGGCAGGCGACCGAGTTCTTTGAGAATCTGATCGTGCAAGCGGCTCAGTCTCCGACGAAGCCTGATTACATCGAGGTCGCCGGCAAAGCCGAAATGGAGCGCACCGGCAGCCGCCCCTACTTCGGCAGCATCCCGGACTTTAACTCCGACCAGAAGGGGTTCGCCCTCTCGGGTGTCGCCCCTGGGGGACCAGCCGATAAGGCGGGCATCAAGGGCGGCGATGTCATCATTCAACTCGGCGACCAAAAGATCGGTAGCCTAGATGACTTCGACCTCGCGTTGCGGAAGTTTGCAGCGGGGGACCAAGCGGACGTGACCGTCCGCCGCGACGGGCAGGAGGTGAAGCTGAAGGTGACGCTCGGGAAGCCTCGCGGGTGAGTATAAGAGTGCTCCGCTTCGGGGACTTCGCGTCGCGGCTAAACTGGCGCTCGTGAATCTACGCAAACAGCCCGGGGATTCCCGGGCTGTTATGGATTCTGCATTGCACAAGCGAACTCTACATCCCAAAGCTACTGCCGCAGCCGCAGGACTTGGTGACGTTGGGGTTCTCGAAGGTGAAACCGCGCTTGTCGATGCCGTTGTGGAAGTCGACCGTGGTGCCATCAAGGTACAGGTCGCTCTTCTTGTCGACGGCGACTTGGACGCCGTGTTGTTCGACCACGAAGTCCTTGGCGACATCAGCCTTGTCATCGAATCCGAGCTTGTACTGGAAGCCGCTGCAACCGCCGCCGGAGACGCCGATCCGCAGCACCATGCCGTCGGGCATCTTCTGCTCGTCCATGACCCGCTTGATTTCTTTGGCTGCGTTTTCGGTGACTTTGACCATGATTCCTGTTTCTCCTGCGTCTGGAAAGGACGAGTCGAAGTGTGCGAAGTTCGGGGCGTGGCCCCACATACCGAGATTATATCGGCCTGTGGCGGACTGCAATAGAGTGGAACTCACGATTCCGGGACAGTCCGCCATGAGAGGAATGACTCAACTCTCACGCGGTTTGGGTGTTGCGGCCAATCACCGTGTCCGTGTCGAGAGGCGGATTCCCTCTCTCGACACGCCGGGCCACGGGGGACTGAGGACGCTGAATCTGGTTCGCGGCCTCGCTGGAGCCTTACTCAGGACTGATGAAACGGCACTTCGCACTTTGCCACATGGGTGAATCGCCAGAGGCCACGTCACAACTCACAAGGCTATTCCCGATCTCTCCCGCCGGTCCACACGCACACCGCAACTCCCCACTCATCCCAAGTCTCGACTGCCATCGCCATGCCTCTGAAATCTGTGAAAATCTGTGCCATCTGTGTACAAATTCCCCGCATGGGTGAGGCTCATCTGAGGAGGAGATAGGTACACAGATTTCGCTGATAGTCCCAGCGCGACGTAGCCGCAACCAATGGGAAGCCGTCAGCCATCAGCCGTCAGCCATCAACCAGAAAGCCACATCCGTCGAGCCGACCTCTGCACCCCGAAGGGGTCGACACACCACAACCCAGGGTCGCGACCACCGGTCGCGCACCCTGGGTCAAGCCCCCTCGCGAAGACGAACCCTGAAGTGGTTCTACACCGGTCTCGCAGATGTCCAACCCCTTCAGGGTTGGGAGCAGCTGCGGCCATTTTCCCAGAATGCGCTCCTGCGTCGCGACCCTGGGCTGTGATGTGCAACCCCTTCGGGGTACAGAGGTTTCAGGCCACCGGAAACTTGCGCAGCACGCAAACATTCTTGGGGTGAGTCGTCCAGATTGATTGACTCGACTATCGCCCGATTTCTGGTTATGGGGCAAGGGAGGATGACTCACAAAACGCCATTTCCCGAGAGGCCCGAGGCTATCCAGTGTTCGCTCGTTTCGCACGGGGCAGTCGTGCCCTCACGGGCGATTCGTGCTCGACGCCAGGCTTTGCCAAGACTGTTCCAATTGAGCCACTCTCTCTGCGGTCTGTTCCGATTCGTTGTAACGGATCGAGGAGTATGCAGCACACCACTCGGCCGAGGGGCCCAGTTGAGATCCTTGGGGAGAGGCCAGAATACGGTCTCGAAACTGCAACAGGGTTTCCGACGGATATCGTTGGAATCCTCGCTGAGCAAGTTCGGATTCCAATTCGCGGAGCCACAGCTGGAATGGGTACGCTCGGGACGACAGGGGGAGCTCGTGACTTTTCCGCTGGCGTTTGAATCGCTGGTTGAGAGTCCACCAGGTCGCGAGCAAGACCAGGATGAGCATGCCGCGCGTGATGTTGGATTGCAGGGCCGATGCCAGCAGGGCCCAGGTTCCATTCGTGGCCCACTCCTCTCTCAAGGCTTTCCAAGCTTCCGCGAGTTCAGTGGTCCATGTGGCCGTCCGGCGTTCCGGCAAGCCTGCGGAGGGAGTGGCCTCCACGGTGATCCACCGGCCGAGTACTGAGTCGTAGGCCTCGACCCAAGCATGAGCGTCTTTTCGCCGAGCGACCCAATCCCCATTGGAATGTCGCTCGGACGGGACATATCCGGTGACGTAACGGGAAGGAACGCCGACCGCGCGCAGCAGGATCGCGGCCCCCGAGGCGAAATACTCACAATGGGCGGCGGGCCGAGGCTGGGTCATGAGAAAATAGGTGATGCGATCCTCCGGTGCCGCGACTTCCAGGCCGATCTGGTAGAGATAGTTCTCTCGGAAGAAGGACTCGACGGCTCGGATTTTCTCGGAATCGGTCGTCTTCCCTGCACAGATCTCCTGTGCCATCTTCAGAATTCGAGGGTCCAAATCATCGGGAAGCTTACGGACAGGGGCATCGGGTGGGGGGGAATCGTCCGGTTCCGGGGAAGTCGGTGTATAGAACACGAGGCTGTCGGGTAGGGATTCATCGGTGAGTCGTAGATTTCCGGAAGAGTCGATGGTCAACCGACTGATGCCGATGTTCATTTCGGCCGTGTCGAGTTCAGCGAGCGGGATCGGATCTTCTTGAGTGAGGTAGCGGATGACGGCTTTGTTCCACTGAGTGGAATTCGAGGAGTGAATGGGGAATAAGGGGATGTCGGTCGGTAGCCCACGTTCCTCGGGGATCTCTCGGGGGAACAACTCCCTTGGCTTGGCGTCCGCCAGCCAGTTGCCATTCAGGCGATACTTTTCCCGGATGACCCCCCGGAGATAGAGCGGTTCCGAACTGACCTGTGAGACTCGTAGAACGGGTTTCTCGGGTTCGAAGATTTTTCCACTGGAGACCCGGTCCAGCACCGAGTGCGATCGAGTTCGCGGAGAACGAGTCTTGCCATCGAAAACCTTCATTAAATTGACAAGCAGCAGCTCCAGGTCACGTTCATGCTCGTGCCAAGCCTTGGCGGCATAAACAGCGGGCACAGCTGCCAGAAGCAGCGTCGCAAGCAGGAGTCCACGGCGGAGTCGGCGACGTTGGTCGACCTTGATCCAGTCTCTGCCGGCATGCGAAAACCACCCCAGCCCGCCCACAAACAGGATCATCAGCACGAGCAGGATCGTTCGTGACAGGCCGTACAGTTTCACGTCGCCCGCACAGAGGACGACCAGGCAACCGAGGGTCGCGAAGGCTACCGGGATTCGTTTCAGTGACTGAGGCGTATGCAGCATCAGTATCTGGACCGCGACGAGCCAGCAGCCAATCTCATGGGCCAGTCGGGTGTTCGCAAAGTCGATGGCATCGGAGAAATTCGCCGGGGCCAACGAGAACTTAGTGGCAAACGCGGACGCAAGGAACAGGGAGTTCCAAAAGAATGGCATGTGCAGGCACCAGCCCCGTTTCACTGTCCACCAGCGGCTCGCGGCGCACAGAAACAAAACCCCAGTCACCAACCAGTTTTTCGAGGGATAGGCCAGTATCAGACACTCGATCGCGATCAAGTAGATCGACGCACGGAGTGCCCGCCGGGGATAAGTCGTGTGGAGTGGTGTCAGCTCGTTCATAGCGACCGCACCTCCCCCGCCAGAATCGATCGCGGGGCGACCGTCTGGAACTGGTCATTGTCGACCGGAGCCTCGATGGTGGGTGGCTTCTCGCGCACGAGGACGACTTTGACCCCACGGCCTGATTCCCGAATTCGCTCCACGCAGTCTCGCCGACGTTCATCCCAATCCAGGACCACGAACACGACGGAAGCGATCGATTCCAGTGTCTCGGTCAACGGACCAGGAAGCACCAGCAGCGGGTCAGTCGCCGCCCCTTCCACCCCCGACAGGATCTCCAGAATGCTGTCGAGCCGCGTGCCCGTTTGTGGGGATCGAAACAGATAGATCTCCGGCCCCGCCACGAACAGATCGATCACGATCTCGCGCACGTGGATCGACTCCGCGATTGCCGCAGTGAGTGAGACGGCGGCCTCAAGCTGAGTGTCCTGTTTCTCTTGGCGATAGCGATAATACAGTGGTTGCCAGGTGTCGGGTTGCCACATATCGAGGATCAGGGCGGTCCGAAAACTGTATTCGTCCTGGTACTCGCGCACGACGGGTCGACCGAGTCGGGCCCAGGCACGAAAGTCGAGGCGGACAGCTGCCTCGCCCAGGACGTACTCGCGATTGCCGACATACTCGGGGGAATCTCCCTTGGCTCCCAGCAGCGGAGCGGGATGCGTCGGTCGTCCGCGAGTTCCCACAGGGACACTGAAATGGTCGAGTGACTCGTACGCTGGGATCACCGTCAGCGTGGGCAACGGGATTTCACTCCCCCCGAATCGCATCAGGTTGAAGGGGAAGGTGCTGTGAACATGGACCGACACCAGCGGGAATTGCCCACGCTGGGAGGGAATGAGTTCAAACGGGATCTCGGCGTCTCTCCCGCATTGCAAGCTGGCCACCACACGATCCGCATCCCGATGTTTGATCGATCGATGGACTTCGAAGAAGCCCACCATGAGATCGAAGGCTGTGAAGTAACCCCGATTCTCCACTGAGACCAACCCCGTGAGCGGAACGCCGACGGTGGCTCGTTCGGCAACCTGGCACCGGACATCCAGTCGAGGTCGGAGCAGCGTCCCGATTCCCTCGACGACCGCCGGCAAAAAGAACAGAGCACAAAACATCTGATAGATTGGAATCTCGACCGTCACCGAACCCATCGCGGCAAAGAAAGACAGAAACACCACAATGCGGCCATACGGCGTGAGTTTGAATCGCGCCAGATAGCGAATGTACCGCAGCGGCAGAAATCTCGTACGAGCCATGGGAGGAGTGTAGGGGAGGGAGAGACGAGAGACGAGAGGGAAGAGACCAGAGCCAGAGCAGGCGTCTTCTTCGAATGTCGTGCTTCGAATTTCGGACTTCCTCTTCTCTGGCTCTCGTCTCTACTCACTCGTCTCTCGTCTTTCATCTCACTCCTTCCTCCTCCCCGGTCGGCTCTGCGGCGTCGCATCGGTGGGGTCTTCCGGCCAGGAGTGTTTCGGGTATTTGCGTTGTAGTTCCTTGCGCACCGTCGAGTAGGTGTTCTTCCAGAAGCTCTCCAGATCTTCCGTGACCTGCTGAGGTCGCATGTTCGGAGACAGTAGGTGCATCAGGACTCGCACCCGACCACCTGCGATGCGAGGGGTTTCTTTCATGCCGAATACTTCTTGAATGCGAACTGCCAGGATCGGCGGTCGACCTTCTTCGTAGGTCAGCCGAATGAAGCTACCGCTCGGCACCTTGAGTTTCTCAGGCACTTCGCGCTCGATCAACTGAAGCTGGGGGTAGTCGTATCTCCGCTTGAGTTCATCGATCCATGTCGACTGTTTGAGCTGAGTAAACGAGCGGCAGCGGGAACACAGCTCGCGCAGCACCGCATGCAGACCCGCCTGATCGAGTGGAGGAATGCCCGAGTCTGGGAGCCACTCGTTCAGGCACCGGACCCGCGTGACGAACCCGGCTACTTCGGGATTGTCGATCGGGAACACCTTATCCCAGGCTCGCACCGCAGCCTCGTACAACACTTCCGCCGGTCGCTCATTCTCCGGAAGAGGGCAGGGCGTCTCGGCCAACACGAGGTCGTCCCAGTAGGTCCGCCGCCGCGCGACCGCTTGGCATTGCGTCGGATGGAAGAACACCTCGTCGACTTGCTTGAGGAGTGATTCCGGCAGCCACTCGCGTTCGACAGCTGAGGCTTGCCGCACGAGAGCATCGGTCGCCCCGGCGTCGACATCGATACAGAGAAACAGCTCGGAGTTCGTCACCGCCGACTGCGTGGCGAGTCGCACACCCTTGCCGCCGACCATGATCGCGCGGTCGGAGCCCTTGTCCCGTCGCTTGGCCAAGCGATCGGGAAAGGCCACCAGCAGGGCCCGCGACAGGGCCTCCTCTCGATCGTGGGCCGCCTGCGACGGACGCCCCAATTCTCCCACCAACTCTCGTCGCAACTGGTCCGCCGTGCGCTGAATGAACTGAGCCGACCCAATATTGATCGACCCGAACAGGAAGTCGCGCTGCCCCCGCGAGAAGAACTCTTGCAGCGCTTGCACGCGGTCGAATACGTCCGAGCGCGAGCGATGGACAGCTGTTGTTCGCGCGGGACCGCGGATCGTTCCAGCTTGCGGTGGAAAGAACGGGCTGCGTTCGGAGATGAGGGCGGCGAGTAGGACCGCCTCTTCGACGACCCCTTCGGCATGTCCCTCGACCAGTAGTCGGGCCAGTCGCGGATGAACCGGCAGACTCGACATCGCGCGACCGATGGGTGTCACGTTCCGCTGGGCGTCGATGGCCCCGAGGCGCGAGAGGAGCGAGAGGGCTTGCTCGACAGCTGCTTCGCGAGGAGCCTCGAACCACGGGAAGGCGAGTACGTCCTGCTCGCCCCAATTGAGCAGTTCCAGCACCGGCCCAGCGAGGTCGACACGCCGTATCTCGGGGTCGTCCACATCGGGCCGCGCGCGATGTGTCGACTCTTCCCACAGACGCAGACACACACCCGGTCGCGTGCGTCCCGCGCGACCGGCCCGTTGATCGGCGGAGGCTTTGGAGATCGGCGACAAATCGAGTTTGTCGAGGCCGACATCCGGGTCGAACCGCATG
>JAYTCW010000140.1:0-6928 GCA_043736295.1 Planctomycetota bacterium | reverse complement strand
CATGCGGTTCGACCCGGATGTCGGCCTCGACAAACTCGATTTGTCGCCGATCTCCAAAGCCTCCGCCGATCAACGGGCCGGTCGCGCGGGACGCACGCGGCCCGGTGTCTGCCTGCGGCTCTGGGAAGAGGCGACACATCGCGCTCGACCTGCTGGTCCCCCTGCCCAACACCGGCTAACCCATACGCCACTCCCGCCGCTCGCCGCCGATGCCAAAACATCGCCCGCTCCACGCTGCGCACATTGGACAGCTACGGCTTATTGTGGCGCGACTCCTTAATTCTTCGGGTCAGGCTCCTGCACAAACACCTCGGGCGCCTTTCGCGTCTTGAATCGAGACAGAATCACCGTGGCCAGCCCCAACAGAATCTCGTCCACAAACGGGATGAAGTCGGGGATGAAGAAGTCGAGAACGAACAACGTCCCCGTAATACCCAGCAGTATCGGGAACCGCAGCTTGGTGGCATGCTGTTCGACGAGTCCTTTGGTGATATTCGGTACGACCATCGGCGAACTCCTGATGTGTGAGAGGCGGCGAAACGTAACACGAGACGGCCCCCGAGGCGAGTCCGGTTACTTGAGACGCTGCAAAACTTCTCGCACGAGCTTTTTCCCGTCGTCGTCTGTCAGGTGCTTCGTCACCGTCCAGTGTTCCATCGGTAGCAGCACCACATCCTCGACTCCCGCCAGTCGACCGCGTTCCACGGCCACAGCTCCGTCTCCTTCACCGGGGGTCAGCTCCAGTGGGTGATCAAATATCTTACGCAGCCGAGGGGCGAACAACTGGGCCGTCTGGCTTTTATCCTCAAGATTATCGAGCTTCCGGCTGACAAAGTCGAGTTGAGCCTTGGTCGCCGGAGAACAAGTGCCGAGGAGGATTGAATACTGCACGCGCGGGTTCCGTTCTCTGGAATTTAGGTCGAGCAGGAACCGGGACTCGGGGCGCAGATCGCTTCGGGCTTCGTTGAGACCATCGGACGAGGTGCGGAATACGAACTCCGGCAAACTGTCGACGGGACGTTCATGCCAGTGTTCATGCCAGTCGAGGCTGGCAGGAAGATACGCCAGATTCGATCCCAAGTTCGGAGGACAGATCATGATCAGCTGGCGAACGCGCGAGTCATCCAGGTCGGAATCTTCGAGCATCCGCCGGGCGACGAGTCCTCCCATCGAGTGTGTGATGAATATCAGCGGCGTCTCGGCGGGCAGCTTGGCGGCTTTCAAGTCAGCAGCCAGCCTCTGAAAAGACTCGGCGAGCGGGCCATCATTGGGGTACGCATACGTCACACAGGCGTGACCTGCGCGAGTCAACTCTCGCCGCAATTCCGCCAGCGAATCGTGGCTCCCCTGCAACCCGTGGATCAGCACGATCAGCGGCTCGCCCGGCGGGAGCATCAACTGGTCGAGGCCGCGTAGACCCCAGCTGAGTTCCTCGACCGAGTTCCCAGACACTTTCCCAACCGTCCCCAGCCACTTGCGGGTCTTCTCCTTGCGTTTGCGGTTGTCGGATTCCAGCTGCTCACGATCGATGGCAATGAGCAGAGCCACGGCGTCGCCCGCTTGGTCCCGCTCAATCGCTAACTCTGCCCGACCGCGAAGAGCCTTCTCGACCAGCAGCAAGGTGACACGGGTTCGCCTCTTCGAGAGATCAAAGTCCCCCTGCGGCAACTTCCCAACCAGCGTCTGGCCATCGAGATCCGCCACGGCCGAGAGAGCGGTGATCAGGTCGCTCGACAGAACCTCTTGATCGGTCGCCGGAATTCGAACGATGGTATCCTCTGCGGACTGCGTCAGCGCATGACGCGGCCCCTCGGCCAAGAGCCAAGCAGGGCTGATGACAGCCGGGAGTGCGACAACAAGGACACCGTACAAGGCGACTTGAATCCATGTCAGCCGCAAGTGGAATCGGTTCGACAGTCGTCGCATGACATCCTCACGGGGCATCAAGGGGTGGCCAGCTGGCCAGTTTGTCAAACTGCGCGGACGACCTGCTTTCTTAGCCCGCTGCGCCAGCAAGGGTTCTTCCAAGATTCCCTTGCTGGCGCTGCGGGCTGACTCAGTCGGACATCTCACTCAGATTGACAAACTGGCCAGCCGTGTGCGGTGTAGCCCAGACGCTGCTCTGAGCGTCTGCGATGTTGTATCATAAGACGTTACGGGGGACGCTCTCACCTTTCAATCCCTCTTCTGCCATGGCACACAGGTAGGCTCCCAAGCGAGCCAACCTGTGCCACCCCACCACTGGACTCATTGAATGTCGGCGATTTCTCCCAAATCGCTGAGACGACGGGGCAGGCAGATACGGTTTGAGAAGTGCGAAGCGAAACCAGCGATTTCGGAGAAATCGCCGACAGTTAGGCCGTCCCTCCGTCTCAATCGTGTTCACAGCACTGGCCTCGCCCTCCCGAGGGAGACTGACCCCAAAATCAAGCATTGATGGGGCACTACCCCACGATCACGCGCGGTTGCTTCGCGGGATCCTCTTGGGCCTTGCGAATTAGTTCACGCACCATCCAGGGGACGTTCCCCTCTCCGAACAGTACGAAGCCGATGTTGGCGGCCAGCGGACTTTCGTTCGACCAGCCGAAGTGGATCTCGGGGGGGCGACCGGTCTTGGAGAGTTCCAGTCCCACAGCTGCGATTACGTGGGGGATCGAGGCGACCTTGCCGAAGCGGAGGATGATGCGGCCACCCTCTTGGATGACTTCCAGTTCGGGGGACTGATAGAACTCGCTGACATCGCCGCGCTCGACCTCCATGAAGACGATCGGATCGTCCGGGGTCAGATGGTGCTCCAAGCGGATGCTCTGTTCCTTCTCTTCGAGGTCGCGACCGCCGGGGCGGTGCGGGACGAGGATGGGGAACTCGAGGTGCCGCATGCTGTCCCACAGAAAGTGCGACTCGTCACTCTTGTAGCGGAAACCGGTAAACCGCAGCTCGGTACTGCGCATCGTTCGCGAGCAGATCGACGAGACGACGATCGCCAGGATGAAGAAGCTGGCGATCTTGATCCCGCCGGGACGTTCGATGATGACCGTCACCGTGGTGTAGAGGAACAGCACGCCGATCAGCGAGTAGCCCCACGGCCAGCGACGAATCCACGAGCCGGTGCGTTTGTGGTAGACCTCGATCACGGTCGCGATGGCGGCACTCGACATCAGCACCAGCACGCCCGTGGCGTAGGCGGCCCCTTGTGCCAGCACGTCGGCCTTGAAGATCCAGGTGACGACTAGATTGACGAGCGTAAACAGCACGACGAGCGGTCGCGTCGCCGCTGCCCATTCGGGAGCCATGCCGTACCGGGGCAGGTACTGCGGCACGAGGTTGAGCAGTCCAGCCATCGCACTTGCTCCGGCAAACCAGAGGATGACGACGGTACTGATGTCATAGATCGTCCCGAACAGATTGCCGAAGAGCGGAGAGATCTTGTGTGGGCTTTGCCCGTGGGCGATGTACGCGAGTGCCCGGTTGGCCGCCTTGCCCGAGTGAGCGACTTCGGCAGCTGTGGAAGCCTGCTCCCGGAGGCGTCGATCCAGATCATCGAGTTCGGCCACGGTCGACTCATCCGCAGCCAGGTGCCCCTTGCCCCAGAGACGGGCGACGACCCCTTCGAAGAGGCTGCGAGCTTCGGCCTGGTGGGCCGCTTCCACTTGCAGATCAGTCGCGGGGGCGACGCCCAGTTCATTTGCCGGGATGAGTGTCACCGTCACGATCGACGAGACCATCAGGAAGCCCGACATGATGACAGCGGCGACCAGCAGCAGCTTGCGTGTCCCTTTGATCCGACCTGCCAGTTGAGCCTGGGGCGTGTCGCCTTCCCCCTTCACGAGGGGCATGACGGCGATCCCGGTCTCGAAGCCGCTGAGGCCCAGCGCCAGCTTAGGGAAGAACAAAAAGCACAGCAGCACAATCGTGCCCCATCCGGTCCCGCTGACTGGGATGTGAGCAGGGTCGATCTGCCAGTCGCCACGAATGACGGCCTGATACCAGTCGGTGATCAACTGGGGGTGCGTGGCCAAGTGTCGCAGGCACTCGACCATCAAGATCAGATTGAGTCCCAGGTAGACCGCGACAATCACAACGGCTAAGCCGATGACCTCGGCGAACCCCCGCATGAACGCGGCCCCCAGCATGACCAGAAGCATCATCGTCAGCGTGATCTGGCTGTGCAGGTATTCCGGCGTCCTGTGCCAGAGAGGATTGTGGATCAAGTGCTCGGCGGCGTCGGCGGCCGAGAGCGTCTTCGTAATCACGAAGTCGGTGGCCGCAAAACCGAGCAGCACGAGGATCAGCAACTTGCCTCCCCACCCGTGGACCAGTCGCTCGAGCATGGCGATCGAGCCTTGCCCGTGCGGCGATGACCCGGCGACATAACGATAAATGGGGACAGCCCCGACGAGGGTGACAATCACCAGAAACAGCGTCGCCAGCGGAGCCAGCCGCCCGGTCGCTTCGAAGGCGATCGACGGCTGATAGCCCAGGGTGCTGAAATAGTCGACCCCGGTGAGGCACATGACCCATAACCAAGGGCTGGTGTGTGCATGCGCAGCGGGAGTACCGCCGGGCGCGGCCCCGTGACTTGCTGACGGTGCCGCAGAGGTTTTCGATGACATTGCTTGACCAAGATACACGCTGTCGCGAAGAGAGTGCGCTGGCGACAACAACAGCGATCAGACCAGAACGAAATCGGCAGACGCTCGGATCACCGAGGGAACGACTGAACGTATCACGTAGGCGGATTGTGATCGAAGTCCGCCGGGGCAGCTACCCCTGCACCTGTGCTTTTGTCTACTGGCATGGAATTCGCTGGCCGTTGACGGGGGATGATGGGAGGGGGCACGCGAGACAACCACCAGATCAGGAATGCGGATGCGGCGACGGCAATGAACAGTTCGATGAGCCACCGGCGTCCGGACTTCACCGCCCGACTTTCCGAGGGCGGGACAGCATCGGAAAGGGGGACGAGCGTTTTCGCGACGAACAGGGGGGCCAGATGCGTGCCACCCGCTGTCTCATACCCGTACCGTTTGAGGAAGTAACCGGAAAACTGGACGGGCTGATCGAGTCTCTCCCCCGGTTTCAGCGTGGGAGGGAGGTCCGTGAACAGCACGCGCGTCGGATGATTACCCGCGTCGGGGGTGTAGAGCCACGCCTGGTAGACCTCATCGACGGGAGGATCGATGGAACCCGGACTCAACAGGTTCAACTTCCAGAGCGTGCCGCGAAACTCCAGCAAGCGTCCGCGATACTGCTCGGGATGCACGTTGAGTGTCACGAAGCCAACGCGATCAGCCACTGGACCAGTGGCTTCAGAGCGTACATGCTGGATCACCGAATCGAGGCCCATCTGTTCGGACGGGGTCAGTCCAAGACTGCCGTCCTGCATGGTTGCCAGCCACTCAGTGGGAAGTCGCTGCGACGAGTCGGCAGCGTTGTTCGGTTCAAAGGGGGAGGTCGAGCGGGCTGCCTGAATCTGAGGCTTCACCAGCTGCGGTTTCACGCGGAAATCGAGCCGAGTCAACTCGGGCAGAGAGTCGGTCTTCTCGTTAGCTCCGGTCAACCAGACCCAGTTCTTTCCCTGAGCTGCCCACTGCATCCCCAACATCACGAACACCAACAATAGCACCAGCCGCAAGGCCCCCCAGGGAGACTTCGGCCCGCGAAGTGGATCGGCTGTAGTTTGTCGACCGAATCGCATGGATGGGTACCCAGAGACATCCGCCCTCGCTGACGCGTCGGGTTGCTGAAGCCTTCTACGGCCAGTCCCCCTCAAACACTTCCACAGCTGGCCCCGTCATGAACACCGGGTCACTGTCACTCGGCCACTCCAGCTCCAGATCGCCGCCGGGCAGATGCGCCAGAAGTCGCCGTCCCGACCGTCCGGTCAGCACCCCAGCCACTGCCACAGCGCAAGCCCCTGTCCCGCACGCGAGAGTGATCCCGCTGCCGCGCTCCCAGGTCCGCATCGTGACTTCGGTGGGGCTATGAACCTGGACCACATGGACGTTGATCCGGCGGGGGAAGAGCGAGGCGTTCTCGATGATCGGCCCGATCGTAGTCAGCGGCACCTTCGAGACATCCTGGCAATACAGCACCACATGCGGGTTCCCCATGCTGACGCAGGTCATCCGCGCATCAAGCCCGCACTCGGAGAACCAAGCGGGCGGGTTTGCGTCCCAGCCTTGGATGGTCAGCGGAGCATCGACGATCTTCTCCCCACTGAGCGTCGTCGGGATCTCCGAGGCGGCCAGGATCGGCTGCCCCATGTTCACTCGCACCCGCTCGACCTTCCCCTGCTTGTTCGGGAACACGCGCAGCTTCAACACCCCGCGACCGGTCTCGATGTAGAGTTCCTGCTTGCGGGCAATCTCATGGTCGTAGACATACTTGGCGACGCAGCGGATGCCGTTGCCGCACATCTCGGACTCGGACCCATCCGCGTTGAACATCCGCATCCGGGCGTCGGCCTTGTCGGAGCGGCAGATGAGGATCAAACCGTCGCCACCCACGCCAAAATGCCGGTCGGCGATCTTTTGCGATAAGGCGGGGGGATCGGCTGGTATGGTTTGGCTGAAGCAATCGACGTAAACGTAGTCGTTGCCAAGTCCTTGCATCTTGGTGAAACGCA
Source organism: Planctomycetota bacterium (assembly GCA_043736295.1). Lineage (GTDB taxonomy): Bacteria > Planctomycetota > Planctomycetia > Planctomycetales > Planctomycetaceae > TH-plancto1. The sequence goes on along the minus strand of JAYTCW010000140.1, from coordinate 300 downwards.
TCGACAGCTCCGCCGCATCCGTCGAAATCGTGGGAGTTTAGGCCAATACCGGGGTTTGGCGCCGGTTGGCCAAGACCGTTGATTCTAGGGCGATAGCGTCAAGCTGGCAACTTGCCGCACATCGGGCGGTTGCAGCCCGTTACGGGTATTGCAATCGGACCAGTTGCCCCGAACTACGTCCTTTACCGTTTGAATTCGGTTTTCACCGTTAATTTGACACTTCCTAGGTCCACAAATAGAATAACGAGTCTATTCACTCCGATGGTGGGGTGAGCTGCGTCACAGACGCGGGAAAGCTCG
>JAYTCW010000139.1:0-9211 GCA_043736295.1 Planctomycetota bacterium | reverse complement strand
GCAGTTCCTGCTTGGTTAGAGCCTCGCCGTCCTTTTCGAACTTCATCACGACCGACTTCAGCAGGAAGTCGGGGTCGCTCGCCTCGTACGCCACCGGCAGCGACCCATTCGCGGGGAGTTCCATGTCCTCGGTCGGGTGCAGGATCGTCAGCTTCGGAGGCAGGTCCGCCCGAATCCGTTGCGTGTGCAGGGTCGGGACCGCCACCAGTTCGTTACCAGTCTCCGACTGGCGAGTCAGCTGGATGCGATAGAACCGGGGAAATGACCCGTCGGTCCGGAACTTGAGTTGCCATTGAACAGAGAGATGCACGCCGTCGGCGATCTGCATTGGCAGTTCTTCGGCCTGGAGGGCGGTGTCCTCGCTGTCGGAGAACAACACCGTCGCGCTGTCGACTGGCACGTTGGTGAGCGCTCGCAGCGTGACGGTCGTGCCCTCCCAGGCATCAATGGCCGAGTCCTCTTGCGTGCGGTCATCGACCCCCATGTAGGTCGGGTAGTCGTAGGCCACCTCCTGCACGGTGGCGGTCGGCGGCTGTCGCACGGTGATCGAGTAGGTCGGCGACACCGCATCCCCGGCCTCGATCCGGTAGGTCACGTTCTGCATCAACCCGCTGCCGCTCTCCCCCACCAGACGGCCACGATAGCGATGCACCCCCTCGCCGGTGTCTTGCAGCTTGACGAGCTCGTCGACCATTTTTCGGTCGGCAGTCGAGTACAGGACATGCACCTCGGCGGGGATGGCTCCGCTGATGGTGGTCTCGATGTCGGGGGTCGAGTGGGCCAGGACAGTGAGATCGCCGGGCTTCACTTCGAGGATGGCTGTCCGCGTACTGAGCGAGACATTCGCCATCGGGAACAGAGCCCGCCACGCCGACGACATCAAGCTCTTCGGACTCGCCAGCGTGTACACGCACAGCACCGCCACCATCGCCAGCAGTGCATACGACAGCTTCGTCAGTCCGTGCCGGTCAACCGCGTCATCGACGTTCACCTGTTGCAGGTTCATCGCCGCCCGGCGTTCCATCGCCTCGATAATCACCGGAGAGACTGGACGACCCGCCTGCTGCAAATCGACCAGCGTGAGCAGATTACTTTTCAGCTCGGGGTGTGAGTGTTCCAACTGGGAGGCCGCATACAGCGAGGTGACGCTCTGCATCCACGGGTGAACGAACTTGTACCACGTCCAGGCCCCGAGTACCCCCAGAAACCCCGTCCACAGCACATACCGCGCAGTCTGGCTCCAGCCGCCCGAGATCACCCAGTGGTCGGTCACGACAAACAGAAACAAATACCCCACCAGCAGCAGTACCGCCCCGACCCCGCCGGTCAGCAGATCGGCCCCGCGGATTCCGCGCCGAGCCTGCTTCAGTTGGTACTGAATGTACTCCTCGAAGCCGACGTATTGCCGTCCGCCCTCGCCCGAGGGTTTCGGTGGATTCTGAAGAGTCGACGACATTGGGGAATCCCTTTCGTCTGCTGGCCTCGTGGGAGAGGCTTCCCGCCTGTCTTCTTCCTGGACGGAATGACAGGCGGGAAGCCTCTCCCACTGTTCGAGTTCCGGCCACAGGAACCCGGATGCCCGCGCACCCGGAGCGGTCTGGAAACTCGTTCACCATTCTAGTCGACGCGCCCGCTCGGCGAAACGTTCCCGGAATTCCGACAAGATTGGCAATTGACGACGGAGTGATTGACGAAATCGGATAGCATGGAAAAACCGGCACCTTCCGTGGAGTGCCTTCGCGTACGAGCGGATTCAATCAGGAGCGCCCCCGTGTCTCATCGATTTATAGGGTTTCTGACCGGTTGTTTGGTCTTGGCCGCGGGCGGGATGGCGGAGTCGCAATCGAAGCCGGGAACGCCTTCAGCCTCTCAGAAGGCCACGCGTCCGGAGGGAGAACAGGCCGAGCCCGCGATCGATTTCGACAAAGCCTACAAGCTCTTTCAGCGGCGAAAGGGTGGCGAGAAGCTCACCGCTGAGGAAAACGTCTACGTCGAACGGGCTTTGGAGGCTCGCAAGAAGCTGAATGGTCAGCCGGGGGCAGGCCAGGCGAACGCCAGGAATCTTCCCGCTCCCACGCCGCGCGAGACGATGGGATACAAGCCGCTGACCGAGATGTCGGCCACCGACCTTTACAAAGGCCAGGACGGCGGACTCTATGGCGGGGGCCTGAACGTGCCGCCCGCCGAACATGCCAGCGCCGCCGAAAAGGCACTGGCCCGCATCGAGCCGCTCGACGCCCAGGGGAAACCGGCAACCGACGGCAAGGTCGTCTTCATCTCAATCAGCATGTCCAACGCCACACAGGAGTTCTCCAAGTTCAAGCAGATCGCCGATGCTGACCCACAGAAGTCCACGAAGCTGACGATTGTCGACTGTGCCCAAGGCGGCCAGGCCATGGCCGAGTGGGTCTCACCACAAGCTCCCACGTGGACCGTGGCCGAGCAGCGACTCTCCCAAGCCCGAGTCTCATCCCAGCAGGTCCAAATTGCCTGGGTCAAGCTGGCCAATAAGGGGCCGCGCGGTGATCTGGAAGAACACGGTCGGAAGCTCCAACGCGATACGCAAGCGGTGATTCAGAACGCCAAGGCGCGGTTCCCGAACCTGCGGATCGTGTATCTGTCGAGCCGCATCTACGGCGGCTACGCCACCGGCAACCTGAACCCCGAGCCGTACGCTTATGAATCGGCCTTCGCCGCCCGGTGGTTAATCCAGGACCAGATTCAGGGAGCGACCGCTCTCAACGACAACCCCGACAAGGGCGAAGTCAAAGCCCCGCTGCTCCTGTGGGGGCCTTACCTGTGGGCAGATGGCACGACCCCGCGAGCAGCTGACAAGCTTGCCTATACCCGTGCCGATCTGGCGGGCGACGGCACTCACCCGTCCGAAGCGGGTCGCGAGAAGGTGGCCCGCGTCATGCTGAATTTCTACCAGACCGACCCATTCGCCAAGAGCTGGTACACCCGCTGAAGTCACACGGAATTGATTCCTGTCGACTCTTCACTGCATAAGTAGACTCTGGCACCTGCTCGCGCCGAGCCCCTTCCCCCAGTTCGGGCCGAGGCGAGCGAACACAATGCAGAACATCGCGTGACCCCAGGCTTCAGTCTCCTCGCACAAGCCCCAAGTGTGATTCGCACCACTGACAACTGAGTACCACTCCGCTAACATCAGCCACCGGTGATGGATGAGGCGTTCGCCGCAGTCACTGCAATACTCAGGAGAAACACAGCATGATGAACGTGCGATGGGGTTTGATGGTGGCAGCTGGGATGCTGCTGGCCGGGGTGCAGTCGGCACAGGCCAATGTGCGGTTGCCGGAAGTCATCAGCAACAACATGGTCCTGCAGAAGGACATCCCGCTTCCGATCTGGGGCTGGGCCGATGCAGGGGAAGAGGTCACCGTCACTCTGGGAGAGAGCAGCGTCAAGGCCACCGCCGACGGAGCGGGTAAGTGGAAAGTCACGCTCCCCGCGATCAAGACGGCGGGTGGCCCGCACGAAATGACCGTGAAGGGCAAGAACGAGATTAAGGTCACTAATATTCTGGTCGGCGAAGTCTGGGCCGGGTCGGGACAATCGAACATGCAGTGGGGAGTCAACTCCTCGACGAACGGAGCCCAGGAAGTTGCAGCTGCAAAGTTCCCGAAGATCCGCCTGTTCATGATTCCGCTGATTCCGTTGGGGACTCCGTCGGAGCATGTGCAGGCCCAGTGGGTCGAGTGTTCGCCCGAGACGGTTGGCGGCTCGTCAGCAGTGCTGTACTTCTTTGGTCGTGAGATTCATCAGAAGCTCGACGTACCGGTCGGACTGATCACGACTGCCTGGGGCGGAACCCGCATCGAGCCGTGGATTCCTCCGCAGGGCTTCACCGCGATTCCCGAGTTGGCGGGTGAGCGTGACAAGTGGCTCGGCATGTTGAATGGCTACGCCGATGCGTTGGCAAACCACTCGGGTTCGATCAAGGCATACAACGAGACCGTGAAAGCTGCCAAGCCGGGGGATGCACTTCCCGCAGCCCCCTCCGCAGCCACGAACATCAATCATCCGCTGAACTCGAGCGGCCAGCACACTGGCCTGTACAACGGCATGATCCACCCGATCGTCCCGTTCGGCATCCGGGGCTTCCTCTGGTATCAAGGCGAGTCGAACAACGGTCAGGGGATGCACTACCACCAGATGAAACGCGGTCTCATCGAAGGCTGGCGGAGTGTCTGGAATCAGGAAGGGAACCGCGACTTTCCGTTCCTGTTCGCCCAGTTGGCTCCGTACAACTATGGTCCGCAACGAGCCACCGATCTGCCCGGGATCTGGGAGGCTCAGACCGCGACACTCCAGGTCAAGAACACCGGCATGGCCGTGCTGACCGACATCACGACGATCGGCGACATTCATCCGCCGAACAAGCAGGAAGTCGGTCGCCGCCTGTCGCTGTGGGCACTGGCGAACACGTATGGCAAGGCCGATCTGGTTTACTCGGGTCCGCTGTACAAGGCCCTCGCCGTTGACGGCAACAAAGCCGTCGTGAGCTTCAACCATGCAACTGGATTGAAGGCCAGAGATGGTAAAGATCTCTCGTGGTGGTCGATCGCCGGTGAGGACAAGAAGTTCGTCCCTGCCAAGGCCACGATCAGCGGCGACACCGTCGTCGTCACCGCCGAGGGAGTCGCGAAGCCCGTCGCAGTCCGCTTCGGCTGGAACCAAATCGCCGAGCCGAACCTGAAGAATGGAGCCGACCTGCCCGCCTCGCCGTTCCGAACCGATACGTGGACCGATGCGGTGAATGTCCCGTAGGGGAAGTTGTCAGTATTCAGTCGTGAAAGCCCACGGGATGCACACCCCGTGGGCTTCGTCGTTGGCTGGATACACTGGCACATAGTCCGCCGTGTGATGGGCCCTCTCCGACATCGGACCCGCACGAGTCGAGTGCAATGAGCGTCGTGCCACACAGTCCACGGTTTACCGCCATCCCGTTTTTCGCTCTAATCCCTTGGCATTGTGTCTCCGGGGAACGGAAAATCTGGGAGATTTGCATGTGGGTTGAGTCACTTGAACTCGAAAACATCCGCTGTTTCGAGTCTGCCACGCTGCGGTTCAATGACGGCCGTGAAAAACCGTTCCGCTGGGTGAACTTCGTGAGTGAGAATGGTGGTGGTAAGAGCACCGCCCTCCAAGCACTGGCCTTGTTGCTGGCTGGCCCCGAAGGCGCTCAGCAACTGCTCCAACGACCTGTAGGCTGGCTGCGCGACGAATCGAGGATAGGAAAAGTTTCCGCTCGGATTCATCAGGATGAACACGATCCTGGACAGCATGGTGACGAAAAGGTTCGCAAGGCTTTCAGTTACTCTTACGTGCTGACGGGCACAGAACCCATGACCGTCAACAACAAGACTTATACCGAACCCTCGATCATTCCTTCGGGCCAGTCGATTTTGACGTGGCTCCGGAACAACGCTTTCACGTCGCGCGGTGAAGGATGGTTTGCCGCGGGTTATGGTGCGTTTCGGCGGCTGACTCGCGAAAGCCAAATCATCGTCCCTTCATTGACCCAACCGGCGAGGTTTACGAACTTCCTGACACAGTTTGACGAGAGGGAACTCTCAGCCGTGGAACACTGGCTTGTGCATCTCGACTATCGGATCGTCAAGCAAGACGACCCACAGGCGAAAGCCCAGAAGGAACTCGGCATCAACGCCATCAATCGCGTACTGGAACCCGTGGGGGCGAAGTTCGATAGTGTGACCAGTGAAGGCCGGATCATGTTTCAACTGGGGGGGCAGGTGGTCCCCACGATTGGAATGAGTGATGGCTTTCGCAGCATTCTGGCTTTGGCTGGCGATCTGATCTGGCGGCTGATTCTCGCCTTCCCGCACAGCACGGATGCGTTGAACGAACCGGGGGTCGTCCTGATCGATGAACTTGACATCCACCTCCATCCCAAGTGGCAGCGCGAAGTGGCCTCGGTACTTCGTCAGACCTTCCCAAACCTGCAGTTCTTCGTGGCAACACACAGTCCGCTGATCGCGGCTGGGTCTGGTGACGACGCACTGACACTGAAGTTTGAACAGGTCGATGGCAGCGTCAGCGTTCGGCCTGTTGAGAATGTTTCGTCAATGAGCGTCGACAAAGTCCTGAGCAGCGACGCCTTCAACCTCGTATCGCCGTACTCGCCCGAGACTCAGAATAAGATCAACCGCTACGACACGCTGCGCCAGCGTCGCAAGACGCTCTCTGGTAAGGAAAAGGGCGAGTACCAGAGGCTGCTGAACTTTATGGAGACCGCTCGTCCGATTGGCGGCCCGCCCGAACCAGACTCGCTCGACGCTCGCATCGATGCCTATCTGGAGAAAGCGGTCCCGTGATTCGAGTCAAACGAATTAACTCACCCAAGGTGCTGTTGGACAAGTCCATCATTTGGCGAGACGCTCTTGTAAATGCCACATCCAAGCCCGAACGGAAACGCTGCCAGGATCGCTATCGTCACGCACAAATCAAATCCACGCTCAAGCGACTCTTCCACGGCAAGTGTGCCTACTGTGAAAGTATGGTCACACACGTGGACTATGGGCACATCGAGCATTTCCGGCCCAAGGCAGGACCGCACGGTCGTCCTGAATTGACCTTCGAATGGACGAATCTGTTCTTGGCCTGTGGCATCTACAACGGGGCGGAGTTCAAGTCCGACCAATTCCCGGATGTGGCTGACGGCGGTCCACTCGTCAATCCTTGTGACGACGATCCTAGTCAGCATCTCACTTTTGAGTACGACTCGCAGGCTAAGTTGGCCAGCGTGCGAGGTAAGACCGCGCGAGGCGACACGACGGTCAATATACTCGGCTTGAACCGTGACGACTTGCGTGCGTACCGCTCACAACAGATTCGCCGCGTTATTGCTCTGGCAAGATTTGCCAGCGTCGATGACCAGGCAGCCGAGTTATTCAATGCTGCCCAGCAGTCTTCAAGCGAATATGCAGCCTTCGCGCGGGCCATCGCACTTTCGTTGCAATCCCAATGATTCGTTTTTCGCTCCGTCTGCACGCCCTGTCGAATTGAGCAGGCATGGTTCGAGTAACGGTATGGACTCGTTCCACATCCGGTCGCTTAGTGCCATCTGGCGGATGAGAGGCCCCGTCTTCTCGCCCAACTACATCGCAGAAACGCACTGCCTCACTCTCTTCCCGGAGAGGACGAAAGTGGGGTCGGTACATTTCACGCATCTTCTTCAACAGGAGCACTTCACGCTGCCGGATGGCAGCGAGTCTGCTCGGCCACACTACAGCAGGTTCATCACCCGATCAGCCAGCCCCTTCTCGCCCAAGACGATATTCAGCTTGCCCGACACGGCGATCTTCTCCAGCACTTCCAGCTCGCGCAGCCGCATGAGAGTTGGGCTCTCGGCCAACAGCTTGGCGGTGTTGGCCTGCGAACGCATTGCAGCTGTTTCCTCGCGACGGGCGGCGAGGTTGGCCTCCGTGACCTTGTTCATCAACGTCGCCACGAATCTCAATCGCATCGTGACTTCGTTCCAGACCTCAAAAATGTTGACAGCGTTGAATGCCACCGGCGTTATGGCGTCTGGGTCACACTTAACGAGACAGTTGTGACAAAGCGTCTCATCGGATTGCCATGGGTGAGTTTCAATGCGTTCAAACAGATTTCATTGAGGCATTGAATCTACCTTGCATGACACCGGGAGTGTCACCGAGTGAATCAGCAGTCTTTGCCGGATGGTGTGCTAGCCACAGCCGTGTGAAGCATCGCCGGATTCGAAGTGGACATCACCCACTTCCGGAGGTCCGGCATTGAAAGTGCATAATTATTCGAATGTCCCTGGCAGTCGAAGTTCGCTCAGGATCTCACACGAATCCGAAGTTGAACATTCGCAAAGCTCAAATTGGCGTTCTGTGTAACGTGAAACCGGGGATTGGGTCGCGTTCAGAGATGTTCTGCGACCCAGATCGAAGAGTTCATCGAAGGAGTGAAGCATGTTGAAGAATCTGACGAAGTGGATCCTGCCGGGCCTCGTGGTTGCGAGTTGCGTCTCGGTGGCCACAGCCCAGCAGCCGGGCCAGGCTCAGCCTGTGCCGCGCCAGCCTGCTGCTGGTCAGCGTAACGTGGAAAAGCCACGCAATGGAGAACAAGTCACTGGACAACCCGGCGGGACGCAGCACAGCCAAGAAGGACACTTGTCCTCCAATGACATGATGGCATTCTGCATCGCCACCACCAACCAAGAGGAGATTGCTCTCACGAAGTTCGCTCTGGAACACATCCAGAACCCCGAACTCAAGGCGTTCACTCAGATGCTGCACGATGATCACACGAAGTTCGCCGCTAAGCTCTCCAAGTTCGCTCCCGCGGCGGCTAACTCAGAACTAGAGCGGGCCTCCGATCGTCGTGAATCCTCTCGGACGATTCGTCTCAATAATCAGGCTAAGGCTCTCGACAACCAGAATTCTTCAGATGATGTGACTCCCCCTCCAGCCGCAACTGCGAAAACCAGCCCTGCCGGTCAAGCTGCAGAAACCACAGAGACCGAGGCCGACAAGGCGAACCGTCGCCAAACTGTGACTGCTGCTCACAGCGGAAGTTTCGCACCCGACCGGATGCTCCACATTGGACGACAAGTCGCCAGCGAATGCCTCTCCCTGACAGAGAAGGCTCTCACCGAGGCGAAGGAACAGGGCAAGTTTGACGAGGCATTCTTGGGCTCACAGTGGAGCGCTCACATCGGCATGATGGCGAAGCTGAATGTCTATGAAGGGGAATCGGAAGGTGAGCTGACCCAAGTCATCCAAGAAGCCAAGACGATGACCATGCAACACACGGAGAAGCTGAAGGAGCTTTGTCAGAAGATGGACACCGAGCACAAGGAGCATAAGACAAAGACTGATGGCTCCGAAAACACGAAACGAGACAACAAGTAAACCCCCCATGGAGTTTTTCCGTCCCGACGGAAGAAAGACACGGAAGTTACCCCACCCTCTGGATTCTGAGGATCCAGAGGGTGGGTGTTTTTTTAGGCTCTCGCTCCCACAGGTAACTACTAACCCCACCGCGCGCTCCGGGGGCGTGGCTTCGCACAGTTGCATGAGGGGTGAGCGGGTCACGGAGGTTTTCGGTTACGCGCCCGTCTTAGCCAGGGGCAGCGGTGGGGGGAGGCCGTTCAGGGTAGATCGCATCACTTGGCGGGCGTAATCGAAGAAGTTCAGGC
>JAYTCW010000138.1:0-30720 GCA_043736295.1 Planctomycetota bacterium | reverse complement strand
AAGCACGTCATGGGCCAGATCAAGTTGGACCTGAAGGAACTCGGACTGCAAGAGGGCACGAACATCAGCTATGCCGTGCGGGTCACCGACAACCGCGATTTGGAGGTCGATGCGAGCAGCCCGCTCAATCAACTGCTGGCCTCAATGGACCAAGGCGAGAAGCCAGAAGCTAGCGAGGAGCGTTCGATGGAGCAAAGCTCAGCCGCTGAGGAATCGTCGAACGGGAAGATGGCGGACCCGAAGAGCGAGGCTTCGGCTGAGGCTGGCGAGAAGATGAAGTCGGAACCAGGCGATCCGCTAAATGCGGCCTCTGAAGCAAGCGATATAACGAAGGGCGAGAATCCAGATCCATTGGCCTTGAAGGATGGCCCGCACGGTGAAAAGTCATCCGAGAACCAGCCCCCGGGCGAGGCGGGCCCTCAAGGCGGCAAAGACGATGAACTGGCTTCAGAGACCGCGATGGCCAAGGCCGACACCGGGGATGAACCCAGCAGTTCTACACCGCCGGAGATGTCATCGAAAGCAGACTCGGACCCCCAGGCCAGTTCAAAGTCCACGGCCAGCCCCGAGGGAACTACTGAGAAGAACCAAGCCAAGATCGAAACAAAGAACGGAACTTCGAACAAGAGTCCAGCGAAAACGTCGAAGCCATCCGACGATCATCCCGCTGACGAACTGCTCGCCGCAGCTCGCTCTGACAAGCCGAACGACGGCCAGCCCATGACCGAATCAGGCTCAGAGGCAGGCAACAGCCCGAGCAACCCGGCGTCCCCGAATCCCAGCCAGCCCTCAGCTAGCGCCGTCGCATCGAACAATAAGAATGGTGCCGCCCCTGAAGCTGCGATGCCTCCACCGGGCGAAAGCACCACCCGAGAGAACCCACCCGGCGATAATGCGAAGTCAACGAACGCCCCGTCGCAGGCCACTAGCGAAGATCCACCCAGCGAACCGCAGCCGGTCGGGAAGATCAGTCTCGTGGGCGAACCTGCTCCGCCAACACCGACCGATCCTTCGAATTCTCAACCGTCGGATACACCACAGAGTCCGTCGAACAGTTCTCCTCCGATGGCGAACGCCAACCCACCAGGCAGTCCCATGCCGGGGAGCAGTCCCTCGACGGAACCACCTCCGACGAAGGATCTGCGACTCAATGCGCAGATGAACGATGCGGGGCAGCAGCAAGAAACCGATCGGAAACGCCTGCGAATTACTTCGCGTCTGGATGCCGTGGCGAAGAGCGACGATCCGCGGCGCGAGCAGACGAAGCCCGCCCGCGACAAAGTGGTCCAGATCGACAAGATGCTGGAAGTCATCGAAGGCAAGCTCACCCCGCTGTACCGGCATGAGGTCGAGGATGCCCTGCGTGCCAAGGGGTTTCAAGAACTCGATACGCTGCTGAAAGATGTCGAACAGTTCATTACTCAGTTGGAAGAAAGCACGCGGGAAACGTCCTTTGAGTTTGTCGGTCTCCAGATGGTCGATATCGGCAGCTCGCATGTCACGCCGGCCCGCGATGCCGTCTTCATCGCGATTCGGACGCCCGATTCCGGTGCCGACGTGCCGACGGAAGAAGCCTTGCATCATGTCGTATCGGCTCGGGAACTCTTGCAGGCCCTAATGAAACGATATGACCAGGTGGCTCAAGAACAGCAACTCGCCAAGGAACTCGACAAAGCCATCAAGATGTACACCGTCTATGTCGAACGCTCGCAGCAACTGATGCGGGAAGCTCAGCAAAACCTCGACCCGTTGAAGCTGGACCGGGAAATGGAGGTCGTCGAAGTCGACCAAGCCTATCTCGATCGGCTGGCGGAAGTCACGCGGATGCGGCGCGACATGATGTCCGAATTGGCGCGCATTCTGGCGGACGATCCTCGGCTCCGCTCTCGCTATTTGGATCTCATCAAGCGTCGTCGCAGCTCGCTGAGCAATCAGTTGGCCGAACTCGCCGCGCGGCAGGATCAGACCTCTCAAGAGGTGCTGGGCTGGGTCGGCGTCGATGACAATCAGCGGGGGAACTACTGGCTGCAGGTGTCCGACCTGCGACTGGATGCCCCTCTTCAACTCGCCAAGGACGCTCAGCAACTGGCCGATCGGGTCGAGAAACAATTGCCCTTGGTACTCGATTCAAACGTGGGGGCCGCTGCCCTGGCGGTTACCGCAGCCAAGCAACTCGCGCTGAATGCGAGGCGTTGTGATCTGGAGGTCCGTGAGATTCGGAAGTCCGGCGAGCCGGTGGCCAAGGGGACATCGCTCAGTGAAAGCGCTGAGTCTCTGGTCCATCAGATCGGTGATCTGGCAGCAGCCCTCGATCGAATCGAATTGGAAGCCGCCGGACTGGACGGCGTTCCGGCGTACGTGCAACTCAGGCGGATCGAAGTCCAGGCGTTTGCCGATCTGGCCGACACGTGGGCGGTCACGGCACATGCCGTTGAGGAGCAGAAATACTCGGCACTGGCCAGCCTGGACCAGCATCAGATCGCCATCGCCACGGAACTCTTGCGCACGGAAATGCTCGACATTGATGCCGACCTGGCCGAGGAGTTCAACGAAGAAGTCAAGCTGCCTCAAGAGGTCATCAACCTCACGCAGGAGCTGCAGCGAGTCATGGAGTCGATCACGCACACCCAGGCGTCCGCGACGTTTGCTCTCCTCGAAGATCGCCTGAACGATGGGGCCTCGCAGCAGGCACTGGCCCTCCAGGGCTTCAAGACGGCCCAGGAGATTCTCAACAAGCTGCGCCGTAAAACGGCCGAGGCGCTCGACAAGATCAAGCCCGTGAATCCCAGTATCGCCGATTTGCTGGACCCCACGCTGGATCAGTTCCTGGCCAATCTGGAGCGAGAACCGAACATCGAAGCTCAACTCGGTATTCCTGGTCGGCCACGGAACATTCGCGAGTTACAGGACGCCATGAGCTGGCAGCAGAACGGAGGTCAGATGCTCGGGGCCTCTGCGGAAGGGGCAATGGCCCGGATGCAGAAGATGATGGACCCGCGCGAACAGCCCCCCAGCGGCAACGGTGATCCGAATCCGCGCAGCACGGCAGAGAATGACCCGGATAAGAAAAAGAATCCAAAGCCGATGACGGAGGAAGAAAAGCAGCAACTGGCCGAATCCCAAGAGATGCAGAAGATGCTGAAGGAACGCATGGAAAAGGCCCAGAAGGAGTTGGAACGGCAAGCTAATGATCCCCAAAAGTCTGCCCAGCAGCGGCGTCAACTGGCGGACATGGCCGCCAAGTTGAGTCGCTCCCTCAAGGAAATGGAGAAGGGCCAAACCCCGGAGCAGCTGTGGCGGCAAATGGCCGAAGCCGATCAGGCCAAGGCTGCACTGGAGGCACTGGCCAAGGGCGAACAGATCCCGGATGAGCAGTGGAACAAGCTGCTCTCGACGCTGGGTGACGGGCAAGGGCAAGTGAGCGGTCGCGTTCCGTCGGAGGACTATCGCAAGTCGATCGAGCAGTACCAGGAACGGATTCGGCAGCTCTCGGGAAGCCGGTAAAGCGGAGGATCGCAAATGAGGTCTCACCTCTCACAGTCACTGACTTTCACGCGCAGGCAACTGGTGAGCGCATGCCTTCTGATGCATTGCGTTCTGCCCATCATCACATCCGCGCAGGAACCCAGGCCGGAACCGCCGCCGGTCATTGCGACTGCGGGATCACTCTACTCCGCACTCCCTGCATCGGAATGGACGCGCGTCGAGTCATCTGTCGATCGTGGACTGGCGTATCTAGCCAGCGTTCAAGAAGAAGATGGCCGGTTCCCCAGCGACGAGGTCGCCCAGCCAGCCGTCACGTCTCTCGCTGTGATGGCGTTTCTGTCGCGGGGGCACATGCCCGATGAAGGCCGTTATGGGAAGCAGATTTCCAAGGCGATCGATTTCGTGCTGTCGACCCAAAAGCGCCGCGGCTACTTTTCGCTCCTGCCCGTCGCTCCACCGGCGGGCCATAACACTCCCGCTCAGGTCGTGACCTACAACCACTCGATTGCGGGACTGATGCTGGGCGAGGTCTACGGCATGACCAATGGAGAGCGATCAGCCCGCATTGAAACGGCACTCACATCCGCGCTGATCTATCATCGTGAGGTTCAAACTCAGCAGAAAGAAAAGCCGAGCGACTTCGGCGGCTTCCGCTACGGCTATCCCGAAGGGCCGAATGCCTCCTCGGACATGTCAGTGACGGGCTGGGCCTTGATGTTCCTAAGGTCCGCACGCAATGCGGAGTTCAATGTTCCCAAGCAGTACTTCGATGAGGGGCTCGATTTCGTCGAACGCTGCCATGAACAAGACCCCGCCCTGCACGAAAAAGGAGTCTTCCGCTACCGCCCCTTGGAGTCTGACCCCATGGCGAACTCGCAAATCTCCCTGCCAAACACAGCTTCCGCCATGCTGACCTTGATCCTGGGAGGCCGCCACGACCACGTCGGAGTCCGCGACGGAGTGACCTGGTTTCATGCTCACCCCTACCCCAAACCGTGGCAGGAGGGCTACTTCTACTTGTCGTCGTATTATAGTAGTGAGGCGATGGCGCAAGTCGGCGGCGATTCCTGGAATCAGATCTTCCCACAGATCGCCAGCAATCTGCTGGCGGAGCAGTCCCCAGACGGCAACTGGCCTCCGGGCGGAGGCATCGAGAGAGCCTATGGGCCGAGTTATAGTACGTCCCTCGCCATCCTGTCGTTGACGCCAGCCTACCAGTTGCTGCCCATCTACCAGAGATAGCCGAGATGACAGTGTCACGCGTGTTGTATTTGAGGTTCGATATGTCCACGATGCTCACGCTTGATCGAGACCGTGGGCTCCGTTTACGAACACTGAGCTGGTTACTGTGTGGCGTGTGGATCGTCACCCTCTTCTCCCCGCTCATTGCTGACGATGCGGCACGGAATCGCTCGCTGGCCACAATTTTCGGCGACGACATCCTGCAGGCGAATCTCCGGCAGGTTCTCAGGCAGACTTCCTCCCTGGCTGAGTCTGATCGCTATGAGGCACTGGTCGATGGGGTGCTTCCCTCAGCGAGGCGGTCCGGTTTCCGATTGTCTTGTGACTTCGACTCCAATCCTGAATACCTCACAGTCACCAGCACCACGACACACGGAAGTAGTGCCACGGGGGGATTTCTGATCTCACCAGCGTTGCAGCTGGTTGAACTCGCAGTCCGCATGAATCGGCTGGACGAATTGCGAACTCGGGTCGAGGCGTGCGAAACGTCCGGAGAAGTCTCGGAGCGGTGCCGAATCGCGCTCATGACCTTGATCGAAATCCGGCGAGGCGATTTCCTCGCAGCTGAAGCATGGATGACCTCCCTCGAAACACGTCATGCCAAGCAGACCTTCCCCCGTCTGCAAGATCGCTGGCCGGAGACTTTGGTGCTCACTGTGGCGGTGCAGCATGTCGAGTTCAGAGACGTTGCCGAGTCGATGCTGACCAAGACGCTGACTGAGCAGATCAGAAAGGGGCAACACTGCGGTCCGACGCAGTGGGATCGTCACATGGCGGCTTTGATGGGGACGCTAAAGCTGCACCAACAGCCCCACTTACTAAAGAAGGAGTCCGCGGGAGTAGACCTCAAGCCGGTGCCCAGTGATTGGATTCCCGTGGCTGGGTGCGACGAGACCACGAGGGCTTTGGCCATGCCCGCGCTGCACTGGCAGCGAACGGGAAATCAGTACGAGAAGGTGATCGGGCACCAAGACGACTACCTGATGTTTCGGACTCCGCTGAGGGGCGACTTTACGGTGGAGTGTGATACAAGCTTGTTTGATTACCGCGAGATGCAACTGACCATCGGAGGCCACTGGTTCTCACCCCATTTCACACATGACGTCTTGGAGACTGGGACTCTGCGTGGGATGACCACCCAGCATCCGCTCATGCCCAAACTCTCGTTGGTGAGCGACTGGAGTCGCCATCGGGCTGTGATTCGCGATGGCCAGCGTGAGAGTTACTTCAACGGGCGGTTGTTGCAGTCCGAGCCTGTGGGACCACATCAGTTTCCGTGGGTCGCGTTCCGCTGCCCGTACTTTGCCAACGGACGAGTGCGGAATGTTCAGATCACCGGTACGCCCGAAATCCCGGAGACGATCTCCCTCTCGTCGGACCCGGATCTCTCCGGGTGGGTCCGGTTTCATCTCGATCACATCGGCGGTGTCGACCCCGATTGGGACTATGTGGAGTCTGCTGACTCCCCAAGTGAAATCGTGGCTCATCGCAAGACCCGGTTTCAGGACACGTTTCAAGAGAGCCTGTTGCGGTATGTTCGCCCGATGGTGGAAGATGGCGTCATTGAGTACGAGTTCTTCTATTCGCCGAACACCGTTCACGTTCATCCAGTTCTCGATCAGATGGTCTTTCTCCTGGAACCGAACCAAGTCTCACTGCATCAAGCGACCAACGGGATTCATGATGCCTCGGGGCTTGATCCGCTGAATCGCGTCGCCGTGTCGCCTCCCGTTGGATGTCCACTGCGGGCGGGTTGGAATCAGTTGAAGCTGGGGGTCATCGGCAATCGTGTCCGGATCGATCTGAACGGCACTCAGGTCTACGAGGGAAATATCCCGGCGGGCAATGACCGCACGTTCGGTCTGTTCCACTACGCGGACCAGACAGCTGTGCGAGTTCGCAATATGAACTGGACTGGCCACTGGCCGCAGGTGCTACCGCCGATCGGCGAACAGGAACTGCGGAGCCATGAGTTGGACGATCTGGAGGCACGGTGCGAGACACTCACCCACCGCATCGTCTTTGATTTTGTCAGCGAGCCCGGCCAGCCTGCTTCGTCGACCTATTCCGACAAGACGTTTCAGTTTCAAACCTCAGATCAGCGGGGAACGGCGACTTTGAAACCCAGCGGACTGGAGATGACTCGTCCCGGCACGGCGGCGTTCTCCGATGTCTGGGTCACACCACGGATTCGAGTGACCGGCGATTTCGATATCGAGGCCACCTTTGCCGACCTGCAACTGGCCACTCCGACGAACGGCACAAACGCCATCTCCTTAATCATCGTGACCGAAGACGAACAAACGACTCACAGCCGGGTCTGGCACGGCAACTACGCGCATCCCAATATTGAATTGCGGCATGCCACTCAAGCAGAGTTCAATCGCTATGGCAAGGGGCGAGACGTCAGTATTGAATTCAATGGCGTGACTTCCGAAGACTGCCCCTCCGGACGCCTGCGCGTGGTCCGACTGGGGAAGCGCATGTCATTTCTGATCGCCGAGCAAGACTCCCCGTTCTTTCGAGTCATCCACGAGGCCGATGTCACCGACGCCCCCGTGCGATTCGACGGCATTCGGTTGGGAGCTGGGAACTGGGGGAATGCGAACGCCGACTCGAAGGCAGCGAGTGTCCTGTGGAAGCGTCTGGAAATCCGTACACAACAAAACGGAACACAGCGGTTGGGCAAGTAGAGCGGTAGTGCATTTGTGGCTGAAGCGTGGGGCTGATTTTCCATGATGCCGATAGAGTGCGCCGGTAGGCCGGTAGGGAAGAAGAGGCTTTCCGCTGGCTACTTTGGCTGGCGACTGATAGATTTTAAGGTCGAATCAGTGCGAGCGGCTCGGCACCGATTCCCTGGAATGATGTTCCAGCCAATTGTGAAAATGCGTGCCTCATGTGAGTCGATGGCGTCGAGCGGAATCATTTGACCGTATTCAAAGAGGTAATCTGCCCGTTGGAAATGGGATGGGTCACACCATCCGACAGTTGAAATCGCTCGGTGAGTGGCAGACGCATGGCGGTCACGCACCACTTGATGAGCGTTCGTAGCGACGCGCAAGTCTGCGGGTTAGACAAGACCAAGGGGAGGTCTAATTGCTTGGCGATTTGCTCGCCGTGTTCGACGTTGTCGAAAACGGGGAACCGCTTCTTCAGTTCATTCTTGGGATGCCGGATGTCTTCCACGTCACCTGGGTAGTCAGCCAGTTCGCCGCCCATGACGGCATTGACCGCATGGGGATCGGCGAAGTAGTAGGCTTCAACCATGTTGATGAGGAAATGCACAGAGGCCCGATGTGAAAGATCACCGCGAATGGGAACCAGCATCGTGTCGAGTGCCGTAAGGTATCTCTTGAAATGATCCGCGTGATCGTCGATCCGTTTGTGTTCCAGATCGTCGACCAAGACGACAAAGCGACTGCCTGGTTTGCTCAAATACTGCCGGGCGGGCAAGCCAATCTGTTCCGCGTCGGAGTCTGTGATGGTCTTGCCCGTGTTGACCATCTGCAGCTTGCGTTTGGGACTCGTCCTCGCGGATCGTTGCGGTATGCGTCGAATGACTTCGATGTGGCATAGGCCTGATTCGGTCAACGAACGCAAGAATACCGGAAGGAATCGCTCTTCGCCCTCACCCGTGACGAGGAGTCCAATGTGGTGAAAGGTCCAGTCTGAAGTCGCGTCATGGTTACTCACGGGGCCGTCCCCGCCGTCGCAGTTGCCGATTGACCACCGATGAGTTCTGACATGTAGAGCGAGCCCGTTGCGTATTGATCGAGTAGGTCTTGAATCCCTTCGATCTCCGCGATCGACTCAATCTTGGTCTGTCCGTCAACGACTGAAGTCGCGAAGCATTGATTCGGCTCGAACTGGCTCATCAAGACCGGTGAGTGAGTCGCGATGAACACCTGTTTGTTCCATTCCGTCGATGCCAGCTTGACCGCATCGGCAAATGTGGCAACGGCCCATGGGTGCAGCGAGATCTCCGGTTCGTCAAATAAAATCACTGACGACTTCCAGTTTCCCTCGGAAAACAAGCCGGTGAGCAGAAGCAATAACTGCAAATGCCCATCCGAAACCCCGGAAGCAAGGATCGATGCCGAACGCCCTTTCTCATTGAAATTTGCATACACGGAATTCGGGCCCGTTTGTTCGAGTTCAATTCCACCAAAATTCGGAAACGCCTCTCTCATGAATCTCATGATGGTGTCCCATCGAGTATCCGCATGATCCTTCAATTTAAGATTGCGAAGGACAGACCACAGGTTGTCCCCTCGATCAAAGAGCCGAGTTTCATTTCCAGAATCGGAACCCGAAGTCTTCAGGCGGTGGAGCCAAAGTGAACGCGAATGCCAAAGCCGGACATTGTGCATCAAGGTATCAAACTGGCCAGCATCTTGGTCAGTCGGGTTGAATCCAAGGTACATTCCGAGTGACAACTTCTCTGGTTCTCGCAAGACCAGTGGCAAAGTTTGTTGAGCGTTGTCATGGTAAAGTTCAGCTGTCGCTTGCCCAGCTTGACGAAATATCAGACGGCGCTTGTCGCGAAGTCTGACCAATGTTTCGCCGGGAAGAGGGTCGATGCGTCCGGAGCTCAAATCGAGTCGTAGGGTGTACTCGACAGCATCGGTTGTCAATGTCACCGTTACTGAGCGGTCCTCTTCTGAGGCAGAATCGCACAGCAACCCGATGCCGTGACTTCTCGTTGAAGAAGCTAAATCGACGTTGCGGATTGCGCAGTCGCGAATGAACCAAAGTGAGTCTAGGAGTGAACTTTTTCCAGAGCCATTTGGCCCGAAGAACACTGATACTGGGCCAGTTTCAAGATCGACGCTGGCCAGCGAGCGGTAGTTTCTGACTTTGATACGACACAACAGTGATGACACTCGATGACTCCCGATGCGACTCTCAACGTTTGGATGATATCACACTCCAAAGATCCGCTCAACGTTCCCGCGCAGGACCGTCTTCCCGAGTTCAATCGCCCGGCTCTCCAACCACCCGCGACCGATGACGAAGTCCTCTGCCAGGACTTTGGCCAGAATCCGGCGGTACATGCGGAACTTCGGCAGGCCGAACTCCAGCTTGTACATGTCGCTGTAGTACCCGATCTGCTTCGTGCGCGGGACCGCTTCCAGTCGTGAGCGGGTGTCGAGTTCGATGTAGCTCGGGATGTTCGAGTACCACCAGCTGCCGTGGGTCACGATGTTCGGGAAGATCCACGCGTAGCTGACGAGTTCCTGGTTACTGGTCTGGCCGAGGACCGAGATCGGGAACGTCACGCTCGGGAAGGCGTTGAACAACTCCTTGTACTGAATCAGCGAGACGCGGTGGTCGAACAAGTCTTGGCCCTGGTAGACGCCGTTCGGGTAGACCTTGCGATTGACGCCGATCATCAGGTCGAACGGGAGTTTGAACTCGGCGCAGAACTCGGCGATTGTCCAGAACATGAACTGCGATACCAGTCGCCGGGAGTCGGCACAGTCCTGCCCGTCAAGCACCTTCAACAAGGCCGCGTCGAGAGCGGGGCCAGCAGCCACCGCAGCCGGCGAGAAGTCCGGAGGCAGCGAGATCGCACAGGCTCGCACGCCCTTCGATTGGAAGTGCGAGAACAGCTTCCCGATCCCGTCGCGAATCGTGGCGGCGCTGGTCGGCGTGATCCCGGTCGCCTTCGCAAACCGCTCGCGCGTCGCGGCCTTATCAAAGTGAAACACCAAATCATCCGTCCGCAGGCACGGGATGTACCGCTTCGTATCGAACCCCGTCAGCGGGTCGTCGAAGTCGTTCGTCAGGAACACCGCCTCCAGCTTGCTGATCTTGAGGACTTGCTCTTCCCAGTCGGGCTGGGCCATCTTCTTCTCGGCGTGGTCGTACAGCCGCTCCCAGTTCTGAAGCGTCAGCCGTTCGTCCTCGAACCCAAAGAACGTTTTGGCGAGGTCCAGGAACCAACTCAGCTGGACGGTGTTATCGATGTCGCCGAGTTTCTCGATCAGTCGACCGACCTTCTCCTTGGGCGAGATCCCCGGCTCCTCGATTCGCTCCTTCGGCAACCCCGCCGAGTGGGCCAGTTCCGTGTAGTAGTGATACCCCAGAATGTCCGCCAGCGTCTTCGAGGCCGCCGCATGCGGGTTGATGTGCGAATGCGGATCGATCAGCGGCAGCTGTTCGAGTTCGTGAAAGAGGCGTTGTGCGAGGTCGCGAGACATCGGAGGGGCCGTGCGAGTGCGATTGGGGGAACGGGACGAGTTCCAGTGTCTCGCGAGCCGGTCCGTCCTGCAAGCTGGGGGCACGGAACGGGAATGCGATTGCTGGTGTCATCAGGCATTCGGTGGCATGGGTGGGATGGTTCATCCGGTGACTGGAAATGCCTGGTGATCGACCAAATTTTCTGGATCGCAGTTGTCTCCGCGAAATCGCCCGTTATTCTGCGGGATGCGGGAGCCTTCGTGGCTCGCACGTCTCACAACATGATGGAACCAGGAGCCCCACGACATGCAATATCCGAATGATGCCAATGGAGCGGTCCTGCAATCGATGGTCGACGCGGGGATGGACCTGACTCAGGAGCACGAGATCGAGTTCTGCCACCTGTTTCCAGATGAAGACTCCGCCCTCGAAATGGAGCAGCGGATGTCGAAGAAGAATATTGATGTCGACATCTACAACAACGCGGAACTGATGGAAGACGCTGAAGAGGACGAATTCGGCGAGATCGATGACTCGCTGGCCGAGGGGTTCGATGTCATCTGCTTGGTGACCATGGTCCCCACTTACGAAGAGATCTGCCGAGTGGAAATGGAGTTGGGGGACATCGCCCGGGAGTGCGGAGGAGAACCCGATGGCTGGGGGGTGATGCAACCGGACGAGGATCTGTAGGTGTCCTGCCGTGTCAGGCGTGGCCCGGTCGCGTGTCGCTGCCAAATCGGGTTTTCGAAGAATGTTCGGCTTTCCGCGCTGCCCCCGGAATATGATGAAAATCAGTTCTGGGTTTTCGTGATCCGGCACCGCTTCGTGGGCGTTGCCGGAAGTGTTCCCGCAAGTCAAAGTCGCCTCACTGGGCTGAATCGGTTCTTCTCTCTGGATGCGATCTGATGTTTTCGTTGCCCTGCTTGTTCGCCG
Source organism: Planctomycetota bacterium (assembly GCA_043736295.1). Classification (GTDB taxonomy): domain Bacteria; phylum Planctomycetota; class Planctomycetia; order Planctomycetales; family Planctomycetaceae; genus TH-plancto1. Next base: position 18,876 of record JAYTCW010000138.1, on the reverse strand, counting down.
CCGAAGCACTTCCCGGAACCTCATTGGGGTTCGGGGGGCAGACGTTTGCGGCACACGATCTGGCCACGATCGGTCTGTTGGTGCTGCTGGAGGGAGTGTTGTCGATCGACAATGCACTGGTGCTGGGGCTGTTAGCCAAGCGAGTACCGAAGCCGCTCCGCAAGCGGGCCCTGACATACGGTCTGGTCGGGGCGTTTGTGTTCCGGTTTCTCGCGATTCTGATGGCCAGCCTGCTGCTCAAGTGGATGGTCGTCAAGCTGATCGGTGGCGGATATCTGATTTACATTGCCGTGAAACACCTGTTCTTCGAGTCTCAGGAAACGGTGGAAGAAAGTGTGACGGTCGGCACCGAAGGGGAGTTGGAACTTCGCGAGACTGCCACGGGGGCGGCTCTGTCTCCCGAGCAGGAAATGGTCGAAATTCGCGAACGCGTCCCGATGCCGCTCCCCGAGGAAACCAACGTCAAGGCGGGCTGGGACTTCTGGAAGGCCGTCATCGTCATCGAGTTGACCGACATCGCCTTTGCGGTCGACTCCATTCTCGCAGCCTTGGCCCTCGTCGGCAGTTCCCCCAACGATAAGGGTTTCCATCCCAAGCTATGGGTTGTCGTCCTCGGCGGGATCATCGGCCTGATGCTGATGCGCGTGGCTGCCACGCTGTTCATTAAACTGCTGGAGAAGTTCCCCCGGTTTGAGACAGCTGCGTATCTGCTGGTCACGGTGATTGGATTCAAGCTGCTCGTTGACTGGTGGGGCAACGATCCGACCTGGTTCCCCGCCGGTTGGGGACAAGGGTATCTGGACCAACTCACGAGTTGGGGAATCGACATCAATCGGGGCATCGATCTGACAAGGGGCGACAAGCCACATGTCATCGACTTCCATCATGCGAACCGCCCGGAGTTCTGGATCTTCTGGTCTTCGATGCTGGTCTGCTTGGGCTTCGGATTCCTGCCAAAGAAGGGAGAGAAGAAGAGTTCGTAGAACAGTCAGAAATGGCTTGAGGTATCAGGTGAAGTATGGAACTTGATGCGACCAACCGTTGCAAGGAATTCTCGAAAAAACGTCGGTGATCACCCATTTGAGGCGTGATTTTTCTGGCTCATCTCCGATAATGAACAGATGTCACTCACTGAAGAGAATGGAGCATTGGGCCGATGCCGATTCCAGAATTTGATCGCCTGCTCAACATACTCCCGCCACACTCTGGCGATCCAACTGCTGGGACTGGAGCATCGCCATATTCGTGTCGCTGGGAGGAAGTGGTGTCCCGGTTTGGAGCAACTGACGAGCGGTTGAGCCTGCTTGATGGTTTGCTGCGTTTTCGAAAGGAATTGAGGTCGAGGGGAATCTTCGGGTTTCAGTGGTTAGATGGCAGCTTTGTGGAGGATTGCGAACAACAAAGAGGTCGACCACTAGGCGACACTGACGTTGTGACTTTTATTGACAAGACGATTCCCTTCAATTCGGTGATGGAGGTAGTTACGGATCGCCAGTTGAGATCGCCAGCCTCCAAGGATGTCTATCACGTCGACTCCTACTTTGTGTACCTCCGGGAAACTCCGCGTGTCGTCATTCGTAACTGCACCTATTGGTATGGTTTGTTCTCACATCGAAGAGATGATGCTTTGTGGAAAGGAATGCTGGAGATTCCGTTAGAATTGGGTGTCGATGACGTGTTGTCTGTGAGGGAGAAATCATGAGCCGAGCATCACAAATTCAATGGGAGATCAATCAACTCCACGGGCTGCTCGCCGACGTGGAAGACAGCGAAATTTCGCGTCTCCAGATTGAGTCACGCATTCAGTGGCTTCAAGATGATCTTCGTGCCGCAACCGGAGAGCTTTTTCCACCCGCTGAGCCAATAGTTCCACAAGCGGCGGTGTTTCTGGTGGGAGACGCGATGAATGGTCGCGGCATCGAAGCTGCGCTGGCGGGTGAAGTGCTGCACCGATACGAGAAAATGTTCCGAGAGCAAGCCATGCACGACGAGAGGACTGCTCGAAAGAACAGAGGGCATCAACGGCGGCTCAAAGGGACTCAAGAACCATCCTTACTGTTGACGGGGACCCCGCGCGGATCATTTGGATTTCAATTCTCGCCAAGCCTGACCGATGCAGAAACGCAGTCCCTGCAAGGACAATCACTCAAGAACGTTGCAGCTGCTGTCTCCTTGGTCTCAGACCCAGAGATGGCGCCAGAGAACATTAGCGAAAAATTGCCACGAGGAATGCTCTCGCACATTGTGGCCTTTTTCAAAGCTCTCGCTTCGAACAATGTGGCTTTGCGGTTTGCATTTCAAGACCAACCGTCCTCTACGATTACAGCGGACATGATCCGTAACGCATCTGCGAAATTGGAACGAAAAATCGAGATCGAAGAATTCAAAGTTCGGGGAAGGCCGCGCGGGGCAACGATGGAGTCTGGTCATTTTGACTTCGTCAAGGAGGACAAGGACGGTGATGTCACGATCAGCGGGATGCTTGACGAACAACTGGACGACGAAGATCGCAAGCAGATCATCCAATGCAATGATCAGCCGGTTGACGCAATCATTGAACTCACGACTGTCACAATGATCAACGGTGCCAAACGAAAGGAGTACGTTCTCAGGCAAATCATACCGGTTGTTGATGAGATGCCGCCGTCAGCCGGTCAACGGCAACAGCGGGCAATCATCCTCAATACCAAAGACTGACCACTTTCTCTTGCGGTTCTGCGCTTCGGGCGAACCAATGGCTCATGGTTTCTCCTGGCTGAAAGCTGATGGCTGATCGCTGATGGCTCCCCACTACGACGACATCCCGGAACTCGCCGACCTTGACTCGGGGCGGAACCTGATTCGGGTGCCGATGGAGCAGAACGTTCCGTTCACGCGGCGGGTGCGGGCGCTGGTCGATACGCCGGAATTCCAGCGGCTCTCTCGCATCAGCCAGCTGGGACTGGTCTCCAAGGTCTACCCGGGAGCGACACACACTCGCTTCGAGCACGCGCTGGGGGTCTATCACAACTCGCTGCGCTACCTGCAACAGCTGCGAAAAGACCCACGGTTCGTGGCCACAGTGAGCGTGGCGGATGCGGAACTGTTGATCGTAACGGCACTGCTGCATGACATCGGGCACTGGCCGTTTTGCCATCCGATCGAGGACATGGGCCTGCCCGCCATGCCTCCGCACGAGGCCCATGCCGCCCACTTCTTGCAGGCCGATGGCGAACTGGCCGGAGTGCTGCGGGACGAGTGGCATGTGGCACCCGAGGCGGTCGTCGCCTTGCTCACCGGGCAGGCGTCCACTCCCGCGACCCGCCTGATGAAGTCGATCCTCTCCGGCCCGATCGACATCGACAAGATGGACTACCTCGACCGCGACAGCCTGCATTGCGGAGTGCCGTATGGCCGGAACTTCGACCGCCAGCGGTTGATGCAGTCGCTCGTCGTGAACGCGAACGGCGACGGGCTGGCGATCACCTCCAAGGGCAAAACCGCCGCCGAGTTGATGGTCTTTGCCCGCTACGTGATGTTCAGCGAGGTCTACTGGCACCATGCCGTCCGGGCTGCGACGAACATGTTTGCCCGAGCGTTTTACCATCTTTCCCCGCAGTTCGATCTCTCCCAGCTGTTCACGTTGAGTGATGCCGAGATGATTGCTCAATTGAGAGCAGCAGCGCGGGGCGGGAAGTGTGAGTCGCTTCTGGAAGGGGTGTTCGGTTTGCGGCGAGTGATCTACAAACGCGCTGCGGAATTCACTCCGTCGCTGGCTCCTGAGGTGTACCGCCGTGTCTCGGGCCATCGGTTTAGCGAGTTGGTCGCGATCTCCGAGTCATTGGCGAAGCAGGCGTCATCGGCGTGGGGAATGGAGGTCCAGCCGATCGAGATCCTGGTCGATGCCCCGCCTCCGCACCGGGAGGTCGAGTTTGCGGTCGATATTTATTTTCCGAAGACGGAGACCTATCGGTCGCTCCGAGAAGTGTCGCCCGTGGTCGAGGCACTGGCCCTCACGCAGTTTGACGACTACGTCAAGCGCGTGCGGATCTTCATCCATCCTCGCCTCCGCGAACGAGCGAGCGCAGCCCCGTGGGGCGAGTGGATCTTGGCCACGTCCGGCGAGCGTCCAGAGTAAGCCGGATGATTCTGTTGTATCTCCCTGCCCCTGAGATGACTCCACGAGTCTCGTACTGCCCACGTGCCACCGCGTTTGATTCTCCGCGTCAGAAAGTGGTGGGGTACACAGATCGCACAGATTTCCACAGATCAGCAGGCGGCGGCGGACGACCTCGGGCAGCTGATCGCCTACCCCCGCTGAATCTGTGCTGAACGGTGTACGAAGAGTCCACCCGGCGCGAGTGGGAGAAGAACTTGAGGCCACGGTCATCGCGCCGCGTACACGACTCCTGAGTGAGTCCAGTCAGCTTAAACGTGGTGTGTCAGATTTTCGGTGACATAAATTCGATCCAGCCTCTGTAGAGTCGACAACGGCCTGCCGGGTTGGCATCATAAAGCGTTGATGGACCCGCCGCAGCGGAACTCTCTCTGTGCGGATCTCGCTTGACTCCCAATCTTTCCTCATTTTCGGACCGAGGCGATCATGCTTCGACTGCAAGCTCTCTTGTCGTTTTGTGTTGCATTGCTGGCAACTCAATTCTCCGTTCCCTGTTACGCTCAGGCGAAACCCGAGATCGAGTCGGCCCGCTTGAAGGGGATGGACTTCATCAAAAGTGAGCAGTACGACGACGGGAGTTGGGAGTTCGAGGGGCACGATGTGGGGATTACCTCGCTCTGTGCGATGGCCTTGATCGAGAACGGCATGCCCGTCTCCGATCCGGTCATCGACAAAGCCCACCGCTTCGTGCAGAAGGAAATGGAGACCGTTAAGGGCACTTACGATATTGCCTTGGCGATCCTCTTTCTGTCCCGTGTCGGCGACCGCGACAACCGGTCCAAGATCCGCGATCTCGCCGCCCGGCTGGTGGCGGGGCAAAACGAAGAGGGAGGCTGGGGATATACCTGCCCACTCGCCAGTGCTGGGATTTTGTCCAACCCGGAAACTAAACCCAAGCTCCAGCCGGGAGTCGGTGACAACAGCTGTACTCAGTTCGCTGTCCTCGGGCTGTGGGTCTCTTCACGCTGGGGAGTGGATATTGGGGAGACGATGTCGCTGGTGGGCAGTCGCTTTATCGAGACGCAGCGAGAGGATGGCGGCTGGCCGTACCGCTGTGAGGAATGGACCAAGCTGGTGGCCGATGCGGAATCCGGAAGCAAGACGCCCGAAGGGGAGAGCGAGCCCGGAGCGGACGGAGAGCCCAAGAAGAAAAAGAAGAAGGATAAGGACAAGGAGAAGCCTGTCGCGGCTGCCCCGAACGCTCTACCCGGAGCCGCACTGCCGGGGGCATCATTACCTGGGGCCGCATTGCCAGGTGCCGAGGGGGCTGCCGACACGAAGTATGAACCCTCGAGCCCGTCCATGACGTTTGCGGGGCTGTTCTGTTTGACAGTGGCACGTGCCACTGTCATCCGAGACGGGCAGAACAAGGCCCGCGTGACTCCCAAGCCGGGAGCGGCTCCGGCCGCCTCGGGCGAAGGGAACACGCTGATGTCAGACCCCTCCTTCTCGGATGGATTGAAGAAGGCGGGTGAATTTGCCGCCAGTGTCGCAGGAGGTGGAAACCGCTACTTTATGTGGTCGGTCGAGCGCATGGGTGTCGTCTTGGGGATGGAGAAGTTCGGCGAAACGGAATGGTTCGCCATGGGGTCGGCGGGCCTGCTCGCGACTCAGGAGATGGATGGTTCGTGGAAGAACCCGAGTGAGACCTGGGGTTCACTGGCGGACACGTCATTCGCCATCCTGTTTCTGCGGAAAGCCAATCTCGGGAGCGATATTTCCCGATTGCTCTCTGGAGAACCAGCGGATCGATTCCAGATCGTGTCACAGGCGGAGCGGCCTCGCTTTAACACCTTCGAAGATGCCGTCAAGGCTGCTAAAGAAGGCGACCGGATTCGTGTCGATGGTACGGGGCCGTTTCTCCTTCCGCATGTGGAAGTGGATCGCGATCTGACCATTGAGGCGGGTTTCGGCTACCAACCAGTCTTCCGTTACGATGTCGGATACGACAAGGATGGTCGACGGTCACGCCCTCAGGATAACCCCGAGGCTCGGCACATGCTGCGAGTCACCAAGGGCACGCTCACTCTGGAAGGCGTGGAACTTCAGATGGACCCGCCGGAACTGGGAGCTGGGATTCCTTGGGCAGCTGTGATCGTCAATGGAGGGACTCTGCGGATGCTCAATTGCTCCATTTCGGAGGGCAATAAGCAGGGGATGGCCGCCATTCGGATCACCACTCCGGGAACCACGGTCCTGCAAAACTGCCAGCTGGTGGGCGGACGAGCAGGGGTCGAAATTCTGGCCACTGGGGAGCAGCGAGTGACCCTCAATAACTGCATTGTGTTCAGCAAGAACGCCGTGACGGCTGTCGATGGACTAAAAGCCGAGGGGAGCAAGTGTACTGTGACCATGACGCGTGGAGCCGTGCTGGCCAACGAAGTGTTCACCTTCAAGGGGCTGACGAGTGAATTCGACATTGTCAGCAACGGGGTGGCTTTCCAAGGAGACTCGATGGGGTTGAATATGTTGACCGCACCCACCGGTCACAAGGGATTGACTTGGACCGGGAGTGAGAACCTGTACGATGTGAAACGCTGGGTCGGCAATGCGGGCAAGCCCAGCGCCACAATCAAGGATGCTAAGACGTGGAGTACATTCTGGGGCGGCGGCGATGTCAACGGTTCGAACCGGACGATCCCGTTCTCGGGGCGTCGCCAGGTGGGCGGCTTCAATCACACCGTTAAGGGTGAGGACTTCGAGTTCTCGGCCAAGGACAGCGTCTATGCCTTCCGTCGCAAGACCGGGATTGACCCCTTGCTGGTCGGACCGGGCGCGGCGTTCCTGCGCTACCGTGAGAGCTTCGATTACCGGACGTGGGTCGCGGGCGAGGATGCCTCGACCGCCGGTGTGAAGTAACTTTGCAGCTCAATGGACTCTGTTGCCGCCGGGTTCCGCCCGGCGTGTTTTTTGATTTCCCCACTGCCAGGAGTGTTGCGAGTGAATCGCCAAGTCAGGCTGATCGCCGGTGTCGCTAAAGCGGGCCCGCATCTGCCGATTCTGCAAGCCGCCGGGTTTGAAATCTTGCATAGTGACAAGCAAGTCCAAGTGTTCCAGCCGGATTGCCTGATCCAGGAACTGGCCGGGTGCAGCGCCGTAATCTCCGGTTCGGAGCCTTACACCGCCGAAGTCATCGCCGCCTGTCCCGAGTTGCGCGTCATAGCCCGCACTGGGGTCGGTTATGACGCCATCGATACCGCTGCGTGCGATCGGGCAGGCATCGTCGTGGCAGTGACGCCGGGTGTGAACCATCACGCAGCTGCGGAACAGGCGATGGCCTTGCTGCTGGGGGTCGCCCGCGGCTTTCCCGCAGCCGACCGCATGGTCCGCGAAGGACGCTGGGGCTTCGTGGCCCAGCCGCGAATCATTGGTTCGACGATTGGCATCGTCGGGCTGGGTCGCATTGGACAAGCGGTCGCCACGCGGGCTGTGGGTCTGGGTCTGAAGGTCGTGGCCTTTGAACCGTTTCCTCCGGAGGAGTTTGTGGTCAAGTGGGGGATCGAACTGGCCTCGCTGGAGGAGCTGCTGGGACGATCCGATTATGTCTCCCTGCACTGCCCGTACTCGAAGGACTCGCACCACCTGATGGACGCCGAGAAGTTCGCGCAAATGAAAAAGGGGGCAGTGTTCATCAACACTGCCCGAGGCATGCTGGTCGACGAGGCCGCTCTCGTCGCAGCTCTTCGCAGCGGCCACTTGCGAGGAGCCGGCCTTGATGTGTTTGAGGTCGAACCATTGCCGCTGGAGAGCGAACTCCTGCAACTCCCCAACGTGCTGCTGGCTCCGCATCTGGCCGGGGCCGACAACGAGTCGCGTTACGACACCCTCTCGATGTCCGCAGATACCATCGTTCAACTGACGAATGGGCAATGGCCCGCCGACCGGATTGTGAACCTCAAGGGAGTCGAGGACTGGTCTTGGTCCCGCTGAGGCCAAGCCCGTAGGCGATGTCGCTCCGCGACTCGCATTCCGCATGAGGAAAGGCCGAATCACGCGGGTTCCCCAAAGGCAGACGGTGTCCGGCTGGATGAGTCTCAGCCGCGGAGCGACATGAGCTACAAGGGAAGACACGCCCTGCGCTACCGAACAGATCGACCACAATTGTGTTCACCGCACTGACTTCGCCCTCCCGTCGCGTTGTTACCGAACACTACGAGTGGTGGCAATCGAGCCAGAGTTTAGGGACACTGAATGTCTGGTAACCCAGATCGCTTTCGGAAGGACTGCTTCGCGTGTCGCTGCTTGTTGTGATTGAGGGAATCGACGGTTCCGGCAAGGGAACGCAGTCCGCACGCCTGCGCGATCGGCTGCTGGCTCGTGGGCTAAAGGCCAGCTTGCTCAGCTTTCCCCGCTACGATGCGACCTTCTTCGGACAGCGGATCGGCGACTTCCTCAATGGGCGATTCGGCCAGCTGAATGAGGTCGATCCGTTCTTGGCCTCTTTGCTCTATGCCGGGGACCGACTGGAATCGAAGGCGGAACTCACCCGGTTGCTGGCCGCGAGTGATGTGCTGGTTCTCGACCGGTATGTCCCTTCGAACATCGCGCATCAAGCGGGCAAGCGCACTGGTGCTGAGCGCCGCGAGCTGGTCAATTGGATCGAGAAGATCGAGTACGACCTGTTCGGTCTGCCGCGTCCCGATCTGGTCGTGCTGCTCGACATCCCCGCGAAAGACTCGCAAGAGTTGATCGCCAAAAAAGAGCAGCGAACCTACACCACAGAAGCCGCCGACATCCAGGAGGCCGACACCGACTATCTGGCCCGCGTGCGTTCAGCCTACCGGGAGTTGGCAGCGGAACGAGGCTGGTCGATCGTCTCCGTCGTCCACGAGCAGGCGATCCGGTCGAAGGAGGACATCACCGCCGAAATCGAACAGCTCGTCGACCAAGCCCTGCACAGCCGTGCCACTGAGTCATCTGGCAAGAGGTCCTAATGTCCAGTCGCGTGATCGTCGAGGCGGTCCCCTGCTCCGGCAGCTGGAATATGGCGGTCGATGAAGTCCTGCTCGAAGCCGCTGCCGCTGGCCAGTCATGTACGCTGCGGATCTACGAATGGGATCAAGCGACGGTCTCGCTCGGTTACTTTCAGTCGGCGGACGACCCCTCGCTGGAGAGCCGGTTTCCCCAGCTGCCGAAGGTGAAGCGACTCTCGGGCGGCGGGGCGATCCTGCACCATCATGAGGTGACGTACTCGATTGCGATCTCGGACGGGCATCCGCTCGCGGTCAGTCCTGGGGTACTCTATGAGGAAGTCCACCGCCGGGTGATTGCTCTGCTGGGTCGACTGAACGTCGAGGCTCGTTTGCGAGGCGAAGCCCTGAAACTGGCCACCGAGCCATTCCTGTGCTTCAGTCGCGGTGATGCGCGGGATATCGTTCTCGGCCCGCACAAGATCATGGGGAGTGCGCAGCGACGCAGGCGTGGTGCTGTACTGCAACACGGGGCGTTGCTGCTCGCGCGGTCCGAGTATGCCCCCGAGTTCCCGGGTCTGGCCGAGCTGGCGGGGTTCTCGCACGGACGCCGCGAGGTGGTCGATGCACTCCAGCAAGCACTCCGCGATCTACTGCCGGGCGAGCCGATGATTACCGGTCTCACGGAAGCCGAGAGATCACAGGCGGAGGAATTGGCCCGGACTCGGTATGCCGACTTGAGTGGCTTAGGCGATCGGCCAGTGGAAACATCCCGTAGCCTGGACCCCTAGGTCCGGGCAGAACGGACCTGGGGGTCCGTTCTACTGGTCAACCATCACTGGCCGCTCGCCTTACAGTATGATGTTCATTCACCACTCACCACTCACCACTCACCTACCTCCCCTCTGGACTCCGCTCATGAAAGTCATCGTCACTGACTCCAGCTTCCCGAATCTGGAGATTGAAGAGGGGATTCTACGTCCGACAGGGGCGGAGTTCGCATCGGGGCAGTGCAAGACGCGCGAGTTACTGTTGCCGTTTGTGGCCGGTGCCGATGTGGTCATCACGCAATTTGCCCCGATCACTGCCGAAGTGATCGCAGCCATGACCAAGGCTCGGGCCATCATTCGCTATGGGATTGGTGTCGACAACATCGACCTCGAAGCGGCGAAGTCGAAGGGGATCGCGGTCGCCAATGTGCCGGACTACTGCATCGATGAGGTCGCCGACCACACGCTGGCGTTCATCTTGGGACTCACGCGGCAAGTGGTTTCAAACTGTGCGACGCTGAAGGGCGGGAAGTGGGGGCTTGCGACGCCGATCGATCAGATGTGTGCCCTGCGAGACCGGACCGTCGGCGTGGTCGGATTTGGGCGGATCGGGCGCGAAGTGGTCGCGCGATTGCGAGCCTTTAAGTGCCGGGTCATTGTCTTCGATCCGGTGGTTCTCGCCACCGAGATTGAAGCATCAGGAGCCACGGCGTGCGATCTCGATACGGTGCTGGAGCAAACCGACATCGTCACACTGCACTGCCCATCGAATGCCAAGACGCGAGGGATGATCGGTCGCGAGTCATTCAGCCGGATGCGAAAGGGGGCGTTCCTTATTAACGTCGCCCGTGGTGATCTGGTCGACCCGGTGGCCCTCATCGAGGCTCTTGACAGCGGTCACCTCGGGGGGGCGGCGCTCGATGTCTTTAATCCCGAACCGATCCCGGCCGGTCACGCAGTCCTGAGCCGGAGCAACGTCATCATTGCGTCGCACATCGCCTCGGTCAGTGTCCCCGCTGTGCGAAAGCTGCGGGAGACGGTGGCGAGGCAGGCGGCTATGGCACTCCGAGGTGAGCGGATGCCGAACATCGTCAATGGGATGTGAGCAGGAGCCGTGCGAGAGGCTTCCAGCCTGTCAACTCCGGCGGATGAATCTATGAATAACAGGCTGCAACCTATCCCACGAGATTATTTCACGGCCTTCATGACCTGCTCGACGACGGTGTCATTCACCGATACAAATCCAAACGTGGCGGTGGCCTTCCCCTCTTTGACCACGACGATGGTCACATCCGCATCGGAGTTCGCGCCCCAGGTTCCCGGACCGGCGGCGTCGCCCTTGAACACGGTCAGATCGGTCCGGGAAAAGCTCAAAGACTGCTGAGCCTTCGGCAGGTACTCCTTTGCAGCTGTGGTGTCAGCTGTCAGCCAGACGGCGATGACCTTGGCATCGTTCACGCTCCCGATCTCGTCGTCGAGTTTCTTTAGAAACCGGGCACAGGGCCGCGACCACTGGTCGGACGACACCAGCGCATAGACGGTGGTTTTGGCTCCACGGGCCGCCACAGGATCGACGGTCTGACCGGCTGATTCGCCAACCACGGCTTCGACCTGAAACCCTTCGACAGGTTTGCCCACTTCAGGCCCGCTGGTGACATCGGCGAAAGCCGACGAGCAGCAGCACAGCAGCGAGAGTAGACACAGTGTGCGGACCATGATCGCGACCTTTTCAGGAGTGGAGTGAGGCGTCTCGTCTCACTCAACTTACACAGAAGGATGTGAAACAATCCACCGTGGCCCCGTTTCGCCAGATCGTGGGCGAATTGGCGTGCGTACCTGTACTCTGGCGAGGTGCAGCTGCGGCTCATTCGGGACCGTGTGAAGTATCAACCCGAGGAGAACCTGAGATGCCTGTCCAGTGGGAGTTGCGGCGGAATGTCCGCCGCCAACTGGTGAAAAACTCGCCCGAGTTTTCGAGAGACTTGGAATTCTCAACGATTCCTTGAGCTGGAAGCTGGCACTCTGTTTGCAGTCAGAACGCTTCAGACTCGTCCGGTTTCTCTGGCACCGGTTTCTCTGGCACTCGACGCGACGCCCTCCGGACGGCATGATAAAGCAAGACGCAGCCCGACCCATCACCCGTGGTCGGAGTCACCGAATGACGACAAGGAACAACACGTGAGCAAGCGATTCTGGCACTGCATAGTTCTCGGTGTGGCGATTCTGGGCGGAGCGTCCTCGCTGGTCCGGGCACAGGATACGGTCGGCCCCGCAGCGGATGCCCTTGCCCAAGGGCGTTCGAAGGGGGCGGAGTTCCTGATCGCGTCGCAACAGCCGGATGGCAGTTGGACTTCAGAGAAGCAGCCGGGAATCACCGGGCTGGTGACGTTCTCGCTGCTGGAAGCGGGGGTGAAGCCGGACCACCCGGCGGTGGTCAAGGCCCTCAAGCATCTGACCACATTCGTGCAGCCGGACGGCGGGATCTACCATCCGGAGACGGGTCACAAGAACTACGAGACCAGCATTACGCTGCTCGCGTTTCGTCGCGCCAACACTGACGGCAAGTACGATGAGATTCTGAAGAAGGCCGTCGAATTCCTGAGGGGTCTCCAGTGGGACGAAGCAGAAGGAGCTGACCCATCACAGCCCGCATACGGTGGACAGGGTTACGGTCGCAGCAAGCGGCCCGATCTGTCAAACACTGCCTTCTTCTTGGAAGCTCTCAAGGAGTCAGGAGTTGGGCCGGAAGACGAAGCGGTAAAGAAGGCTCTGGCCTTCGTCTCGCGCTGTCAGAATCTGGAGTCCGAACACAACACCACGGAGTTCGCCAGCAAAGTCAATGATGGCGGCTTCTACTACACCCCCGCTGGTGGAGGCAATTCGCAGGCCGGGAACACTGCCGAAGGTGGTCTGCGCTCGTATGCCAGCATGACCTACGCTGGTCTCAAGAGCATGATCTATGCGGGTCTGAAAGAAGATGACCCGCGCGTGAAGGCCGCCTCGGGTTGGATTCGCCAGAATTATTCGGTCAAGGAAAATCCGGGCCTGGGCCAGCAAGGCGTCTACTACTATCACCAGACGTTCGCGAAGGCCCTGTCCGCGATGAAGGTGGACTTGTTCGAGGATGCCGCCGGAGCCAAGCACGACTGGCGCAAGGAACTCGCCGAACACCTCATGAGTATCCAGTCCGCCAATGGCAGCTGGGTGAACACGAACGACCGCTGGTACGAAGGCGACCCAAATCTGGCCACGGCGTACGCCCTGATGACGCTGAAGTATTGCGAGCCGAAACCGCTGGTGCGATAGGGATCCCCGTAGCCACGTTCGCCAGAACGTGGGGGGCCAGCAGACGAGAGAAGACTTCCGAAGTCTTCCGAGACTTCGGAAGTCTGTCGGCACCGCGAGAGCCGAGACCAATCGCCCACGTTCTGCGAACGTGGCTACGTGGCCTCCGTGAGACGCTCCTAGTGCTTGTAGACCTTGTGCTGTGGCCGACCGGAGAGGATTTGCTCTTTGCCCCAGTTGGTCACCGCGCGGAAGGCGTCGCTGCGGATGAACTCATTGAAGGCGGTCTCGTCGTTCCACTCGCTGGTGATCAGAAACGACGCATCGTCGGCGACATCTTTCCAGAGCGTTGAGTTTGTGTGCCCTGGAGCGGCCTTGAGGGCGTCGATGACGCCGGCGAACTTGTCTTGGAAGTCCTGCTGCTTGCCCGGAAGGACGTGGTAGTTCATGCCGACAGTGACCATGGGTATTTGTCCGTTTCTGTGTTGTGGTTCGTGAATGTGGAGTGAGGTGGCCAGACAGTGTACCAGACCATTGGCCGGTGTACCCGCCTCGCCGAATGACCAAGGTTAACCGGGCCGCGGCCAACCAACGTTGATTTCAGAAACCGCGCGGCCTGCGGCTCCGGTTGAACCAATTGTTATGCAGTTTTGCGGCGTCATCCTTCGGTTGCAGAGCTGGTCCCTGTGGACTGCTGATATTTCTTGCGGAGTTCGCGGGGATTGAACAGAGCGAATCGTCTTGGGTTGTTGGTGTCGTAATCTGGTGGTAACGCTGGGCCCTTTACGCCGAACGGCCCACGATTTACGTGAGTGTAGTACAGCAAATCATCATTCGACGTGAAGCGACCACAACACAACAGTTCAATAACGGTGTGCTGTTCATTGGTGGATATGACTGACAGATCAACCCATTCTGGAACCATTCCATCGCGCCACAGAAACCCGATGACCTGATCGGGGGTCATTGAATGGAATTCATCGCGCGGGAGTTCGTCTTTAGGGAATACACGTTCGTCATTGTGAGGCGGGTATCCGTCGTACGATGAGTTCGGAAAAACTTCGTAGAGCGTTGCGTCGGGCAGGTGATCCATAATAAACGTTCGAGCGAGAGTCACGCACGCAGTGCTGGATTCATGGAACAATCGTGTGAATTCGGCTTTGTCCATGCTTTGCTTGACTGCATAACAGACTGATTGAGCAGTGTGCAGCCTACATCGGGCTGACTCGGGAACCGGCTCAAGCTGGACTGGGGTGGGTCATGAACTAGCAGTGTACCAGACAACCAGTCAGTGTACCCGTTCTACTCATCGCAGGCCGGACATGAGATCATTCAAGTCCTGCGGAATCACGTCATGATGCTCCAGGATCGCCCGCTGAGCCAGGTCAAGAGAGGGGGCGATCCCCGCATATTGCACTTTCCATGCTTTGTATTGCGGAAGGGCCTTGAGAAAACGATCCACGTGCCCTTTGAAATTGTTGATGTCGGAGATCAGCTTGGAGGGGGAGCGTTTGCAGGAACCGAAGCGGATGATCCGTTCCTCTTCATTGACGGCGACGAGATCCAATTCGGTACCCGCTTTGTCCCAATAGCCCTGAATACGCTGCGTCAGCGGGAAGTCGCCGAGGCCCTTCCGGCTGCGCTCCTGGTACAGCTGTCCGGCCAGCTTTTCCAACGCACTGCCTTCCACAATTTCGAGTCGCTGATCGGCCTCCCGCACGAGTTGATCGACGGGGCGAAAGGCAATGGCTGACACCGGGTTCGCCAGCGCTGCCAGCCAGGACCGCAGAAAATTGTCGGAGATGTAATAGCGGCTGCGACGGGCGTCGGGCTTGGCGAAGACGGGCAGCTTCTTCTCAATCAGCTGCAAGCGTTCGATCAGGACTTTCAGGTAGCCCGCAATCTGAACTTCCGGATCGTCACTGGCGACACGGATGGCTTGCACGAGATCGGCGTGCATCTTTCCGGGATTGCGGGCCACATACTTGAGAACCACATCGTACCGGCCCCGCAATTCATGGAGGAACCAGTTCGCGGCTTCCGTCTGGAGTGGCGACGAACTCTCGAAGAAGATTCGCTTGAGCAACGTGGGCCGATCCGCTGCCAAGACACCCTGCTCGTAGCAATCCCGGTAGAACTTGGGGACACCTTCAAACAGATTCCACAGAAAAAGCAGCCGCTCGGGCGAAGTGTCGGCGTGGTCCGCCAGGAGCTCACGGATGGAAGCGATATCCAGATGGGTCAATTCAATCGAATCTGTCACGCGATTGAACAGGGGGGCCGTGCGATCTTCCAGAAGAGCCATCATCTCGGTCTGAATGGACCCCAATACGATGAGTCCTCCGGGAACCTCCGCAGCTTGGGAAGCGAGTCGGTCCACAACCGCTTGCAGCAACGAACAGAACTCCTCGTACCCCTTGCGGTTGAAATACTGAAACTCATCCAGCACTAGAATGTACCCCGCACGGGCCATTGCTTCGATTGATTGTGCGAGTTGGGCGAGATTGCGCGGGCGGGGAAAACGATCAACCGGCACATCAAATGAGTCCATCGCGTCATTCACAGCGGAAACAACTCCAGCGGGCACGGAATCGGGCACTTGCAAGGACAGTACCAACGACCGATTTCCGGCCGTCTCCAGGGCTTTTTGGATGAGCGTGGTCTTGCCGATGCGTCGTCGCCCGGAGACCTTCACGAAGAACCATCTTCGACGGGCAATGATCTCTTGGAGTGAGTCGAGTTGGTCATTCCGACCGTAAAAACGCCACGGTTTCACGAAGGGTTCTCCGCAAGATGTTTCACCGACACCTTGTTAAGATTTGTAACGGGCACCTTGTTAAGGTGTCTTATTTGTACCTTAGCTTGAAATCGGAGTCAATGCTTCAAGTGGTTGCTCAAAGCACTACCAGACAGCGCCTGAGTCCCCCGTGCCCGGTTGACGTGTCTAGACCAAGTGGGGGCGGTCAGACACTTGCACGTCGATCACCGGGAGAGGTTCTTGCAGTGAGACTGGCCGAGGTATTACTCTTTGATGTCAGGGCACATCAATCCTCCTCGTGACAACCAAGGCCGCAGAATCAGCCCAAACAAGAAAGCACCTCCCGCATGTCTGAAATACTTTCCTCCACCTTTGTGCTGGCTGTGACCGACCTCGCCGCTTCGAGGCAGTACTATCTGGAGAAGCTCGGCTTTACGGAAGACTTCGCCGTCGAGGGCTGGTCGTTCCTGAGTCGTGGGGCCTGCCAGCTGCGGATTGGTGACTGTCCGGGGATTACACCGATGTCGAAGGCGGAGGATCACTCCTGGTTTGCCTACCTGCACGTTCGGGACGCGGCGGGGCTGTACCAGGAGGTCGTCCGAAATGGGGTGCAGGTCTGGCACAAGCTGGAGGACAAGCCTTGGGGGATGCGCGAGTTTGCGGTCGTCACTCCGGATGGACATCGGATCGTGTTTGGGGAGACATGGCCTGACCGACCCAAGTCCTAAGTTCCTTGCCGAGAGAGCTTGTGGACGACGATCATGCCGGTCGGGCTCTGGCCACGGAGCCACCCTATCCTCGCCCCAGCCGAATCCGCGCCACGCGCCCGAACTGAGCGCTCCCCATCGAAGGCGGCACCAGCCGTAGCGTGAACGGCATCCAGTGCGGCTTGTCGAGCTTCTTGTCAGTCAGTTCCGTGATCACCGGCAGAGCGGGGTGCTTCGACTCTTTGTAGTTCTCGGCGGTCGTGGGATTGAGGAAGATCAGCTTCTTGGCGATGAAGTCCGAGATCCAGTCCGCGAACTCCATGCTCATCCGCGTCCACACCACGGCCTTCGTATCGTGGCGCAGCACCAGCCCGAACTCGCCCGAGGTCGTCGTGTACTGGGTGAAGTCGTGCAGCAGCTTGTCCCACCGCGTGTTGTCGTAAAACCGCACGTACTCAACGACGGCGGCTGCGAATTGGCCGTGTTCGGCGAGTTGGATCCACTTGAGTTGGGGGCGGCCCTTGCTGCCGTCGCCGGTGACGGTTTCGCCTCGGCGTTCTTCCTCTTCCATGACTTTCTGGACGCGGCTGTCGGGGGTGGCGGGGCGGCAGCGGGTGCGGGCCCATTCGCGGAGGTTGAAGATCTGGTCCTCCATCGTTTTGGAGAGCGGGACGAGCAGCTCCTGCTGCGTGATGAGGTCATCCTCGGTCAGCATGCCGCCAGCGCTGTAGGTCTCGATAATGGCCGAGTTGACGATCGTTTCGATCTCGGCCCCGCTGTAGCTTTCGGTGGCTTCGGAGAGCCGGAGCAGGTTGAACTTCTCCGGCTTCCAGCCGCGCTTCTTGAGGTGGATGCCGAAGATGGTCTGCCGCTCGTAGTAGTTGGGCAGGTCGATAAAGAACAGTTCGTCAAACCGTCCGCGCCGCAGCAATTCCGGCGGGAGCTTGGAGATGTTATTGGCGGTGGCGACCACGAATACGGGGGCTGTGTGTTCCTGCAACCAGGTCAGGAACCGTCCGACGAGCCGGGCCACGGTGGGGTCGCCGCCTTCGGAGTCGAACCCCGAGAAGGCCTTGTCGATTTCTTCCAGCCACAGCACCGATGGCGAGATCGTCTCCATCAGCCGCAGCACCTCGCGGAGATTCTGCTCCGAGGCTCCGCGCGCCGAATCGAGCAGATTGGAGAGGTCCATCCGCACCAGCGGGAACCCCAGCACGCGGGCAATCGCCTTGGCACTGAGGCTCTTACCGCACCCCTGCACCCCGGCCAGGAGGACTCCCTTAGGGAACGAAATACCCCGCGCCCGCGCATCGGCACTGAACGCCTCAGCGCGTTGCAGCAGCCAGTCCTTAAGCCCCTCGAGCCCGCCGATGTCGTTAATCCCCTCGTCGAGGTCGAAGAACTCCAGCAGGTCGGACCCCTGCACCATGTGGCGTTTCTCAGCCACCAGCGCGGCGTAGACCTGGTCATCGACGCTGTCGCGCCCTTGAAGTGAGCGGGAGAACGCCTTGCGGGCTTCGCGGGCGGTGAGGCCCATCACCGCCTTGGCCATGTGCTCCTCTTGCTTGGCATCGACTTCGATCGGGGAGGGGCGCTCGGACAGCAGATCGAGCAACACCTCACGCATCTCCTCCAGTCCGGGGATCGGCAACTCGATCAGCGTCACGTCCTTAATCCACTCGATCGGAATCTGCTCCACCGGCCCGATGCACAAGATCACCTGCTTGCGAGCGGTCAGTTGCGGAAGCAAGTCGCGGACACAGCGTATGACCTGCGGATCGGCGAGGCAGAGATGGACATCCTTGAGCAGAAACAGATGTTCGGGCGGGTACTGGTCGATCGATTTGAGGAAGTCATACAGATTGAGACTCGCCACATCGGTGATCGCCGGCGAGGCTCCGTTCGTGGAGGTCCAACTGACGATGCCGTACTCGATTTCCTCGGCCATCGAAGCGAGCAACCCCTCCCAGCGGTCCTCTTCATACGTCCGCAACCACAGCACCGGATAGCCGGAGCGGATACGGGCCTGGATATCGTCGAGGAGTTGCGTGGTCGTCATGGGGGAAGATGAGAGAGGAGAGACGAGAGACGAGGGGCGAGAGCCAGGCAGTTGATCTGCGTCGTGAACTGTAGTCCGGTGGAGAACACTCTACCGCAGGCGGGGAGTGGCAGAAAGGAGAGCGGCAGGCGGCAGCCCAATGGCACTTACTTTAGCAACCCGACGCGTCAGCGAGGGGGAGCGAAAGCGACATTTCCCTGCGTTTCCCTCGCTGACGCGTCGGGTTACTGA
>JAYTCW010000137.1:0-45097 GCA_043736295.1 Planctomycetota bacterium | reverse complement strand
GACTTCAGCCGCGTCGACCTCATCATGGAAGGCGAAGGCAAGCTGCTGCTCCATTCGACATTGCAGCCCGACCCGTCCAAGCCGGGACATGTGGTCGTCGGTTTTGCCGTCGACCGCTCACAACTCGACAAGCTCACATTGCGAGTGCTGACCGGCGAAGCTACCCGCGTCGGTCACGATCTCCGTGTCAAGGATTTCGTCGACTTGACCAAGATCAAGTGAGGGCAAGCTCCCGGCGTGAGCCGGGGTGTCCCCACGCTCGCCCCACTCCCACACACCGAGCAGTCAGAAATTTCTGCTCCACCGTTTCCGCGAACGAACGGTTTCTCGACTCAACACCCCGGCTCACGCCGGCGGCTCGCCAATCCCTCTTCCCGAGGACCATATGTCTCTTCGCCATCTCGCACTCCTAGCCATCCTCTTCCTCGCTCTCCCCAACTGGTGCTTTGCCTTGATCAGCCTGGAAAACGTCACCCCGGAGCGAGCCAAGGCTTTGGGCATGGAAATCCGGACCAACGCAGCTGGACCGGATGCCGTGCGTGTGGAACTGGAGTTCGAGATCAAGGGCGACCTCAAAGACTTCAGCCGCGTCGACCTCATCATGGAAGGCGAAGGCAAGCTGCTGCTCCATTCGACATTGCAGCCCGACCCGTCCCAGCCGGGACATGTGGTCGTCGGTTTTGCCGTCGACCGCTCACAACTCGACAAGCTCACATTGCGAGTGCTGACCGGCGAAGGATTGCGGGTCGGTCATGACCTCCAGGTTAAGGAATTCGTGGACTTGACCAAGCTCAAATGAGGGCAAGCTCCCGCTCCGTAGGATGGGCAATCCTGCCCGTCCCCGTGCGACCGAGAACCCCACGAACCACTCTGCTCTCCGCACGGAGGCCACTCGGACGGGTCAATGTGCCCGTCCTACTCACCCGCAGCGAGCGGGGGACGTAAGTCCCCCGTGCCAGTGCGACGAACTCCGTCATCCACCCGTGGTTCCAATTCCCACGCTCCCCCAACACGGGGGACTGACGTCCCCCGCTCGCTATCTCTCGACCGTAGGACGGGCTTTCCAGCCCGTCTTTCTGGCACACCGAACACTCGATCGAAGTGACGACTCGCTTCGCTCGGGGACGGCCTGGAAAGGCCGTCCTACTCCCCCACCCCTCTTTCGGAGGCCATCATGTCCGACAACCCACAACTGACCGCGTATCTGCTGGGCGAACTCTCTTTGGTAGAGAGTGCAGCCCTCGAACAGCAACTCGCTGCGTTGCCCGAGCTCCAACAAGAACTTGACGCCCTGCGGCAGACGGTCGCCGCTCTTGAGGCGGCGTTCGCCTCCCACGTCGACACCCAGCCAGCCGTTCCGGCGATCAACCGCGAGAAGTTGCACACGCTGCTCCGCTCGGCAGTGGTGATGCCCAAAGTCGGCGATTACTCCGAAATCGCTGGTTCGTCGCTGGCGGCATCCTCAGCCGCTCCGGCTCTGCTGATTCACTCCCCGCGCAGCCCGCGTCCTTCGACCAGCCGAGGTTGGCTGCTGGCCGGAGCGGTGCTGGTCGTCGGCGGGTTGATCGGTCTGAGCCAGTGGGAGATTGGCTCGGGGGAGCAGAACGTGGCTCTCGTGCAATCCAGTCCGCAGAGCAGTGGTCCAGGGGCGTCAGGCAATATGCGGGGTAATCTCGACCTCAGCGAAGGTCGCGGGGCGCAGCCCATCCGTTCATTCGGCACACAGATTTCCGGAAGTACCACATCGCCGGTCGCGCCAGCGAGTGACTTTGCTCCTCTGGTCGCCCTCATCCAATCGGAGACGAGCGGGTCAATGGATGCAGGGGATGATGTACTCAGCGAATCTATCACGAGTGCGAATCGTGCCGTGGTGCGGTTGAGCGACGGGGCGTCACCCGCTAGCGGGAGTACCGTGGTCAGCAATGGAACCTCGCTGGGGCTCGGTGACTATGCGGAGGACTTCGGTGTCGTGCCCCGGTTCGCTGTTCCTGCGTCGGGAGCTGTCGTCTACCCCTACCACACCCACCAAGGCCCCACCAGCTACTTCAGGAACCAGGGCTTCGGATTCGCGGGTCGCGCCGACCAGGCCGGCTTGGGGCGTCACTACGCTAGCAATAACAGTCTGTTAGGGCGACCTTCCCAATTGGCTGAACTGGGCGACACCGACGGCGATGCTGACTTGTTCTTCGACCTCCCGCCAGTCAATGCCCTCTTTGCCAAAGAATACGACGAATCACTCCATGAGAGTCGGGCCAAAGGGATCTCTTCCCAGCCCGGCGAGTCCATCGACAATCTGTCCACGGAATCGTTGATGAAGACTGAGCTGCAAGGCTTGTCTGTCGTAGACGGACGAGATGCAAGCTCTCGACGCAAGCTCTCACTGAGCGCGTGGGATGAACTCCCCGCTCTCAACGACTTCATCGAGATCGACGGCTCGGTGCCACAACCCGGTCAACCGCTGGGGGTGACACCCCGGATTATTGTCCAAGAAGAAGAGGAAGCACTCCTCGGGCTTTCATTGGAGACTGAGCCCGGGGGAGATCGTCTCGCAAGAGGGGAGAAGCCCAGTGCAGCCCGCCCCCAATTGCAACAGGCCCTCCCCCCGTCGCTGACCGTCAGCGACTACGAAGAAGGCTTCGTCCAACTCGAAAAGGCAGTCCAGAACTGGGATCGCTTCACCCGCAGTGACCTGTCCCGCGGCACCCTACCCGCTGAGTCGAAGGAGCCCGCCCGCGCTGAACTCCATGAAGTCAGCAATCTCGAAACACTCGTCGCCAATCAGCAGACCGAGTTCAAGAGCCTCATCGAGAAAACCCCCGGCATCGAGGGCAAGCCGCTCACGGATGTCGCCCCCGAAGTCGCCAAGAACGCCCAACTCTCGCTCCTCCGCGTCCGCCGCGAACTCGCCCATCAGCAGGCCGTCTGGTACTACCGCGAAGGCTACGTCCGCCAGCTCGAAGCCACGATCGCAGCTGCCGAGCAGTACGCCCACGTTCCTGAGAATGACTTCGTCACGCCCGAGGCCCAGCCGCTGTCGACGTTCGGGATCGATGTCGACACCGCGTCGTACTCGAACGTCCGGCGGTTCGTCGAAGCAGGCCAACTGCCGCCGCCGGATGCGGTGCGGATCGAGGAGCTGATCAACTCGTTCCAGTACGAAGGGCCCAACACCGAGGGGGACGCTCCGCTGGCCGTCGCCGCTGAGGTCTCGCGTTGTCCGTGGCAGCCGCAGCACCAGTTGCTGCGGGTGGCTCTGAAGGGGAAGACGATTGACCTGCAACAGCGGCCTCCGGCGCGGCTGGTGTTCCTGGTCGATACCAGCGGATCGATGAGCGATGAGAACAAGCTGCCGCTGGTGAAGCAGTCGCTGCGCATCCTCGTGGAGCAGATGCGAGAGCAGGACCGGCTGTCGATTGTGACGTATAGCGATAACGCCGGGCTGCTGCTCGACAGCACGGGCGGTGACAAGCGAGAGGCGATCCTGGCCGCGATTGAGGGACTGCATGCCGATGGCTCGACGAATGGCGAGGCGGGTCTGAAGCTGGCCTATGAAGTAGCGGTCAAGCAGTTCGGTGATGGGGCCACGAACCGCGTGATGCTCTGCACCGATGGCGACTTCAACGTCGGCGAAAGTGCTGATAGCGAACTGGTGAAGCTGATCGAGAAGGAGCGGCAGACCGGGGTGTTCCTGAACATCTTCGGGTTCGGCTCGGGGAACCTGAAGGATGCCAAGCTGGAAGCGATCGCCGACAAGGGGAACGGTCAGTACATCTACATCGACGGGATCAAAGAGGCCCGCAAGACGCTGCTCAACGAGTTGACCGGCACGCTGTACACGATCGCCAAGGACGTGAAGTTGCAGATCGAGTTCAACCCGAATCTGGTCGGTTCGTACCGGCTGGTCGGGTACGAGAACCGCGTGATGGCGGCGCAGGATTTTGCGAATGACAAGGTCGACTCGGGTGACATGGGAGCTGGGCATTCGGTCGTGGCGCTGTATGAGATTGTGCCGCCGGGAGCGGTTCAGCCGGTGGCTCCGAAAGAGGAGGTCGAGCCGCTGAAGTACCAGCGAGCCGTAGGACAGACAATCCTGTTTGTCCCACCTCAGGGCCAAGCCGCTGCCGAACAACCAGCAACGCCTGCCAGCACCCCCAGCCCCTCTCCCGCGGGGAAAGGGGAGCCGGAAGTGACGGTTCCCGCAGAGAAGCCCGTCGAAGTCTCCGCCCCGGTCGCTGGGCGAGACAATCATGCCTTGGCGGATCCTCAGTCGATTGAAATCTGCACGATCCGCGTTCGCTACAAGCTGCCAACCTCGAACGAGAGCACCAAGATCGAGATCACGGTGCCGACGCCGATGGTGCTTGCTCGAGACGTTCAACGTCCGATCTCCCGCGACCACGTCTGGGCCACAGCTGTCGCCGAGTTCGGCCTCGTCACCAAGCACTCCAGCTTCGCCGGAACCGGCAACTTCTCGCAGGTTCTCGAACTGGCTCAGTCGGCCCTCGGCGACGACCCGACCGGGCAGCGACGCGAGTTCGTGACCCTCGTGCGGCAGGCCCAACACCTGACCCACAAGCACGAAGCCCGCCTCGCCGAAATCTCCGATCACCTCGAAGGCCACCGCCAGGCGATTCAGCAGATCAAGGCCGTTGAACAGGCCCCCGATCTGATGACCAAGGCCAGCTGCTCCGGCAAGTACAAGACTCTGCTCCGCCAGATCGAAGTCGCCGACGACCAGCCGACGTACGGTGATCTCAAGGACTTCGGTCGCTGGGAGGGGACCGCGTACAAGACCCACCAGAACCTTCCCAACGGCTACTGGGTCTACGTCGCCCCCCACTGGTACATCTGGGGCGAGTCGACCGAACAGGCGGCGGTGGAACGCTGAACGAGCTGAGCGGGACTCACGGGTGTTCGGTGTGGCCAGCGATCGTGAAGGAAACCTGAAAGAGCTTGGCCAAATCCTTGGAACGTCCCAAGTGATCGATCAGACTCGGGCTCGTGCTTCGGAACTGCGTCAGCACTTGCCCGAGTCGATCCGCCACAGATTGATTGACTTCGGTTGCCAACGGAGACAGAAACTGTTGGAGGTAGTAGACATGCTTGCGATCAATATCGAGTTCTTTCGGGCTGTCGATTCGTTGACCAAGAATGCGCTGCAACTTTCCAGCGTCCGACCGAGTCAAAGTCCCCAAGTTGTGGGCGATCGTATGGCGAACTTGGAACATCACCTTCAACGACTTGATTTCTCCGCGAAGCGATGGCGACTTCAGATCAACGTCAAACAACTTGAACTCATGCGGCTTCCCAGGTTTGATGATCTCCGAGTTGTCAGCCAAGACTTTCTTGAAGCGTTTTACCACGTCGTCAATATTGTGCCACAGTTGAGATTCGCAAAGTGCTCTACCAATCGTTTGATCGAGTACATGGGGGGCAGCATCTTCTCCGCGAATCGCAAATCCACTCAGACGATCATCGGTGCAAAGTGGAGCGACTTCATCGACGCATATCGCAGCGAGTTCCTTCAACAGCCTCTCGAAGGCTGCCACAATCTGAAAGAACGCGAGCGAGGAGATGGCTTTCAGATGACGCTCGAATCCCTTGTCGTAAACCGGCGTCTTTTTCTTAAGTTCGATCAAGTAATCGACAAACCGTATCGCGTGCGCGACATCTTTTTTGAAATGGCTGATCGGAATATCCGCCTTCTCAGCCTCGTCCCGATGCGGAATCTGTTGAATGTACTCTCCGTATTTCTGAGGCGTCGGCATACGACATTTCCGAAAAGAATCGTTGTCAATCTTTCCCCGTTGCACTCCGGGCCATTATTACTTGTTTTGAAAGTACTCATCAACTTCTCGATTTGCTTCTTCCACGAACTGAGTCTGCTCAATAAGCAACCAGCCTTCGTCATGATCGCCGCCTTCTGCCTGGAGCGCGCGACCATATCCTTCGCCGCTTGCAGTAAAGAGCTTCTCGATCTCCGAAGTGCCTGCTGCACCGTCAGACTCAGGCAGTATCACAGTGATTTCCTCCCCAGCCTCGCAGTACTTATCAAGAGCATTCGCCAAATCCTGCTCGCTAGCTGGCATCATCAACCGCCCCTCAAGACGGTAATCCCCGTCCACGACCCACCATGTCTCAGACTGTGTACGTAGCCATTCGGAAATCTTCGAGATTGGAATCGACTTGGTGGTCATTGCAGCTCCAAGACACTTGAAGGAACAGACGCATTGTACAAGTCCCCCTGGAAATGTCGAATTCTCGTTTGACCGAACTCATGGAATCTCAACGAAGGATATCATCATGAAACGAACCATCGCCCTCATGGCCGCACTCACACTCTGTGCAGCCAGTTCGGTGTACGCCCTCTATTCGGTGGCCAACGAAGGGCTCTGGCCCAAAGACTGGCCGAAGGAATTGGAGCCCCTGCGTAAGGAATCTCGCACCTTAGTGGGGCCACTCGTGGAATACCGGCACTACGCCATCCCGTTCAACAAGCAGGAGGAATTCGAAGCTGCCTGGCCGCATATTCTGTCGATCAAGACCAAGGGCGCCCCGGTCGTCCTGCGACTCGGCCCCAGCTTCTGGTTGGATAATGAGAAGGATGTCGGGGTCTGCATCCACACCCCTCCCGAGGGTCAGGCCCCGAACACCGACATCCAGGCCGTGAAGGGCAACTGGGAACAGACGATCTATATCGAACTGATCGTCGATGGTACGATCATCGACCTGAACCGCATCCCTCTGCCAGCTGATACTCCGATCATCGACGAGCGGTTCAAGGAAGCTGTGAAGTAGGAACATCCAGCGAGCGGGCGGACGTCAGTCCCCCGTGCCACGCGGGACGATGTCTTGCGGGTACGGCCATTCCTGTGAGGTCACGTTGCCCCTGGCACGGCGGACTCACGTCCGCCGCTCGCTATCGGAATGGTCATCAATCCCGATCCCGGTGGTATCGCTGCGTTACACCGCCAGCTCATCTCCTTCATCCCTCCGGGATGGGAGATAATGCAGTCGCCCGGTGATCGCAGGTATCCAACCAAGGAGAACAAAGCATGCCGCTCCCGCTCATTCGGGCACTCCTGTTACTGATCGTCCCCTTCACCATCATGGCAGCTGATCCTCCCGGTCCCGCACCGGTCGTGGGCAACGCCTCGCCAGTGGATCATCTGGCGTGGGACCCTCGCTCTTCCATGCTCTACACGACGGGAAAGTTCAACGGTCTGGGCCAGTGGATGTTTTCGATCCGGGGCAACACGAACCATGGGGAACTGGTCGGCTGCGAACTGAATCAACTGGTGCGGATGCCGAACCATGCGAACTCGATGGCTGTTGGCGGACGACCGACCATGATCGTGACCGGCACGAATGTCGGAACGGTTGAGTTGCGACAGAGCGACTCGTTGCAGCCGAAGCAGACGTTGAAAGTCGGCCCGGAGTACAGCGTCTACGCCGTGGCTATCGATCGCGACGGAAAGCAGGTCGCCGCGTGCCGGACCGATGGGACAGTCCTCGTGTGGAAGGTCGGCGATGAGAAGCCGACGCACCACTTGCAGAAGGCAAGTCGCGAGGGCGAGCGTATGGCGGCTCTGGCGTTCGCGCCCGACGGCAAGTCGCTCGCCACGCTCAGTCGCTACGGATACCTCGCGTTGTGGGATCTCGCCAAGGGTGAACCGATCGGCTTGCCCGTGGACTCTGACGGTGGTGAGCAATCGACGTTGCGGTTCACGCAGAGCGGTGATCGTCTGCTCGTGATGGACCGAGCAGCGATCAAGTTCTGGCATCCGCTTCACGAACCGAAACCGAAAGAGATCGTTCCGCCAGAGGCCGTTTGCCCTCGCTATACGGAAGAAGAAAATGCACAGCTAGGAGAACGCCCAGACTTCGGTCACGGGATTCGGTTTGCGGGCGTGGCGGCGTTGTCGCCCGATGCGAAGCGTGTGGCAAGTATCACTGCGAATGGGGGCCTGGCCATCTGGGATCTCTCGACCTTGAACGTCTTGATGACTTACGCAGCGCCCGCCTTCGCAAAAACGTGGGATCATCCGGGTACGTATTTCGATCGCATCGCCTTCTCGCCCGACGCCAAATACGTCGCCGCTTCCGCTCACTCGGGCGGTCTCGCAGTGTGGCAGGTGGACCAGAAGTGAACGCTGCGTCGCAGCCTTGTGCCTCGTTAACGCTAAGACTTGTGACTGGGCTAGTTCTACCCGGGAGGGCGAAGCTCCTGCTGAGCCGCGAGTCAAGAGATACGTCGACTCGCGGTAGCGGCTCGGCAGGAGCCGCGCCCTCCAGGGGGAGTTATCGCCCTACCACGGCACTTCCATCAGCCCCACCACCTGCCGGGCGAGAGTGCTCACCGCCTCCTGGGTCGCGGTCGCCATCGACTGACCCGCTTCCGGGGCGAACGTCGAGGTTCCGAGCAGCTGGGCCGCGTTGCCCGACAGAGGGATTGTCTGCTGGTTGATCACCTGCCCATTACGCAGGTCTTCCCACTTCACTTCGATCCCGATGGCCAATTCGAGTTCACGCGCGTCATCGTACTTATTCTGATTCGGCACTCGCTTGTCGATACTGACGATCCGCCCGGTCAACCGAGTATCCGCTCCCGGCTCTTTGGCCAGGCGATACGGAGTTCGCAGCTGGATCTGCTTCTGCACGGCTTCAGTGAGTTGGAGTTCATACCCGCGGCGGTAGTCCGCACACTCGAACGTCGGCACATGGACAGTACGTATGTCGGTCGCGTAGGGAGCCCCGACGGTGTATCCGCAACCCGGGAACGCGATGACCCCACCCAGCGAAAACAGTCCCACGCCGAGTTGGCGCAAGGCCGACCGGCGTGTGAGGATTTCCAAAGGCAGGGCTTGAGGCTTCACGGCAGTGAGGACTACTCCAATGAGGCTCGACCCGAGGATGAACGATTCCCTGTGCTGACTTCTTCTTGTGGCATCTCTTCCGCCGCTGAGTCATCGGCGTCGGCATCACTCGGGACAGGCTTCGCGGGCCACCAGAGCTTGGGGAACTTCAGCGGGAGCTTCTTCTCGGGGACTGCTTCTTCCGCCTCAACTTCGCCTTCAGGTTCCGACTCCGGAGATTGAGCCGCCTTACGTCCCGGCAACTGGGGCAAGCTGAGCCGATGGTTTGAGGTGCGGGCCTGTTCTTCGAGAATCTTCCGGGACTGTTCGGCGTAGACGGTGTCGGGAAAGCGGTGGATGAGGATGTTGCAATAGACGGCCACTGACTCGGGGGACTCTTTGGCCTGGTAGTATTCGACCTTGTCCCAGATGCGGGCCACTTCGGCGCTGTACATCTTTTGTAACTCGCCGCCCAGGCGATCCCGTTCTTCCTCGGTCAGATCGGGGAAGATTCGCAAGGCGGATTCTTTGAGATCAATCGCGTCGTTGAGATTCTGTCCGTCGTAGTTTGATCCTTGATAGCTAGCCAGCGTGACGTGCGACCCCAGGAGGAACGCATCCCGGAAGTGCGGACTGTCGGGGTATTGCTCGCGGAGCAACTTGTACATCCGGGCCGACTCTTCGAAGTCTTTGGTCCGCAGGTGAAAGCTCGCTGAGACCATCAAAGCGTCATCGGCGAGTGGGCCCGTCGCATCGTGCAACCACACCGACCGCAATGCCTGCAATGCTCGACCGCGTGTGTCGAATGTGGGGCGGGTCTTGTCGAGAAAGTTCGGGATGATCGGGATGTGAAATGCGTCGACATCTTCAAAGTCCGGTGACTCTTCGGTTGCGTCAGAGACCATCTCGATATCACCTGACCCCTGGACCTGTTCCGGAAAGCCCAGCCAGTATCGCGCAATCTCGAAGTACCTGCGTGAGACGGAATCGAGGTGGCGAGTCGAAGGATACCGTGTCAGCAAGTCGTCGTAACCGTCTTGAGCGTGGGCAAACTTCTTCTGATCGAACTGGCACTCGGCCTTCATGAAGAGGGCATCTTCTTCGATCGGGTCGCCAAAGTTCGCGTAGGTGTCGAGGGAGGAGGTCTTCACGCCCCACCAGCGGTCCATCTTCATCCCGAACGATTCGTGACTGTTGCGGCGGGCTTTGGCCAGTTTCTTGAAGGCTTTCTCGGCCTCGCTCAGTCGACCATCGAGATAGAGCGACTCAGCGGCCTGATACTCGTGTAGTCCCTCAATGGAGAATGCCTCTCCGCTCGCGACGGCATCCGCTTTCTTGCGTTCCCAGCGGGAGCGCTTCAACGTCCGTTCCATCGGTCCCATGTGGCGGGTGTCGGAATCGGTCTCGGCGTACGGATCCGTGTCTCGTTTCGAATTCGCTACCAACCGGACATCGCCGCGTTGTGGACTTTGAGAACGCACTAATGCCGCACGGTTCGCGCAGCCGCCCCCGAGCAGCATCGCCGCCAAGGCCAGTCCCCAGGTTGCTGGAAGCTGTGCTTGCTGGAGTGGGCTAAGGAAGGACATGTCAGGCGAATCCATTCGCACACGGGAGCTCCTCCCCACCCGCAGCCACTCGGCAAACAGGGGGACGAACTAGAGGGATTCTGCCACGAAAGGCCAACTCGCGGCTAGAGGAGTTTCCCGGTCGGTGGTTTTCGTTGCAGAATGTGCCGAATCGTACCGGCCATGCCCCCGTTGAGTTGCGATGCGAAGTCTTCGATGCGGAGCGTCTCCTGCCCGTCAGACTTCGCAAGGAGCGTGGTCACCATTCTTGATACCGCCGATTGGCTCACCCCCTCCGGCAGCGTGAGTTGTCCTCCGCTGGGCACCAAGAGTGGGGGAAAGTCAGTACAGATCACAATCCTGTGGTGATGGTGTTTCCATCGTTTCTTGCCACACTCCCTGGAGTCGTCTTGACGTTGCGTTCGCGGAAGCGCGAATTCACACTGATTGAACTATTGGTCGTCATCGCGATCAGCGCGGTCCTGATTGCTGTGTTGCGACCAGCCAAGGGGGCCACACGACTGAAAGATCTCTGTGAACTGGAAGCATCGAACAGTCCGGCGCAGGTGAAGTCGATTGCCAAGAGGATGGCGAGGCAGCTCTCACTCAAGTACAAATGCGAGACCTGAGTACATGCGGCATGGGCGTAGGGACTTGTGTCGGAAGGCTTCGACGCGAGGCCCCTGAGCGGTCGTGTGAGTGGATGCTCTGACATGGTCTGGCGACGGCACATCACGCGTCGAACTCTCATTCGATGGCTGCTTGGCGCAGTGCTGGCGTTGCTGTTGGTGTGCGGGGCTTGGACTCCGGTGTGTCTGTGGCGATTTCAGGTTGCGATCGCAGCGCCGGATGTGGGCCGTGCGGAAGTCTGGCTGGATCGAGCCGACACGTTCCCGTGGACTGCCGGGGAGCGGGCTTTCTGGCGGGCCCGCTTGTCGCGACAACTCGGACGCATGGAGGCGTACGCAAGCTCGATTGAGGATGCCCAGCGGGCTGGTTTCCCCGTCAAGCAATTACAGCGAGAAGATTTACTCCGTCGTGCCCAGTCTGGCGATCTCGCCCCGCTGGAGGCCCAGATCAGCGACTTACTGATCCGGGGGGAAGACCTTCCCGCCATTTGTGATGCGTACGTGGGAGGCTGTATTCAGCAGTATCGCATTGAGGATGCGCTGCGAGTTCTCCAATTGTGGCAGGACGATTTCCCAGCAGATCCTCAGCCGCATTTTCTGCGTGGACGGCTGTTCGAACATCGTGGGGCGTTGGGAGAAGCGGAAACGGAATATAGGGAGTCCCTCCGGCTTGCTCCGCGTCACGCTCCCGCCGCATATAACCTGGCCCGCATCCTGTTGCAGAAGCAGGCACCGGCCCAGGCACTGGAGGCCTATCGCATCGCGGCGGTGGGTTTATTCGAATCGCAGCCAGGTCTGGTGGGGATCGCCCGGTGTCAACGGGAATTAAACCAGTGGGATGCCGCACGGGACACTTTGCAGCAGGCGGTCGCGCGACCGATCGACCGGCTGGTTGAAGCTTATCGTTATTTGGGAGAGCAGTCCGAAGCCGCGCTGGCTCAAGTCCCTGCGGAGATGGCCCAGTTGGAGATTGCGACGAGCCACGATGAGGAGGCCGTCACTTGGTTGCAACGCGCGCTGGAAGCGTATCCTCAAGACTGGAAACTGCGCTACACCTACTCGACGACACTGGCGAGATTGGGCCGGACGGCCGAGGCTCAGGCAGAGTCCGCACGCTCGCAGACTTCACGGGTCGCGTTTGAATCCTGCGATCGTCTGATGGATCGTCTGAACCAGAATCCCGCTGACCTGGAGGCCCGGTATGAGGTCGGTTGCGTCCTGCTCGAACATTTTTCCGTGAACCAGGGGTTGGTGTGGCTCAACAGTGTTTTGGCCTATGATCCACATCATCGTGCCGCGCATGCCCGCTTGGCCGAATACTTTTCGGCCCATGCCAGCGAGAACGCCGAGTTTCCCAAATTGGCCGAGCAGCATCGACAATCGGCTCTCGCCGAGGAGCGGTCCATTCCGGCAGAGCAGGGGAGTCCACCATGAGATCACCGCAGTGGACAGGTCAGCTGCAACTCGATCCTTCCGGGCGACAGGCGGCTCAGCGGGTACTGGTCTGGCTCGTCTTGATCGGGATGACGGGATGTCCGTCAGTTACCCCCACGCCAGCCCCCGTTCCGGTGACCACTACGTCCCCGGGTGCCACATCCCCGAGTCCAGTCCATTTTGAACTGTCACTGGCGATTCAAGCCGCAGAGGTGATTTATCGAAATGGTGCGGAATCAGGACACAATGCCATCCTGGAGTCGCTGGGAGGTGGAGCCGGTCTGGGGGACTTTGATCGTGACGGGCAGTTGGACCTCTGCTTCCCCGGTGGAGGACAGATTGGCGATCATCAAACGAGCGGATGGCCGTCTCGACTCCTGCGGCAACGCAGTGTGGACGTGTTTGCGGATGTGACCGTGTCTTCAGGACTCAAGTGGCATGGGCATTTTTCCCATGGCTGTAGCGTGGCGGACTTTAATAGCGACGGATTTCCTGACCTGCTGATTTCTGGGTATGGTGGGCTGACACTGTGGACCAATCTGGGGGACGGAACGTTCGGGGACGAAACCCAACTGGCGGGGTTGGATGACACTCGATGGAGTTCCAGTGCCGCTTGGGGTGATCTGAATGGGGATGGAGTTCTCGACCTGTATGTGGCCCACTATGTCAATTGGTCGTTCGATAACAACCCTCCTTGTGTGGGGCCTGCGGGGAAGACTGATGTCTGCCCGCCTCGACAGTTCGATGGTCTGGATGATGTGATTTATTTTGGACAGGGGGACGGAACGTTTGTGGATGCCACGGCGACAGCGGGGTTAGTTCCGGCGGGCAAAGGATTGGGCGTCGTGATCGCAGATCTCGACCAGGACAATGACATGGATGTGTATGTCGCCAACGACACCGTGGCGAATTTTTATTACATCAACGATGGGCACGGAAAGCTGGAAGAACGTGGCATGTTGGCTGGCTTGGCCTTAGACGATATGGCCTCGCCCAATGGCAGCATGGGGCTGGCACTAATCGATTACGACGAAGACACCCAACCCGACATCTGGGTCACCAACTATGAAGACGAGCTATTCGGTTTGTATCACAATTTGGGGACGGGCAGTTTTCAACATGTCAGTCGCAAGGCGGGGCTGAATCGGCTGGGCAAATTGTTTGTCGGGTTCGGCTGCGTCAGTGCTGACCTGGATGGGGATGGAGACGAAGATGTCGCCGTCTCGAATGGCCATGTGGTCCACCATCCCCGCAACGCACCAGTCAAACAAGCCCGACTGATTGTCTGGAATGTGGGGCAGGGCCAGTTTGAAAGAGACATTCCGACTCACCCCGACGAGGCTTTTGAGCAACCAGCGATTGGACGCGGTCTGGCGACCGGGGACGTGGATCGCGACGGACGCCTCGATCTGGTGTTCGTGAATACCAATGACCGAGCGAATCTGTTCTACACAAGAGCCCGTGAGGCCACAGCGGCCCCGGTTCGCTCTCTGCATTTACGACTGGTGGGGAGTCAATCGCCACGCGAGGCGCTGGGTGCTAGGGCGGTCCTGGAAACGGCTCAGGGGAAATACCTGCGTCAACTGGCGGGCGGTGGCAGCTACTTGTCGACCAGTGAAACAGCTCTGCACTGGAATTGGCACGCGGATGTTCAGCCACAACGCGTAACGATCAACTGGCCCTCGGGTCGCCAGACGATTCTGCCACTCGACTCGATGGCCGAGGCAGTTGGGGGTACGCATCTTCGCTGGACCTTGTTGGAGCCGAAGGACGAGAACTCCCCGCCTCGACTGTACGCGGAAGCACCACTCAAGTTCTCCCGGAATTCGTCTCAATGATCTCAATTTTCTCCTCCCGCCCCCGCTGATGCTGGCATCGGACCCGCCTTCGCTGATAGTCTTCCGCCGCACACGGTGTGTGAGCGATGCCGGTCGGCGACAGCTGAGGCTGTGGCGAGACCGGATACCATCCGGCTGACGCTGGACGCTCGCCCTGCCGACCCCCTCCGATGGAGCGTCTGTCCCCATGAAGTTTCGCTTTCCGGTCGTCATCATTGACGAGGACTTTCGTACAGAAAACACATCGGGTTCGGGAATTCGCGCGCTGGCGAAAGCCATCGAAGAGGAGGGCATGGAGATTCTCGGCGCCACCAGCTATGGCGATCTCTCCCAGTTTGCCCAGCAGCAGAGCCGTGCTTCCGCATTCATCCTCTCGATTGATGACGAAGAACTGATCAACGGGGAGGGCCGTGACCCCGAAAAGGTGATCAATAACCTGCGCGGGTTCATTCAGGAAATCCGGTTCAAGAACTCGCACATCCCGATCTATCTGTACGGCGAAACGCGAACATCGAGCCACATCCCCAACGATATTTTGAGGGAGCTGCACGGCTTCATTCATATGTTCGAGGACACGCCGGAGTTCGTGGCGCGGCACATCATTCGCGAGGCGACGGCCTACACCAATGGGCTCGCCCCGCCGTTCTTCCGGGCCTTGATCCACTATGCCCAGGACGGGTCGTACTCCTGGCACTGCCCCGGCCACTCGGGCGGCGTGGCGTTCCTCAAGAGCCCCGTCGGGCAGATGTTCCACCAGTTCTTCGGCGAAAACATGCTGCGGGCCGACGTGTGTAACGCGGTCGAGGAACTCGGCCAGCTGCTCGATCACACGGGGCCGGTGGCCGCCTCGGAGCGGAACGCCGCGCGAATTTTCAGTGCGGATCACTGCTACTTCGTCACGAACGGCACATCGACCTCGAACAAGATGGTCTGGCACTCGACGGTCGCCTCCGGCGACATCGTGGTCGTCGACCGCAACTGCCACAAGTCGATCTTGCACTCGATCATCATGACCGGGGCGGTGCCGGTGTTCCTGATGCCGACCCGCAATCACTTGGGAATCATCGGGCCGATCCCGCTCTCGGAGTTTACCCCCGAAGCCATCCAGCGGAAGATCGAGGCCAACCCCTTCGCAGCGGCCGCCCAGAAGCGGCACCCGGAGCGGAAGCCGCGCATCCTGACGATCACGCAGAGTACCTACGACGGCATCATCTATAACGTCGAGATGCTGAAAGAGTTGCTGGACGGCAAGATCGGCACGCTGCACTTTGATGAGGCGTGGCTGCCGCATGCGACGTTCCACACGTTCTATCGCGATATGCATGCCATCGGGGCCGATCGTCCGCGACCGAAAGAGTCGATGATCTTCGCGACCCACTCGACCCACAAGCTGCTGGCGGGGATCTCGCAGGCGTCGCAGATTCTGGTGCGGGAATCGGAGACGCAAAAGCTCGACCGCAATATCTTCAACGAAGCATACCTGATGCACACGTCGACCTCGCCGCAGTACGCGATTATCGCGTCGTGCGATGTCGCAGCTGCAATGATGGAACCGCCTGGGGGCACCGCTCTGGTCGAAGAGTCGATCACGGAGGCGATCAACTTTCGGCGCGCGATGCGGAAGGTCGACGACGAGTGGGGGGCCGGTTGGTGGTTCAAGGTCTGGGGACCGGACATACTGGCCGAAGAGGGGATCGGCGAGCAAGCTGACTGGATGCTGGGAGCCGACGCGGACTGGCATGGTTTCGGCGACATCGCGCCGGGCTTCAACATGCTCGACCCGATTAAAGCGACGCTAATTACTCCGGGCCTCAATGTGCGAGGCGACTTCGCCGAGACCGGCATCCCCGCGTCGATCGTGACCCGCTATCTGGCCGAACACGGAGTCATCGTCGAGAAGACCGGCCTGTACTCATTCTTCATCATGTTCACCATCGGCATCACCAAGGGCCGCTGGAATACCCTCGTGAGCGCCTTGCAGCAGTTCAAGGATGACTACGACAAGAACATGCCGCTGTGGCGGATCCTGCCCGACTTCTGCAAGGAGTACCCGCGATACGAGGGGATCGGCCTGAAGGATCTGTCACAGCAGATTCACGACACCTACAAGAAGCACGATGTCGCCCGCGTGACGACCGAGATGTACACCTCGGCCATGCAACCCGCGATGAAGCCGTCCGACGCCTTCGACATGATGGCCCACCGCGAGATCGACCGCGTCGAGATCGACCAGCTGGAAGGCCGCGTCACAGCTGTGCTGCTGACCCCGTACCCGCCGGGTATCCCGCTGCTGATCCCCGGCGAGCGGTTCAATAAGACCATCGTCGAATACCTGCAATTCGCCCGCATGTTCAACGAAAAGTTCCCCGGCTTCGACACCGACATCCACGGTCTGGTGGAAGAGGTGAATGGGAAGCGGAAGTATTACGTGGACTGCGTGCGGGGGATTTGAGGGGCGGAAGCTGTCAGCGATCAGCCGTCAGCCAGGCGAGCCGGGTTGCGTCAGCCCCCGGAGTCTGTGGAGTCTTCAGTCATACGAGTTCAATGGACAAAGCGCACATTATCCACGAAATCCGTCGCACTGCCGAAGTCAACGGCGGTGTGTGTCTCGGTTGGAAGCGATTTGAGACCGAGACCGGCATTGGGTACCACGACTGGTACGGAAAGTATTGGACCCGATGGGGTGATGCGGTTTCTGAGGCTGGACTCGTACCAAACAAAATCAGTGTGGCTTACAGTAGAGAGTACCTACTTCAGTCACTTTGTTTGCTGACTCGCCAACTCGGGCACGTCCCAGTTGAAGGTGAACTTCGTCTCTCGAAGAAGAGCGACTCCGCCTTTCCATCGGATACTGTGTTTCGTCGTTGCTTGGGTTCGAAGCAGAGGCGGGTGGTCGCAATGATTGAGTATTGCGAGTCAAATCCAGAATTCGAAGATGTCGCCGAACTCTGGGGGCAGATCGCTGTCACAAAACAGACTCCAGCGAGCGAGAAGGGGGCTGAGTCGACGCCACCGGCTGGATACGTTTACCTACTGAAACACGGCTCTCGTCGAGAGTACAAGATTGGTCGCACAAACAACGCCATTCGACGGGAAGGTGAACTTCGCATTGAGCTTCCCGAGAAGGTTCAGCCGGTCCACTACATCGAGACGGATGATCCACCGGGCATTGAGGCGTACTGGCACAACCGATTTGCCAGCAAGCGGAAACAGGGCGAATGGTTTGAGTTGACTGCCGACGATGTACGAGCCTTCAAAAGGTGGAAGCGAATCCACTGAGGTAGAAAACTCTCGCCATACAGTATTACCTCGAACACACCGCGACTTGTGTCTCCGCGATCGCCGGAGCGCTGGCAGCAAAAGGCAAGCAGGTGGACCTGTTCGGGGTCGTAGTACTCGCTCTGGTGACGGCACTCGGCGGCGGGACGCTGCGAGATGTGATTCTGGATGCGCGGCCGGTGTTCTGGGTGGCGGATTCGAGCTTTGTGGTGACGGCGATCGTCAGTGCCCTCGTGGTGTTTGTGGTGGCTCGGTTCCGCTCGCTCTCCACGAGTCCGTTGCTCTGGGCGGACGCGGGGGGACTGGCATTGTTCACGGTCGTGGGGGTCGAGAAGTCGCTCGCCCTCGGCGTCTCTCCGACAGTGGCAGTCGTGATGGGAGTCATCACCGGCACGGCGGGCGGGATGATGCGTGACGTGCTGACCGGAGAGATCCCTCTGGTCTTCCGCAAGCAGATTTATTTGTACGCGACCGCGTGTCTGTGCGGGGCACTGGTGTTTGTGCTGCTGCGCGGGAAGGTCGAGAATTCCCTGCTCCGTCTACTGGCAGCTGGGACCACGCTGGCCCTGCGCGTGGCGGCGATCTGGTGGAAAATTCACCTGCCAGAGTTTGAGGCTCGCGACGAGCATGGCAAGGCGTGATGACCCTTCGCAATAGGGCATCCAGGGTGTGCAAAACAAGGGACACCCTGCGGGAGGGAGAAGCCACTCCAGTGGTTGCTTTTTCTCTGGTGAGACAAAACCTCAAGTCTCGCAACAGCACTGACCCTCAGCTCTGTATTGCAAGAGACATGAGGAGCATGCGGTGTTCATCGCGACTAGCGCTCAGCCGCTGAATTTCGATACACTCATCAAGGGCCACCACCTCATCAGGAACCTTCCCCATGCCGCAACAAGACGTGCTCATCATTGGTGGTGGCATTGTGGGTTTGGCGACGGCCCTCAAGCTCTTGGAACAGACACCCGCCTTGAAGGTGACGCTGCTGGAGAAAGAGGCGCTCGTCGCCCAGCATCAGACGGGGCACAACTCGGGCGTGTTGCACTCGGGGATCTATTACCGACCGGGGACGCTGCGAGCGCAGAATTGCCGCGAAGGGCGACAGGCGATGGTCGAGTTCTGCCGGGCTGAGGGGATCGCGTTCGATGTCTGCGGCAAGGTCATCGTCGCTGTCGACGACACAGAGGTGCCGCAACTCCTCAAGATCTACGAGCGCGGGATCGCCAACGGGGTAAAGTGCGAGCTGATCGATCTGCCACGCCTGCGGCAACTGGAACCGCACGTCAATGGGGTGCGGGCCTTGCATGTCCCAGAGGCCGGGATCGTTGACTACAAGCAGGTTGCCCAGCGGATGGCCGAGAAGATCCAACACGCCGGGGGCGAGGTGCTGACCGGAGCGGAAGTGGTCGCCATCGAACATCGCAGTGATGAGGTCATCACCCGCGTGAAGGACGGACGCGAGTTCACCTCGCGCGTGATCGTGACCTGTGCGGGACTCCAAGCCGACCGCGTGGGCCAACTCGCCGGATGTCATCCGACAGCGAAGATCGTCCCCTTCCGGGGCGAGTATTTCACCCTGCGGCCCGAGGCTCAACAGCTGTGCCGGAACCTGATCTACCCAGTTCCGGACCCCGAGTTTCCATTCCTCGGAGTTCACTTCACGCGGATGATCCACGGGGGCGTGGAGTGCGGGCCGAACGCGGTGTTGGCCTTTCGCCGGGAGGGGTACAGCAAGCTCGACTTCTCGCTGGGTGACTTGACCGAGACCCTTATGAACTCGGGATTCCGCAAGCTCGCTTGGAAGCATTGGCGGTCCGGGGCGGCGGAGATGTGGCGGTCCTGGAACAA
The DNA here is from genome assembly GCA_043736295.1 of Planctomycetota bacterium. GTDB lineage: Bacteria > Planctomycetota > Planctomycetia > Planctomycetales > Planctomycetaceae > TH-plancto1. The sequence goes on along the minus strand of JAYTCW010000137.1, from coordinate 25,652 downwards.
GTCCGCCTTCGTCGCCGCGCTGCAACGCCTGATCCCCGCTGTGAAGAGCGACATGCTCGACCCCGCCCCCGCAGGAGTGCGGGCGCAGGCCCTGACTCCCGAGGGAGCACTGGTGGATGACTTCCTGATTCTCGATGGCCCGCGCGTGGTCTCGATTCAAAACGCTCCGAGCCCAGCTGCGACGGCCTCGCTCAACATCGGTCGGTTGATCGGGGAGCGAGTGCTGGCGAAGTTGGGGTAGAGTGATCAGAATCACCCAGCCGTCCGAGACGTGATACGCCGGGGCGGAGAGTCTGGACGTGTGAATTGCCAGAATGGTGTGACCGCAGGAGAGGCCATGAGCGACTCGATTCCCCCATTGCCGCCGTCTGCAGACGAGTCTCCGTGGCTCGATGACGCGCCAGCGGAAATGTCGAGTGCGACTCCGCCAGAGTCCTCGGTCGTTCCGCCTTCCGTCCGGCCCGTGACACGGAAAATGGGGCCGCGACCGCGAGCGGCCCCTGTCCTGCCAGAGGAGGGATCGGGCTGCGCGGTCGCCGGTTTTCTGCTGGGGGGAATGTTGCTGTTCGTCGTTCTGATTGGCGGCGGATACTGGGGACTCAGTGTACTCCTCACGGCTAGTGCCAAGTCGCACGAGCGGTCATTGATTCAGAAGACGCAGTTCGGCATCTCGGGGCTGTCAGCTGCTGATTCTCACACACTGTTAAATGCGATGCATCCGCTGGAGACAGACGAGGAGCGAGCCGCCGATTTGACCGCAGGCTTTGCTGGGGGTGAGTTGGGGGCCGACGAGGCGACCGCCAACGAATTGGAACTTATGTTGGAGCGCACCGCTCGTGCCACGGGCTCGGACCGCATCGCAGGGCACCTCAGTCGACCGCATCTACTACGACGGATTTGGCCGCTGGTCCCCGAGGAACTGCGTGATGATTTCGCGCTGGCCCCCGAACGGTTGATGGATATTGGTTATGCAGATCCCGAGGCGACGCTGGTGCGAGTCCGCCCTTGGAACACGGGCGTTACGAGTGAAGAGGGACGCGTGGTCTATGCCCATATGCGATCTCACCCGGAAGGGGACGCGCTGCCGTTTCGGTTCTGGGTGGTTCGCGACGAGGGAGTCTGGAAGTGTGTGGACTACGAATTGACCTACTACGGTCTCTCGTCTGCGGAAATGGGCACACTGCGGGTGTGTACGCTGATGTGCGTCGAGCATCCCGGGGGAGATATTCTGGAACGGTTGAGTGACTGGGTCGACCCCGAAAACATCAAACAACCGGAACAGGAACTGACTTGGATCAAAGCGAAGATCCATCTGATGCCGATGGCACTGCAAGACTCCACGATGATTTTGTCCTTACAAAGCTTCCAGGACGCGGGGCTGTCCGCCGAGCGACACAGCAAAGGGCTGGCCGATCTCCCGGAATCGACCCGTTCAATCTATCGAGGAGAAATCAAGGCCTCGCGGTACCTGGAATCGGGCCACGCGGAGAACTGCCTTCAGGAGTGCGACGCCTTCCGAACTCGATTTGGGGAGACGAACTTGGCGGTGCTCAAATATCGCGTGCAAGCCCTCTTGGCTTTGGGAAGGTTTGATGACGCGCTGCATGATCTCGAATCACTCGCCTCGCGATACCCATCAGATGTGTCCCTGGTTCCGCTGCTGGCACTCGCCTGTCGCTCGGACGATTTGAAGCCATTGGTCGCAGCTGTGATGCGGCATCCCCGCCCCGGCGAGGTGATCACTCAAGCATACTCTGTCCTGACCACATCGCGTGGGACGGAGGGTCTCAATCAGTTTGCCGAGGCGCTCTCCCGCGATCCCCGCTTCGGAGCGGATGTTGCTCGGCTCCGCTCCTGGCAAGCCGAGAGTGACAGCCACCCGGAGGCCGCTTTGGTAGCGATACGTCAGTCACTGGAGCTGGCGTCGGCAGATCGTCGTGAGGAATTCATCGTCGCAACCTTTCAGTACCTGCTGACGCATGGACAAGCGGCAGAAGCGTGCGCGCTGTACCCCGAAGAGACGAAACTCGTTGCTGCTCTGGTGCATTCCTTTTACGAAGAGGACTCTTGGCCCTACGAAAAAGAAGGCGTCCGCCCGCTGCTCGCTCCCTTGAAACGCCTGACTGCGTCTCGGCCACAAGACCACGAGGTGTGGCATCTTCTGGGAACCGTTCACTCCACTCTCGAAGAGTGGGACGAGGCCATTGCGGCGTTCGCCCATTCGATGCAGGTGGAACCGGCCGCGCCGCCGAGTCCGGAAGCCGAGTCTCCAGGAAATCTCGAACGGGCGAAGTTGGCCTACTTCAGTTGGTTTTCCGTACTCCAGCTATCGGAACGGTGGACGGAACTCGAACAAGCGATCGAGAAAGATCCACAACTGATGGAGCAACTGGTTCAGAGGCTGTCGTGGTCCACGGAGCCAGCAACGATGACTTGGGCGAAACGGTTTGTCGCAGAGCACCCGGAGTCTCCACACGCCCAGTCTCTACTGACGGCACTGGCTCAGCAGGCTGAGGACTGGGCGTCTGCCAGGCAGCACCTGGCGTCACGCATCGATCAGGAAAAGGACGAGGCGAAGCTCGATGATTTGCGTCGACAGCTGGCGGTCGCCTGCATCAACGACCCGGATTTGGAGCAGTCGTGGAAGCAGATCCTCACCTCGAAGAACCTCAACTTTGCGTGTGAGGCATTACTGCAACGCGGAGAGACTGGCACGCTGTTGCGTCTGATTGCGATCCTGAAGGCGGAACGGCCCCCGCGCGGGATCCGCAATCGTCTGCCATTCTGGGAGGCTCAAGCCTGGGCTCAAATCGGGCGGTATCGCGAATTCGATTCGTCCGCGATTCAGAAGCTCTTCGTCAATCCACCCGCCGAGGATCTCGTCGCGATCCAGGCGCTGGCGCACCAGTGGGATGGACACACGCTGAACTCAGAACGAAAGGGAATCCGGAACGAAATCCTGGCCCCCGATGATCCGCAATACAATCGAATTCGACTCGCCATCGCCGTACGACTGGGGGACATGGATCAGCTGCGTGGCCTGCTTTCCGAGGAACAGGAGCAGGTGAGATTTCAATTTCTGTACTCGCAGCCAGCCTATCATTCGCTGTGGACCGATGCGTACCGTCCCCTGCGCGAGATCGCACCGCAGCGGTTGATGCCGACGTATTTCCAGTCCCGCAGGATTCTCTTGGAACCTGGCGAGGTTCCCGATCCGGCTGAGTGGGAGGCTCGCTTGAATGGAATTCGGAGCGTCCTGGGAATGGAAGTTGAGGTCGTGCCGCTGACGATGGGGCAGGGCAGTCCTGCTCGGCAGATTCATTACGTTCGGTCCGGGGAATACGAGTGCTTGGTCGCGATGGGCAGCGAACCGGCGGATGATTTCGAGTTGAATGAGAGCTATTCCCAATTGACAACGGAACATCGCGACCTGCTTCGGACTCATCGCTGGTGGGTACAGGTTTCGCCAGCGCCCTCCACTCCGTACGGTGATTCGCTCTGGTGTGAGACGGTGGCTGCCGCGATCGTCAACGAGCAGACCATTGCCGTGTATCACGACGCTCTCCGCCGGGCCGACATCGGGAAAGGCCCCATGGAGTTTCGCGCCGCCGCTCTGGAGGTCCATCGCTTTGCTCACAGCGATCAACCCTGGAGTGGCCTCGACTTGGAGAAGATGCGGCGGTCCAGAGATTATACGGGGACATTTTGGTGGACCGGGCCCCAACGCAAAGCACCGCAGTCCGAGTCATCCGCCGATCAGACAATGTCTCTGTTCGAGCAATTCCGCAGCTGCATGCCGGAGCAGGTGGTCCGCGCGACCGTGAGAAATTACGGGGCCTGGCACTCCGAGTCGTTGGAAGTGGATGTGGAGCGGTTCGTCATCCAACAGGGACAGCTGCAGTCGGTTCGATGCCGTGTCGTCACGCCTTCCCGGCTGTATCCGCGGCTTGTCCCGGGGGAACCTTTGCTGCTCTCCCTGTATCAATTGCATGGGGCACACACTGTGAGGCGGTCACAGGTTGGCATTCCGCAAAAATGAGGCAGGTCGTCCTCCATGAGATGACCGGTCCCGATTCAGCGAATCAGGTGATCGATTCAGTTCATGCTCTCGGAGCGTGTGTGTGGTAAACAATCTCTCTCGAAAGAGGCGTTCGATCCGAACGGAATGCAACCAGCCCCCGGCAGATTGCCGGGGGCTGGTTGTGATTCATGGGGAACCGGTCGGTCGTGGGATACCATCCGTCTGACGCTGGACGCTCGCCGGAGTTACCGTCGCGGGGGCAAGTGCAGCGGGGCCGGATCGCGGTCGACGGGGGTCGGCTCGTGTTCGTGAGCATCGTGAGACCGGTGTTCCGGGGTGGGATGCGGTCCGTGATGTGCTGCTCCGCCGTGGCAGTTGCAGCGAGGCTGCTCATGACGGGGGTAGACGTGGCCGCAACCGGTGCAGATGCGACGATCGAGGAGCGAGAACTCCTCGTCCGCATCGCTGTAGCGGCGATCCTCGCAGACAGTGTCGCGCTGATGATCGCTGGGGAGAGGTGGATGCGGCCTGAGATTCAGACCACAGCCACAGCCCGACTGCTCACCGCGAGGGTAGACGTGTCCACAGCCGGTGCAGATGCGGCGGTCGAGCGAACAGCCATCATCGTAGGCCGCGTCGCGACACCCACCGAAGATCAGCGGGCGGGGAGGCTGGACATATCCACAGCGTGGCTGGCAGAGCCCCTTGGCATGCCAGTCGATGAAGGCCGACCCGGCGGTGCATGAACCACAGCCTTGCATCCCACGGTAGGCGTAGCTCTGGTCGATGCGGCGGAAGGCCCGAGCGACATCGGACAGCTCACCGTGGACAGCATCTCGGACAGCGGCCGGACCATTGGGACGATGTTCGCCGTCGTGGTGATGATTGTGGTCGGCATGTTCATGGTCATGGGAATCGCGTTTGTGCGACTCACGATCATGCTCTTCGTGATCGCCATCGCGGTGGTCACGATCCTCCTGTTCTCGATCCTTGTGATCACTTTCCTGATGTTCGCGAGCAGGCTGCTCACGCTCACGAGGTTCATCAGCCCTCAACACGGGACCACTTCCCACACAGAGGGCCAGGGTCAACCCCCACACAACAGCGGACAACCAGACACGGACAGGGCGCATGTACAGACTCCTTCAGAGAGGACACAGAAATTGACTGGATCATCTGAGGATGATTCTATTCGCGTACAAAGGGAGGGGAAGTGTTAAAGTCGGTACAATCGGAATAATCGGTAATATCGGTTGTTCGGGGGTGTTGCGGGCTATTGGGGCGGCGGCTCATGCCAGCCGGTGGAAACAATCGAAATCTGCGGCGGGGGGATTGTGGTGTCTGTTGTGCCCACAGCCAACCGACCCGGCGAGCCGGAAGGCGTCAGCCTAATGGTACTGACGTTGTCGCCTTTATCTCCGAAAAAAGGACACTCCTCGCCCAAGCCGACAGAGACTCCCGAATGTTCTCCGCGGCTGCCCGCTTGAACGACAATTCATTCACGGTGGGAGAGGTCGGTTTTCGTACACAGATTCCACAGATTTTCACAGATGCGAGGCCAGCGGGGCCGGTGATGAGCAGACAGGGGATCTTTTTTTTCCCCTCTGAATCTGTGTCAATCTGCGAAATCTGTGTACCAATCCACGGTCTGGGGCGAGAGGTTTCAAGGAACAGACGATGGGCTCTTACTCGAACTGCTCCGTGAGAGGCTGTCGGCTTGGGCGAGGAGTGTCGAAAAAGGGCGTCCTTTTTCACAGAAAAAAGCGACAATCGCGAACCGCAGCCGCTGGAGTCAGTGCCGCACGTGGGAGAAAATCTCCCAGAGATGCATCTCGCAGAGGACCGGCACGCGAGCCCATCCGACCCCGTTCTGGCGAACGCAGCTACAAACACGGGTGGACGATTTCCCACCAGTGGCCTTACCCGGCTTCGTGGGCTTCAAACGTCGTTTGTCGCTGGTGTTCGGCCACCTTGAGCTTCTGGCGGGACTCTTCGTAGAGGAACTGCTGGGACCGTAGTGGGTCGGCTCCGGGCTTGCTGCGTTTGTACTGGCCGTTCATAGTCAGCTTGCGGGCCTTGGCGGTGTCGAGGAAGTAGATCTCGAGGATGTGGATCAAACGGTCACGGCACTTGGGGTCTTCGACCGGGATCAAGAGTTCCACGCGGCGGTCGAGGTTCCGCGGCATCCAGTCGGCACTGGAGATGAACACTCGCTCGTCCCCGCCGTGTTGGAAGTACATCACGCGGGCATGTTCCAGAAAGCGGTCAACGATGCTGATGACCTCGATCTTCTCGCTCATGCCCTTCACGCCCGGTCGCAGGCAGCAGATGCCCCGGATGTTGAGCTTGATGTCGACGCCCATTTCCGACGCTGCATACAGGGCGTCGATCAACTCGGGATCCACCAGCGAATTGACCTTGGCCAGGATGCGGGCTTTACGACCTTCTTTCGCGAGTGCGGTCTCCGCGCGGATCATCTCCAGCAGCTTCTCCCGCATCCCCAGCGGGGCCGAGGCGATCTCGCGATAGCCATGCGGCTGGGAGTAGCCGGTGATCGAATTGAAGAAGGTGATCGCGTCGGCTCCCAGATCGACGTTGCTCGTCAGCAGGCTGGCATCGCTGTAGACCTTGGAGGTGATCTCGTTGTAGTTGCCGGTCCCGAAGTGGACGTAGCGCTGAATTCCGTGCGGCTCGCGGCGGACAATGATGCAGATTTTCGAGTGCGTCTTCAGCCCCTTGACCCCGTAGATCACCTGTGCCCCGGCCTGTTCAAGTTGCTTGGCCCACTCGATATTGCGGGCCTCATCAAAGCGAGCCTTGAGTTCCACCACCACGGTGACATGCTTCCCGCGTTCGGCGGCCTTCAGCAGGGCGGCCACGATCGGACTGTTGCGGCTCGTGCGGTAGAGAGTCTGCTTGATGGCCAGGACATCGGGGTCTTCGGCAGCCTCCTGGATCATCTGGACGACGGGGTCGAAACTTTCGTAGGGGTGGTAGAGCAAGACATCCTGCGTGGCGATGACATCGAAGATCTTTGTGCCAGTCGGGAACTCGGGTGAGGCCAGCGAGGGCCAGCTTTCGTACTTGAGATTGTCAAACCCGGGGCGTTCGCTCAGTCGGAAAAAGGCCGACAGATCGAGCGGCGAGGGCAGGGTGTAGACCCCATCCCCTTCGACATCCAGGCCCTGCCGCAGGAAGGCCAGCATCTCGGGGCTGGCCTGCTCGATGATCTCCAACCGGACGCAGTGGCTCGACCGTCGTTCCTGCAAGACTTGCTTCATCTCGGCCAGAAAGTCGGCGGCGTTGTCTTCTTCGACAGAGACATCGGCGCTGCGCGTGATCCGAAAGGGGATGCACTCCAGCACTGGGTTCCCGATGAAGAACTGCCCGACGAATTGAGCGATCGCCTCTTCCAGAAGCAAGTACCCGTAGCCCGATTCGGTGGGCAACGTGATGAACCGCGACAGAGCCCACCCCAGCGGGATCACGGCAAAGCGGGGCACCTTGTCCGGATCGTCCGCCCGATGCTGCAACCGCACGCAGACGTTCAGCATCTGGTTCACCAGCAGCGGGAACTCCTCGCCCGCTGTCACGGCCATCGGACTCAGGACCGAAAACAACTCGTCCTCGAACACCTGCTTCAGCACACGCTTCTGACCCGCATTGAGTTCCCCCGGCTGCAACCGGCGAATCCCAGCTGCGGAGAGGGCGGGCTCCAGGTCCTCACGATAGAGGCGGTATTGGTCATCGGTCATCTGGCGGACGCGGCGGCGGATCGCGGCCAGCTGTTGCAGAGGTTGCATCCCCGAGGGGTCAGCGAGAGTGACGCCTTCGCTGGCCAAGGTTTGCAGACTGCCGACGCGAACGCGGAAGAACTCATCCAGATTCGAGGCCGAGATCGCCAGGAACTTGAGCCGTTCGAGTAGCGGAATGTGAGGGTCCGCTGCCTCTTCCAGCACGCGCTGGTTGAACTCCAGCCAGCTGAGCTCGCGGTTGAAATACTTCGCAGTGATCCGAGCCATGCCACTCACACCTTCGACGCTTGCGGCCGATCCCAGCGAGTCATTCTCGCCATTGCCGCACGCGAACGATAACAGGCGTCGGGAGGGAACCCAACGGGGATTGAGTGGCAGAGCTGGGAATGTGAATGCGTCTTCACAAATCAGGCTGGCAAGCCCTCGGGGCAGCCTGGGTGTTCCCTTTGGGTTCGTGTGGAATTGCAAGTGAGTCCAAGCTGCCCCTCAGTCACGCAGAGATCCAAAGCGATGTCTGGTCCAATCCGCGAAGAACCCGCGGAGAGCGCGGGGTCGCTCACTCGGCTTTGATCTTCAGTTCAATCGCCTCGCTCGTCCCCTCGCTACTGACCGTCAGCGGCAGTTGGTACTTCACCTTGCCAAAGCGGCACACGCCGCCGGTGCCGTCGCGGCAGTAGGAGTAGCTGACGGTTAGTTGGTACACGCCCGAGCCGTTGGCGGCGAGGGACACGAGTCCGTTGGCTTCGAGGCCCTCACCGGTCAGTTTCTGTCGTGTCGAGAGGACACCCGCATCGATCACGGCGTCCCCGCTGACCGCCTGCCACTGGACCGTGACCGGGGCCAGCTTGTTGAGTTTGAACTCCTGGGGGAGTTCTAACGTCACATGGACATTCGCGGTCTTGCCGGACTTCACCGTTTGAGCGGGCAACTCGGTGATCGGGGTTTTGTCTTCCACGGTCGACTTGCGCGGAGTCGGTGGAGTGAGGCCAGCGATCACCAGTTCGCGTGTCGCCTTGGTCTTCAGATTCACAGCCAGCAACCGGTGGTTGTTGGTGTCGGCGATGATCAGTTCCTCTCCAATCACGGTCAACCCGGCGGGCTCGGAGAGCTGGACCGCGCTATTCTTGACCTCAGTCCCGCGCTGGCCGGTGCCGAGCCAAGTGGTACTCGCACCCGACTTCGCGTCGACCCGTTTGATCTTGTGGTTATACGTGTCAGTCACGAACAGCTGGCCCTGGTGAAACAGGACTTCGAGCGGGTGTTGCAAGCGAGCTTTGTCGGCGGGGCCGTCGATGTCACCGAACTCGAACAGCGACCGCCCTCGAGCCAGATCGTGTGGCCCGACAACGGTGGTCACCTCGCCCTTGGCTCCGGTGGTCACACGGCGCACTGCCGAGCCTTCGCTGTCGACGTGGTACAGGGCCTTCCCATCGGTCGTGATCCCCGACGGCTGCGCGAGCGCGGAGTTGGCGAGCGAGTCGTCGAGTATGTCCTCACGTCCAGTGCCCGCGAAGACCTGCACGGTGTCGGTCCCCGGTGTGTGCGACCACAGCTGATGCGGTCCGGCCATACAGATATAAAGGACACCATCAAGGTGCTGCAGCGCCCACGGGCTATTGAGTGGGGTCGTCGTCGCTGGTTGCGGGCCATCATCGACGGTCAGGCGACCGTGCGACTGCTCCCCGGTGCCCGCGATCGAGATGACCTTCTTGGACTTCAGGTCCACCGATCGCAGTGTGTGATTCTCGGTGTCCGCCACATAGAGTACATCGCCGACGAGGGCCATCCCTTGTGGGTGATCGAACTCGGCGTCGGCGTAGTTGCCGTCCTTGTTGCCAATCGCCCCGCTGCCGATGGTCTCGATCAACTTGCCGTCGAGAGACGCGATGACCAATCGGTTGTGGTTGCTGTCCGAGACGAATAGCCGCTTCCCGGCCTCATCCGCGAGCACCTTGCCGGGGTAACGCAGCGGGGTCGGGGCTTGCTTCTCACGCTCCAAATGAAATGAGACCCGCGTCTCGTCGAGCGTCCCCTTCGCGCGGTGATAGACGATCATCTTGGCGATCACCGTATCGAACAGCTCGCGGTTTCCCTCGCCTGGCTGCTGCCCGACGAAGTTCCCCTCGGGGTCGATAATCATGAGTGTCGGCCAGCTGCTGAAGTTGAACTTGCGACCGATGACGCCATCGCTGTCGTTGACGACGGGGTGTTCGATCTCATAGCGGAGAATGGCCTCGCGGATGTTGGCGCTGTCTTGCTCGTTGTCGAACTTCGGGTGATGCACGCCGATGACGACCAGTTGGTTGGGGTACTTCTGCTCCAGGAACTTGAGGTCGGGCAGGATGTGCATGCAGTTGATGCAGCAGTAGGTCCAGAAGTCGAGAACGACGACCTTGCCCCGTAGCTCTTTGAGCGAGATCTCCCCCGAGGTGTTCAGCCACTCGGTGCCGCCTTCGAGGCTGGGGGCAGCGAATCGACCGGGGAAGGGATTCTCGCCAGCGTTCACGGGGGGCTCCTTCGCGGCGGCGTCCTTGTCCTGTGCGATGGCCAGCGACGGACCCAGGTGAGTCATCAGTCCAGCCAGGCAAGTCATGATGACAAGGACACGTTTCCACATGTTCACAAGGGGGTCACTCATGGAAGACAGTCTCCGAATGCAGTCAGTCCACAGCCCAACCCGTCCGATTCCATCTCGGGGGCCTGCTGCGGTGAACCGATCATAGAGTTTGGATGCGAGACCGCCAACCGGAGGGGGAGCGAGCCTAGCGGATCGGCATTCCGCCTCGTGGTGTTCGAATCGCGAATGGACGCGTGATTCGGGACAAATGTCGTGGCTACTTCGCCGCGAAAGCGGCGGCAGCAGATAGCCGTGGGCGCCAGCGGCACAGCCGCCAGCCCACGGATATTGTGTTCATCAGTAACCCAGCCGCGAGAGCGGCGACAGGAGGGCATGCGCCGGACTGGGCCACTATACATCACACGGGGCGAAATGATTCGTAGCTGCCCCTCGCCAGAGGGCGGGCACGCGAGCCAATTCGCCCACGTTCTGGCGAAACGTGGCGACGTCAGAATGTCTCACTTTTGCCCGTGCGAAGTATAAGTCGCGACAACCGATATCTCGTTTACTGCTGTCGCCGCTCTCGCGGCTGGGCCGTATTCTTGCCGTTTTCCGTGGGCTGCGCCCACGGCTACACGCCGCCGCCGCTTTAGCGGCGAAGAGCCGAACTGGTATTCCGTCAGACTTGATTATGGGGTCCGCCTCCCTCGGGAGGGCGAGGCTCCTGCCGAGCCGCGACATCGGGTTGACGATTCCCCTGGCTCGCGGCTCAGCAGGAGCTTCGCCCTCCCGGACGAGACTGCCTCAAACCCAAAACTAAGCGTTGACGGGGCACTAGGCAACCTCCCGTGTGGCCTGCATCTCCCCGGTATCTTATCATCGCCGACATGTTTCCCTCATTTCGGAAGCCCCTATGCCCACCCTCGGTATCTTCGCAAAACGACCCGTACCAGGAGGCGTCAAGACGCGGCTGGCGGTGGCTATTGGGGCCGAGGCAGCTGCCCGGTTCTATGAGGTGAGTCTGCGGACGCTGCTCTGTCGGGGGCGGGGACTCGACCTGCGGCGGGTGATTGCTCATGCGGGGGACAGCGATGTCGACCGCGCATGGTTCCGGCAGTTCGAGGGCTACGAGCTTTGGTCTCAACCAGCAGGCGGCCTCGGGGTGATACTTGCACCATGGTTCGACTTCGCCTGCGCCGCTGACGATCGAGTTCTCGTGATTGGCTCTGACAGCCCGACGCTGCCGCTGGAGTACATCCTGGATGCCATCGTGGCCCTCGACAGTCATGACTGCGTCATCGGCCCGGCTCATGACGGCGGCTACTATCTACTCGGCATGCAACGCCCGGTGCCGCAGATCTTCGAAGGCATCGAGTGGAGCGGCCCGCAAGTCTTATCGCAAACACTCGAACGAGCCGCTGAGCAGGGCTTGCGAGTCTTTCAGCTACCAACATGGAATGACATTGATGAGGTCGCGGATCTGCCACTCCTACACGAGCAGCTGACTGGTCTCTCGGATGATCCCGTCTGGAACCCCCTGTCAACCGTGGTGCAGGATATCGTGTCAGCTCAGGTCTCACATGGCATGTCGCCTGGAGGGTGATACGCACCCGGTCGCGAAATGACACTACGAGATTCGGAACAACCGGCGGATCGCCTCCAGCAGGCCGTGTGGCGTTCCTTCTCGCGATTCATCGCGCAGGGCTTCCAGCGGGGGATGCAGAAGTTTATTCACGATCCGGTCGACCGTCCGCTCGACGGCCTGACGATCGGATTCGCTCAGGTGCGGAGCCTTGCGAAACAGCTGATCGAGTTCCTGGCGGCTGATCTCCTGCCAGTGTTCCCGGAGCTGCTTGATGATCGGGCCGGTCGACTTGTGATTGAGGTCGTGGACGAAGCGGCTGGTTTCCTCTTCAATGATTTGGCGAGCGACTTCGATCTCGTGGGAGCGGTTGTTGCGGTTCCGCTGGCAGGTCGCTTCGAGGTCGTCGATATCGTAGAGGAAGACGCCGTCGTCGATCTGGCCGACGGCGGGGTCAAAGTCGCGCGGGGCACCGAGGTCGAGGATGAACACCGGTCGCTCGCCTGTTTTCTTGCGGATGGCTTTGAAGCGTGGCACGTCGACAATTGGTCGATCGGCCCCCGTCGTGCTGACGATGACATCGGCCTCGCACAGGCACTCATCGAGTGTCGCCCAATCGCGGGCGATGCCGCCGAACTCGTGAGCGAGACGCAGCGCCCGCTCGGGGTTTCGATTGCAGACGAGGATGCGTTTGACCCCCTCGGATTTCAGGTAACGGAGAGTCTCCTCGCCCATCTCGCCCGCGCCGATGACCAGCACCGTCTTGTCGCTGAAGCTGTCGAAGATACTCTTGCCGAAGTCGATGACCGCCACGCTGGCGATGGAGATGCGGCCTTCGGAGAGCCGCGTCTCGGTCCGCACCCGACCAGAAACCGCCAAAGCCCGCTGGAAGAGCGTGTTGGTCAACAGCCCGCAGGCGGTCGCCTTGGCCGCTGCGTCATAGGCCGACTTTACCTGGTTGACGATCTGGCTTTCGCCCAGGACCATGCTGTCGATGCTGCTGGCCACATCGAATAGATGACGCACGGCATCCTGGCCCGATTTCTCGGCCAGTTCGGAGTAGAAGTCATCGAACGGCACATCATGGAATTCGGACAGGAACTGCGCGATCTGCCGGAGTTCAGGCCCGCTGCCGGGGACATCATGAGCGGTGTAGATCTCGACACGGTTGCAGGTCGAGACGATCACGAACTCGCACTGCGGGAACCGTTCGCGCAAGTCCTCGTAGGCCCGCGCGAGATGCTCTGGTGAGGAGAACGCCAAACGTTCGCGGACCGAGAGACTGGCAGTCTGGTGAGTGCAGTAGACGACCTGGAGGTTCATGAACGAGCCTCAGGGGTCCGTGGGACGGGCCCATTGGCCCGTCCGTCTTCGACATGTATGTAGTCACCACGGAGGCACGGAGGCACGGAGTGATGTTCGATGCGATTGGGAAGAGTCTGGACTCGAGAGGAGGAATTCAACGCAAAGACGCAAAGACGCAAAGGCGCAAAAGAGGTCGAGAGAGTGCTTTCTTTGCGCCTTTGTGCCTTTGCGTCTTTGCGTTGAATTCTGAAATCTGCTTCTAGTCTCCGTGACTCCGTGCCTCCGTGGTGAATCCATACTCCTGAGGAAGAAGGACGGGCCAATGGGCCCGTCCTACGGTCCTTCTTTCCGTGAATCCCGCCGGTGAAGACCTCCAGGCAGAGCATCGTCACCAGCAGAAATCCACAGGCCCACAAGGTGCGCCACGCCACGATCTTCCCGGACGACTGGCTGCGAGTGACGAGCCATCCCAGCAGGATGATCATGGCCAGCCACAACACATACATCACGACGAACCCCGGTGCGAATAAATCCACGGGTGAGGATGTGGCCCGTGACTTCCAAGCCAGACAGACCCCCGCCAGCATCCCCAGTGTCAACAGCGGCACCGACCCCACGACCGCCCACCAGTTCATTCGACCGAGCCGCTCCAAGCTGTAGAGCTGGAGGCTGTCCGGATCGGGCGTCTTGTGCCGCAACCGATTGTGCTGCACGAGGTACATCAAGCTCAACAGGAATCCGATCGTGACCCCCGCAATCCCGAACACGAGCAACGAGGCATGGAACATCTCGACCGCATACTGGGCATCCCGAACCCGAGGTTCCCGCTTCATCGAAGTCGACGAACTGACCAGTAGCAACACCAGCGGCAACAGAAACACTCCCAACCCCAGCCGGCGATCCCGCAACTCCAACACCACATACACCGCAGCTGCCACCCAGGCCAGCACGAGCAACCAATCGTGCATCGAGCCGATTAGCGGCGGCATCTTCGACACCTGGCTGCGATGGACGAGATAAAGCGTCTGCGCGAACAGGCCAGCGCCGGTGAACCCAATGGCGGCCCAGCGGTTGATGCGACTCGTCTTCATGAATTGAGTCAGCTCGAGCCCCAGCGCCACCACGTAGCTGGCGAAGAAGCAGAAGATGGAGACCTTGTCGATCTGCATGTGGAAGGGCCTAGAGCCTAGGGCCTAGAGCCTAGGGCCAGAGGAAGCCTAGACGCTACGCCGTTCATGATGTGGCCGCCGCCGGGAGGGCGAGGCTCCTGCCGAGCCGCTGACGCGAGTTTGACGTGTCCCCTGGCTCGCGGCTCAGCAGGAGCTTCGCCCTCCCGTTGGACATGTCCCACCCTTTGACTACTCAATCGGCAGGAACGTCAGCGTCCCAGCCAGCATGTCGGGAACGATCAGCTGCTTGTTGTCGCGGTCATAGAAGAAGTCGGCGGCGGACTGGAGTCCTTCGTGAATGACTTTGACTTCCTTCGTCTTGCGGTCGACCTTCCAGACCTTGCCCTGTGTCCAGCTGGAGGCGTAGAAGAAGTCCCGCGTGGAGGTCAGGCCATCCAGCCCGCGCATACCACTGGCCAAGACGGTGTACTTGCCGTCTTCGTAGTTCACGATGTCCCCCGTAAAGAAGTCGGCGACATAGATCCGCTCCGTGCCTTGTGGGCCGCCGACAGCGACGCCATTGGGAAAGCGAATCGCCGGATTGCCAGCGGGCACGGCGACGCTGATCTCGCCCTTCAGCGTGACCTTATAGACGCAGCCCTTGTTCGGCAGCTTCTTGGCCTCCGCTCCATCGACGGCCCAGAGTTTGCGATCACCGCTCGGGTCGAACATCGGAGTCGGCGTACTCATCTCGGCGACGTAGACACAAGCCCCGTCCTTACCAGCTGCAACATCGTTGAGGAACTCAATCGGCTGGGGGAATGCCTTCGCTTCGGCGAGCTTGGTCGCAGTGCCTTCCTTGTCGACCTTCCAGAGTGTCGTCTCGTCGGCAGTCACGAGATAGTCACCGACAAAGACCATCCCCTTGGGGTCGCTGAATCCCTTGGCGAAGACTGTCACGGTCTCGCCGTCGACCGAGACGATCGTCCCGTCACCGGGCACTTCGCCGTTGATCATGGTGACATACAGCTTGCCGCCGAAACCGCGACAGACGCTCTCTGGCTTCTCGCCAACTTTAATGGTCTTCAAAGGTGTTTCGGCACAGAGCAGACTGGACGAGAATAGGCATAGCGCGAGGCAGGTGAGGGCAGGGCGGGGCATCGGGGACTCCGGGGAGACAAGGGGGCGGGACGTGGGGCGTAGAGTATATCAGGAGTTGCCCGGTGCAGTCAGCCGGTGGGCGAGTCCAGATCATTTGCGTTAGACTCCGTAACCAGAGGGGATCGTGTGGGCATCGGGACAGTCCGAAGGCTGAACTCTCCCCAGAGCCACTGAGGAATTGATGGAACTGCGAGCCTTTGCCGAACGCATCCTGCTGTTGCCCTCGATCGAGGCGAAGCTGGAACCACTGGACGGACCAATGGAAGATCAGGAGTCACGGCTGGCGGTGCGGATCGAGTCACCAGCCCGGCCCGCGAACCTGTTGTTTGCAGCACCGCGCACGACGCCCTCCATGCCGCACGCACTGGCCTTGGGCGACGAGTACAAGAGAGCGGTCGCGCATCACATCATGGCCAATCATGAGTTGCAGGCGTTGGAAGTGATGGCCTGGGTACTGCTCGCCTTTCCCGAAGCTCCGGCGGAGTTCCGGGCTGGTCTCTCGCGCGTGATGGCCGATGAGCAGCGGCATACGCGAATGCACATGGAGCGAGCGTCTCGGCTCGGGCTGGAGTTCGGCCAGCTGCCGGTCAATTGCTACATCTGGAAGCAGACTCGATCGTTTGAAACGTTGCTCGATTACATCGCGGTGCTGCCGTTGGTGTTCGAGGCTCGGAACCTTGACCACACGCTGGAGTTGGAAGCGGCCTTCCAAGCGGTCGGTGACCCGCGCAGTGCGGCTCTCATGCGGCGGATCCATGAGGATGAGATTGAGCACGTGGCGTTCGGACTGCACTGGCTGCGGACACTGAAGATGCCTTCCCAGACCGAGTGGGAGGCGTACTGTGCCCACTTGAAATGGCCCATGAGTCCGTCGAAAGCGTTTGGAGAGATCTTCCAGTCCGACGCTCGCAAACGATCGGGCATGACCGAGGCATTCATCTCCCAGTTCGATCTGTTACGACAGACCCCTCTTCCCCCCAGACCAGAAACAGGCAAGCATGTTTGAAAGCAAAACCGAGGAGATTCTGTCCCGATCCGCGTTTCTGTTCCGCCTGGCCCGCAGCTTTGGAGTCACCCTACTGATCATCGCGTTTTCTTTAGCCGTCGGCAGCGCGGGATATCATGTCTTTGAAGGCATTCCTTGGGTCGATGCCCTGCTCAACGCGGCCATGATTCTGACGGGTATGGGCCCCGTCGATCAAATGCACAGTGTCAGCGGCAAGCTGTTCGCGACTTTCTACGCGCTCTACAGCGGGATTGCGTTTTTGTCGATCATGGCGGTGTTGCTGGCTCCCGTATTCCACCGGGCGTTGCACAAGTTTCATCTGGATGACGGGGAGGAAGAGTAAGGATGAAGGATGAAGGAGGAAGGAGGAAGGATGAAAAACCAACTGATTTCATCCTTTATCCTTCCTCCTTCATCCTTTCCCCTCAATCGACCATCCTTCCGCCGGGATTCTTAATGATCTCTTCGAAGATGTCGGTGAGCCGTTGCTCGTACTCCGCCGGGTTGCCAGAACCGCGCGGGCTCAAGCCCGATTCGTCGGACTTGGCCATCCGGGCCATCCGATCCATGAAATTGTAGTCGGTCCCCAGTCCGATGCCGACGGGATACACGACGGTGTTCTCGCCTTCGAACGTGGCGGCTTGCATCAGTGCCGAGTTCAGCCACTTGTAGCCGCTGGCGTAGTAATCCGCATTTGGATTGGTGGCGATGTAGCCATTGATGGTCCCTGCTGAGGACTGCCAGGCATTGGGCACTCCATCAGTCAGCAGCACGACGACCTTCTTCGCGAACACCCGTCCCTGCCCCCCCTGCGAGGTCGGCTTGAGATGGGCACGGGCGGCGATCAGTCCGGCTTCAATCGCGGTTGTGGCTCCGATATCCGAGACCGCTTGCAGCGTCGTACAACTGGCCATCGCGTTCGTGTAGTTACTCGTCAACGATTGCACGAGGACGGGGGCGTGGTCGCTGTCGAGACCATCGAACGAAATGATGGCCACGCGGTCGCCTGCTCCGGCGGAGAGCCCCGCATTGCGGTCCTTGACGATCTTCAGAGCCGCAATCAATGATCGGCGACAAGCGTGCATCGGCTGCTCGCGAGGAGGGAAGCTGAACGTGCCCCCTGCGGTCGATTCGCTGTGATACGAACAATAGGGACTCTGGACCGACAGCTGAGTCTTGGTGCCGACACCCGCTTGGGCGTTGCCGCTCCATGTATCGACATCCGGGCTGCGCTCACGGCCGAAGTCGAGGATGAACTGGACGTAGGTCAGGTAGCCGATCTTGTTCTGGCCACCACTCATATCGGTCCAGTCGATCCAGGCTGGATTCGAAAACGTGTACTTGTTGGGATTGTTGTAGCCCCAGAAGTTGTCGCCATCGACACTCGGAGGCACATAGACCTGAACTGTGCTGCCGAGTCGAGGCACACCGGGCAGCGTCCCGCTACTGGTGTAGGGGACATACCCCGAGACTAGTTCGGCCACCGACGTGATGATCGGAGCGGCCAGTCCGTAGCTGGCGGCGATCCGGGGCTGACGCCGTAAGCCCTGGGCTGCGACCTGTGGCGAAGCGACTCCTGCCCCAGGCACGTACCGTCCGAGCGGAGGCTCAGGGGGGGGGGGAGGTGGTGGGTCGCCGCCTCCGCCTCCTCCACCGCCACCGCCACCACCATCGCCTGGCGGATCGATCGGGGGAGGTGCGATTCCCACGGCGGGGCAGTAGATCACATAGTCGATGTACTTCTCCCAATACCCATAGTTGGTCGTCGAATTCGGCGTCGGCTTAGCGGTCGGCATCAGCACCGCGATCTGGTTGTCGATGATCCAACTATAGGCTTTGACCCGCCGTGTCGATTCGGTATCGGAGACAGCGATCCGGTACTGTGCGGCGATCGACGCATCGGACAGTGCCCCATCGTCCTTGGTCATTTCTGCATAGGCATAGCTGTCTGACGGAACACCGAGTGGTTGTCCCAAGTTTTCCATTGTCCCCGGATAGGTTCCGAAGCCCAGGTCGGTGTACAGATCCTGGATGAGCGGAGTGGCGACGTTGGGATAGCCAGTGCTGGCATATAGTCCGTTGATCGTCCGCGTGGCCCATTGCGGCTCGGTATCGTCGTTCATCGACCCGCTGGTGTCGACGACGAACACGATGTCTCGGGGATTGAGCATGGCGGTCGCTTGGCCGCTGGAGTCGAATTTGTTATGCCCGATCACTGGGGCAAAGAAGAATGGCTTGTCGGTCACCCGCGTGAAGACCCGCACGGCATTGGCCCCGGTCGAAGTCTCGACAAACGTCTTGTTGACGAAGTCAAACTGACCGATCAACACATCGGCATTCGGAACCACCACCGGCGATCCCGCTGCCCGGTGTCGTCCGGCAAAATCTTGAGCGACCGACCGCGCCACAGCTTGCCCGTCCCCGAGGCTCGTGACCCCTGCTAGGGCGGCGGAATCGGCGGCATTCTGCAGCTCCCCTTTGGTGAGTGTCATGTAGCCGACATCCACTGTGAACGCGACAAACGCAAAGACGAAGACCATCAGCACCGCAGCCAGGACTAGGATGGCCCCTTTGCGGTGTGAGGCGGCTTGCTGTGGCTGGACTGTGCGCATGGGGTTCTCGTCGCAAAACGACTGGAAAGGGCTCGAATGAGCGACCTCAATGAACCCTATGTTGGCCATGGATCAGGTCAAACGCGGATCTCAATGACAGTCGATTCGGAGTGACGATCGCAACGGTCAATTCAAGTATCGCGCTCCTTGTGATTGTGAGGATTGTCAGGAGAATGAAGATTACCCGGACAATCCGGATTAAATCTCGGTCCCAAGCTCCGCTTCGGACCGCTTATCCCCGAAGCTCTGCTTCGATCGCGTACCAGACAACTCGTACACGCGAACACGCGAAAGCTCCGCGACGAAGACTTCGCGTCACAGCTCAACGATCAGAGGGTTGCTCGCGAACGTCGCAAGGCGAGCGGCCAGTGAAACGTACCGCCAGACTTCCGAAGTCTTCGGAAGTCTCTGGGGATGCGAAGTCTGGCCGCTCGCTCAACGATGAGGCACCGCTAATCGTTCCACGCCCGCGTCTCATGCCGGGCAGGGAGAGCGGGGACGGCCTCCGTGGCCAGGGGCGAGGTCTTCGAAATCACGGCGTCCGCGTTGAGTTCCACTCCGCCGACCAGCCCCAGCACGGTCCGGCCCACGCGGTTCGTCGCAGCTACGGAGTCGACTCCGGAAGGAACCGGGTAGGGCCGGGTGGGCCATGACTGGGCATCTCCCAAGACTTGAGGCTGCCACTGAATCGACTCATCCAACTGATGGCGGCGAATCAGTGTGCAGACCACCATCCAGTCGAACAGATTTTGCAACTCGGCAAACGAGGGATTCGCCACGGCCAACTCCGGGATCTGCTCCGTGAATTTCTGGACAAACTTGGTCGTGCCGAGCTTGTTGGAGGATGTGTTGGAACGCTCTCCCTGAGAGTTGGTGAACTCGTCCTGCCCCAGCAGTTGCAATCGCTGCCCCGACAAGTGGTACAGTGACCGGTCCGCATTGGCTTCGATCGGATCATACAACGGTACAAACCACCAGCGGCTCGCCGCCGCATCTCCCAGTCGCATGAGCGATAAATGGCTCACCACTCCGCGAACTCCAGACGGGTCTTTTCCGAGGGCAATCCGCTTCATCCGCAGATCGGCTTCGACGAGTACCACCGCGAAGTGAGAGTCCTGGGGAACGCCAGTGACTGTGATCGCTTGGCGGCCCAACCGAGCTGCCATTCGGTCAAACAGTTGTCCCACGGTATCCGGAGTGGCCACCTGATTCTGGCTGGTGAACGCATTGAACGCCGCTAACCCGTCCTTGGTCGGGTCGATGGAGCAGCTCACGTAGGTGCTTCCGGAGTTGACCGTGCGCCATGCCACCAGAAGATCTTCCAGATTCAGCACCGGTCGGCCCGAGGTGATTCCACGCATACGGCCTTGCAAGTCGGGCGCGAACCCTTCGGCGGGTCCGACGAGCGCAATGTCGTGCGAATCTCGGTCCACCACCAGGTAATCGATGCGAGTTAAACCCGCCAGGTATCTCAGTTCGGCGGGAGCCTCACCGTTCGCCTGCGCAATCTTTGCCAACTCCAAATCCAGTTGCTTCAAAGAGACTCGTCGCGACAGAGTCGACATCGCCAACGGCTCAAGCAGATGAGAAGTCAGGTACGCCTGTTGCCGCTTCTTGGTGGCAGCTGCGGACTCCTTGAGTGGAACGATTGTCGACACGACTCCGTCAGCGTCGATGCGAATACCGCCGATACCATTGTTTTGCGCGTGGGCGATGCGGCCTCCCGAATAGATAGCCAGACACAGGCACATGGCACTCAGGACAGATCGTAAGGGCATGGCACACTCCGAGGGATCGGAAGAATCTTCCACGATTCGACGTGCCTCATCCTATCACGAAATACGCTGTGACGCAGCTTTTGTGACATGGTTCACTACCTCATCCATTTCGCCAGCAGACGTTGCGGGCTGATGTGCGACTCGTGCCGCTGGCATGTTGATCCATCCAATTCACTTCGGTTCAGCCAGTTCGCTATTCCGCCGCATCCATTCCTGGCGGACCGATTCCAGCATTTGGTCCTTCGGGTCGTGGTTCTCTTGCCGAGCCCGCGTCGGAGTCACTAGGGATTCTTCCCAGATTCGTCGTTGGACTTTCCAGGTTTCGCGATCCACTCCAGCCTCTGTAGCCAAATCATCCATCGCGGACAGCGTCGCCGTGACCGCCTCGCTGGAACGCTGCATGTCGGCGGCCTCGTACCGAGATGGTGCGTCGGCTTGCCAGCGACCCGCCCAGCGAACACGCATCACATCCAGCAACTGGCTGAACTGGTCCCAGCGCCACGCAGCGTCGGGGACGATCTCCGGATTTCGACGCAGCAGATCAAGGGCAGCTGCGACGGGGAGGACCGATCGATCGTTTCCGGGTGCATAAGTGATGCAGTGCATCCAGTGCCGATATTCGCGGGAGGGATCAGCGACCTTCATCCGGCCGAGAAGGTGGGCCACCTCGAACGACACGAAGTCGGTCACCAGCGGGTCGTAGGGGGCTGCGAATTTCTCCACACGCTCGATCGCTTCCAGTGTCGGGAACTCTTCACGAGCCGCACGTCCGAGAGCGACCATGTAGGCTTTGCGGTGCTGGTCTTCCGGGATCAGTGCCTGGCGAATTTCGTTGTTCACTTTCTGGATCGAGGTGCGGGGCCGGTCCTTCAGGGCTCCCTTCAGAACACGGCGGTAACTCCACTGATCATCGGCGGTCTCGGTCAGGATGCGAACTCGTTCCTGCGCGTCTTGAATGCGTCGCGCCACGATTTGCTCGGGCTCTTCCTCCAGCTTCATGGCTGTCAGGATCAGCTCTGTGCGATTCGCAAAGAGGGCTTGTTTCTCTTTCCACTTCGGTCCCCAGCGCAGAGTCTCCGCTCCCAGATTCATCGTGAAGCGAGCATTCGCGCAGCTATTGGGAGTGCCGCTGGACCTGGCGAGCAGTTCGTCGACAGCCTCGGCGGGGACGCAGGCGAGTTGAGTGAACGCTGACCAATCCGCTCCCAGAGTGGCACACAGGCGTTGGATCTGTGGCGTCTCCAGTCGAGTGACGAAGCCGGGTTCAAACAGCGGGGCAGGGGAGTTCGTCGCCAGCAGCAGCACCTCGGACCCGTCAGTGGTGATGACACTGGTCTGCTCAAACGCCGACCGCAGACTGCGCAAGGTGTCAATCAGCGGAGTGGAACCGAAATCGACGATGTTCATGCGCTGACAGAACAGCCCACCCTCGTTCAGGTGACCGGCCATTCGAGCATGGAATTCTCGGGTGAACTGAGGTTGCGATCGCAGGGGGACGGCAGAGATCTCCGGGCAGACAATCACATCGTAAGTGCGAGGTGCCAGTGAGGTCACGAACTGCATAGGAGTGGCAGTGACCCATTCCAGTCGACCGTCTTGCAAGCGGGACGGAGTCGTCATGAGTGTGGCCTCGTACTCGATTAGCGTGCGAACATCGCGATCCGCCTCGACACAGGTGAGCGACTGCACCGGAAAGCCGAGCAGCGTGTTAATCTCGACGGCTCCGGGAGCCCCCAGACACAACACGTCGTCCGCTTTGGGGTGGACCACCAGCGGCACGGCCGTCGCCATGATCGACCAGAAGTTCTGCGGTCCCAGAGCCGGATCGAGGCTCAGCTGTCCCGCCGGAAGGCCGTTTCGTCGGACGACAAGTTGGTTGGCGCGCTGCCGCCAGACCGTCCAAACACCGTTCTCGCCCTCGATCGTCTTCAACCAGCGCGATCGGTCCGCGCGTTCAATGGTGAGGAGGTCATGACCGCTCCCGGCTGCGGCGAACGCCTCCCCACTGAAGAGTAGCTGCGCCGACCGAGCCGGATTGAGCCAGTCTTGGCAGGTGAGCGTGACGGCGACGAGACAGACACAGGCCGCCAACGCTGCGGCAGGGCGATTCATTCCCCGGCGAGTGGTGAGGGCTTTCCAGTCGCTCGCGGGCCAGAGGGCGAGTGACAGCCCCGTTGCGACCACAGTGACTCCGGCGAGCACCGCGACCATCGGCAAGGTGACCGCTGTGGCCAGTACGTAACCGACTCCGATCGAGACAGCGATCAGGCCGCGCCCCAAAGAGTCAGTCGCGTGGGCTTTAGCCCACGCAGGATCGCGATCATTCAGGACGCGTGGGCTAAAGCCCACGCTACCGGCACGGCTCAGTAGCGCCCCACTCGCACACCCCACGGGCAACATGATGCCAAGCGGGATCAGCCCCTTGGCCAGCATGATTGAGAGGAGTGAACTCAAGGTCGCTGAAGACCAGATCCCCAAACGGATCCAGAGCGGGAACAACACGATCACAGCCGCAGCTGCGAGAGCGGTGAAGAATAGAGACCGCCTCAGTCCCGCCCGAGCGTCGATGTTTTGTCGACGCCAGTTCGCAAAGACGACCGCACCGACCAAGAAGCCCGCCCAGCCAAAGAACTTCAATGGCAGCGACTCCAGTACGAGTTGCTCCGCCGCACGGTTCGCCGCCTCGAGCGTTAGACCGATGAGCAGCGCCGTCACCACGTGTGCCGTAGCGTGGGCTTTAGCCCACGCGTCTTGGATGATCGCGATCCCGCGTGGGCTAAAGCCCACGCTACGGTCAAGCTCATTACCCGCTTCCCCGCGCAGAAACAGCGACACCCCAGCTCCCACGAGCAAGCAGGCCGACAGTCCCAGCAACACTTGATCCGCACTGGCTCGCACGAACAACGTCGTCGGCAGTACGCACCAACTCAACGCTACTCCCAGCCAGAACGAGGGCAGGGGATTGCTCCGCGAGCCCTTCGAATCTACTGAGGGGGCAGGGCAGAGCAGACATCCCAGTGCAATCGCGGGCACCAAAGTCAGCACTGCCGGAATCGCCATCGCCGCCAGCGAGGTCCACTCCCCGGCATACCAGTCGAGGGGGATCAGCTCGCGACGAGAGAGAACCGCTTTCCATACCGTCGGGAACAGAGCCAGGCCGCAACTCGCTGCACCGACTCGCCAGAAGTGCGGGATATGGCTCAGCAATCCCGAAACGCGAGGCGACCCGAGAATCGCCAGCGTCAGTGCCCACGCTATTGCAAACGTGATCCGGGCTGCCGGAACCGGTTCGAACGCCGTCCAGTAGACCGCACAGACAGCGATCCATGCCGTCCCCGCTGCGGCTCCGCACGCCAATGACAAGGCATGTGGGTGAAACAAGAATCGCGAGACCCACGTCCGTGTGGCATGCAGCATGGAATTGACACCTGTCGCGACCGGGGGTGTGCCCCGGAGGGTACGCAAACGCCCGCGTGGAAACTCCGTTTTCCATGCGCTGGCTTCACTCGAACGGGTTGTATTCCAACCCGCTCGCTTGCAGCAAGATCGATCGGCGAATCCTGCCACAACCGGTCTTGCCCCAGAGAATTCGTCTCTGGTATATCGCTCAGCTCGGGCTTGTCTGACTTCGTGGGATAGGCTTCCAGCCTGTCATCTTTCGTGAAACGGCTGGAAGCCTATCCCACAACGGGCTTTCTCCGCTCGCTCAACGCCACCCACAGATGGATCGACCCATGACCACTCCCACCGTTTCACCAACTGCATCGCGGGGAGTCGCGCGCTGGGCCGTCGTGCTGGCCTTGCTCGCCCCGGCGGTGTTGTCGCTGTTTCATTCCGTCGCCACCAGCCGGACTCAAGCCGCGATTCCCGGACCGGATCGACCTGCCTTGGCGTTTGACCAGTACATGGTCAACTTCGGCCAGCCTCAGCCTCGCGCCATTCACGAGGCTCAATTCCATTTCGAGAACCGCAGCTCCCGCCCCGTCAAGATCACCGAGGTGAAGCCCAGCTGTGGCTGTTTGACTCCCAAGCTGGTGGGGTACAACGCCGAGCGGCGACATGAGGAGCGGACCGAGTTCGCACCCGGGGAACACGGCGTCCTGGCGATGGGGATTCGTCCGGCCAAAGAGCAACCGGGCGACAAGAGCTACTCGGTTGCCGTCAGCTACAACGACGGCCAGCCCCGGACCGAGACCTTGGAGTTTCGTATCACGCTGCCCAAGAAGAAGCTGACTGTCGAGCCGAATGAACTCTACTTCTATCAATTGACCGGCGAACCCGACTCGCGCGTGGTCATGGTCCGCGACTTCCGCGACAAGCCCGCTCACGTCATGAGTGCCGAGGCGATGACAGCTGGTAATGCCGCCGAGGCGAAACCGCTTCCCGGTGTGACGGTCGTGCTGGGTGAGATCACTCCCGGCGCTGACGGGGAAGTGGCTTGGCCGATTCAGGTCAGCATCGGTCCCGATCTCGCCCCGGGGCGCGTCGATGGCTGGCTGGTGATCTCGACCGACGATCCCGAAGCCCCGCGCGTGAAGATCCCAATTCTGCTGTTCGGAAAAGAGCAGGGCACCGCTGGGGAAAAAGAGAAGTCGCTCCCCCGCAACTTCTATGGCCCCGCCTCCCCGAAGACCACTGTGCCGGACGACTCCACGTTCGAGTAACCCGTGAGCGGCACGGCGCTAGCCCAATGGCACTTACTTTAGAATCTTTACCGCCCCCGGAAAACTTGGCACGGGATTTGCGCCCGGGCAATGATGTCCTCA
>JAYTCW010000136.1:0-4566 GCA_043736295.1 Planctomycetota bacterium | reverse complement strand
GGAGTTGTGCCGTAACGGTCGGGGCCGCTTCCGTGCAGAGGAGCAGTATGCACCGCTAGAATCCGCACTGCCAGATTCACGCGGCGAAGTCCGAGCGGCGAGTGGCTACTTCTCAGAGAGTCCCCATGAATCCCGTCAGCGATGCCCCGCTCGGAATTCCCTCACCGAGCGTGAAGGTCGACATGACCCCGTCGGGGTGCGTGGTGTTGGTGCCGTTTCAGGGGCGGATCTTCTCGCGGTGTCAGACGGGCCTTGTCGAGTTGGAACGGCGCGGATATGTCGTGCGAAGGGTCGAGGGATACTCGGCCATAGACCAAGCTCGAAATCAGCTGGCCAGTGATGCCTTGCGCGATGGGTTCGACGAGACGCTGTGGATCGACTCGGACGTGGGGTTCGACCCGGACGATGTGGAGAAGCTGCGACGGCACGGGTTGCCGATCACATGCGGGATTTATCCGAAGAAGGGGCAGCGCGAGCTGGCGATGCACGTGCTGCCGGGGACGCAGCGATTTCAGTTCGGGGTGCAGGGGGGCCTGCACGAGATTCTGTATGCTGCGGCGGGGTTCCTGCACATCCGCCGCTAGGCTTATGAAACCGTCGCTCGGACGTTGGAGTTGCCGGTGTGCAATCAGCATACGCCGCGCCCGCTGTGGCCGTTCTTTCAGCCGCTGGTCCGCCCGTGGAAAGGCGGCTCATGGTATCTCGCCGAGGACTACGCCTTCTGCCACCGCGCGCGGCAGTGCCCGAGTCTCTAAGCAGCGTTTAGGCCACGCAGTCGGTACTGGCGTTATCCACGGTGCGATCGGTACGTTGAACCATCGCTTGTATTTCTTACAGCGACTCTTCCAATCACGATTTGCCTTGCATTCACCTCGACATAGGTTCTGTGGGGGCCGGTCAGACCGGTTCGAACAGATGTTTCCGATGTGCAACAGAGGGTTCGAAAATGCAACGTATCGCTTGTGCACTGTGGCAGGATGAAGCCGGTTTTGTGATCTCGGCGGAGCTGGCTCTGGTCAGCACCATTGCCACCCTGGGCATGGTCTCCGGACTCGCGGAAGCCTCCAACAACGTCCGCAACGAACTGCAAGATGTCGGGGCTGCGGTGGGGAGCCTGGACCAGTCGTTCTCGTATAAAAACGGCAGTGGTCAGGTCGTCTCGTTCAGCGATGCCGATCATCGCTAGCAGAGTGGGCAGGCTGGCGCTGGCCACCGGTTGCCCTGTCACCTCAGGGCCAGTCTAAATGGAATCGGCGGCTAGCGCCGGACTGCTCACTGTGGGAAAAACGCGAATACTCGGCGTGTGGGCATCACCCCGTGCGGGTCTCTCGTTATACTCCCGAATCGTTCTGGCGGCCTTACACATCGGCTGAGCCAATGACCGGTGAGATGACTCCGACGAGATAACGACACGCATGTCCGCTGAAGTGGAACCTGACGACCAAGGGACCGAGACCGCCGAACAGCTGCGGGAGGATCTGCGCCCGTGGTTCGAGCCGATCACCGAGTTGGTCGAGTCCCATCCGCAGGGACTCGACTGGATCCGGTATTTCGGGAACTCGAACCCGGTGGAACTGGATGTGGGGTGTGGTCGAGGCTTGTTCGTACATTCGGCGAGCCAGCGGAACGCGGGCACGAACTATGTCGGGATCGAACTCGACTACAAGGAAGGTCGGCGCGCTTCTCGACGTCTGATGAAACTCCAATCGCCCAGCGCTCGCATCTGGGGCGGCGATGTCAATGTCGCCTACCACAAGCTAATTGCTCCCGGATCAGTCGACGCAGTGCATGTCTACTTCCCCGATCCGTGGTGGAAGGCTCGCCACCGCAAACGACGGGTATTTAACGATTTGTTTGCTCAGAACACTTCTGGGCTCCTCAAGTTGGGCGGGCTATTGCATTCCTGGACCGATGTCGAGGAATACTTCAGAGTGATCGAATCCCTGATGGATCACCACCCCGATTTCCAGAAGCGGACTGCCCCTTTGGAGCGGATTCCGGAACACGATATGGATTACCAGACCAGCTTCGAGCGCAAGAAACGCCAACTGGGGTTGCCCATCTATCGCGGGCTGTGGCAGAAGATGAGATAGCAGTCTTCAATATCCCGATGTGTCAGCGAGGCCCGAGCGTCGCGTGAATCTGCATCGCGGTCGGTGATGCCCATCTTGACATCGCGATGCCCGGTATCTTGCTGCTGATGCCTTTCAAGGAGACAGCGAAATCCGGTGATTGCAGCTACGGTATGATTGAGCTCTCAATCGGTTTGTTTCTCGGCTGGTGGACGACACTCTGCCAGCGCTATGTGAGGTATAGGCGATGAGGGCCAAAGAGGTTTTACCAAGCGCTGAGCGGTTGATTTGTCTCCGCTTTCTGAGCCCAAACATCCCCCACATGCGCAAGTCTGGCGGGGAGGCCGTCTGACCTACACATTCCGAGGCCGCAACTTCCGACTGACCGATGTGCATGGCCGGGTGGTGAATGAGATTCTGAGCTGATTTGTCACCACGAGGGGGCGTAGAAGAGGCATGCTCGTCGGGCACCACTCAGTCCTGCAACCGGTGGAGATGATTCCGAATGCACCCTGCCGAGCCGATAAACCCGGCGTCGCCGCCGAGGGAGGCGTAGTCGATGATCGTCCGCTGGGCCGGGATCGGGAAGGCCCGCGCCTTGACCTCGTCGCGGACCTTGGCGATGAACCGTCTGCCCAGCTCGCTGTTGTGTTGGTCGAACGTCATCGCCCCGCCGAACAGCACCATCGCCGGGTTTAACGTGTGCATGATGTTCACCGTGCCAATGGCGAGATACACAGCTGTCTCCATGATGAGGCGGTCGGCCAGGCCGTCCCCCGCCTTGGCCTCTTCGGCGATCACGATCGGGGTCACCGTTTCGTTGTTTTCGATGCGGGCGCGCAGGGAGGATTTGGCCCCAGCGGCCAGGGCTTCCTTACACCGCCGCAGCAGGCCCTTCGACCCGGCGTAGAGTTCGACCGAGCCGTGAATGCCGTGATCGGAGCGGGGGCCGCCCTCGTGCTGGATAATCATGTGACCGCATTCAGCGGCGTGCGAGTGAGCCCCCTCCCACACCTGTCCATTGAGGACGATCCCGCCGCCGACTCCGGTCCCCAGCGTCCAGAACATCAGGCTGCTCATCCCCTGCGCCCGCCCTAGCCAGCTTTCACCCAGTGCCGCAGCGTTGGCATCGTTCTGCAGCACCACCGGCAATCCGAATCGGTCGTGAACCAGCTGCTTAATGGGGAGGTTCTGCCAGCCCGGCAAGTTGAAGGGGTGGAAGATGATTCCGGCGGGGATGTCCATCGTGCCGGGAGCGGCGATGCCGATACCGACGATCTGCTGGCGGGCCTGGCTTTCGGCGATGATGCGGTCGATGACAGCGTACAGATGGGCCAGTCCCTCATCCCGTCCGGCGTCGAGCTTGATGGGAAAGGCGGCGTTGGCGAGGACGGTCCCGTCCTCGCGAACCACCCCGGCCTTGATGCGGGTGCCGCCGATGTCGATCCCCACGTAACAGGGGAGCGGGTTCACGATCTGTTCGGGGAGAGGTGGTTGAGTCATGGGGGAAGTCTACGGAATCCGTGCGGGTGTCAACCAGCCTACCGCATTTTCGGAGGGGGTGTGAGTGGGGGGGGGAGGATTGCACTGCATCGCATGATCCAGTCGCGGCGCGTGCGTGGAACATTGGCGGGATGGCCCAGGCGTTCAAAGCAACGTCTGGACCACTCGTCCGATTCGGGTCACTCCGGGCATGGAAGGCATACGGATCGCAGAGTTACCGACTCGGGTCCGGAACCACCACTGCAGCTTCCGGGGGCGTGACCTCGCCAGTGGCGTAGTCGACGTGGGTGTCCTCGATGAGGAGGAGTTCCGTCGGGCCTTTGCCGGGTCCGAGTCGAAACCCGCCTCCGAAGCGGTCGAGTCTCCCGATCTCCACAGCATAGGCACCCGGCTCGACGCGACTGATCTGAAAATACCCGTCGATATCGGACATCGTCGCCACGTTCCGGATACTGGAGCCATCATCCAGCTGGGTGACATCGACACCGGGGAGGTTCGGCTTACGGGTAATCTGGATGTCCGTGAACGGCGTCGTCCGCCCGCTCAGCGTCAGCGTGCCGGTCATCTCGCCCAGCGGAAGTTTCAGCTGCTCTCCGGCCTGGAGAGTGACCTTCTTCGTCCAGCAACTGGTCGACATGTTGCCGTCGCGGTGTTGTAACATGACGAGGTAATCCCCCGCCGCCAGCGAGTCGATTCGGCACTCCCCGTTCTCGTCTTGTGAGAGGTTGTGGATCATATGGTCGAAGCCATCGGACGCGTAGTAGTGCAGCGACACCCCGCTCTGCCCCGCACCGATGGGAGAACCCGCAGCCTGGACTCCCAGAATGGATGCAGCGGGAGCAACGGGAATCTGGATCAACCCGGTCGAGTCGGGATCGAGTCGCAGGAGTGGTGTGATGATGGTTCTCGCATAGCCGGGGGTGAAGATGACCAGCGTCTTCGGCTCGTCCCCCTCGGGCACGGTGATCCGTCCCTCGGCATCGGTCACCAT
>JAYTCW010000135.1:0-10457 GCA_043736295.1 Planctomycetota bacterium | reverse complement strand
TTAGCAACGCAGACAAGCTGTGATGCGCCCCGTGATGCGCGGGGACGGGCACGTAGGAAACGTGCCCCACGGGGAGGGCGATCATGTTCACAGCACTGGCTTCGCCCTCCCGGTCAAGGGGGCGATGGACACCATTTCCGATCCGAGAATGACCAACCCGCTCGGAACGTCTCGACCTATTTGGGTTCATCCGACTATTTGTGGATGCAGGAGGAAGTGGACAATCCAATTCCAAGATTGCCTGCCCCCACGAAACGCCCGTGAACGATTCAGCATCGGGGCGGCAACCGATTTTGCAAATCGCCTCAGAATCCGCGAACCTTGGCGGTGGGTTCTGGCTCCAGCTGTCTATTATGGGGACGGCGGGTGACTGGAGTGTTTCCTAGTTGCCGCAGCCCGAATCTGGAGTTGTGGATGACATCACCCCGTCGCGGTCGATCCGGTTCAAAACAACCTCATCAGCCAGACCGTAAGACAATGCAAATGTGCAGCCAAGTGCAGCGCACACTGGATCAGGTGCTGTCCGGCGAGCTGGATGATGACCGGCTACGCGATGTGTATGTGGTGCAGGTGACCCCGGCACCTGATGCGAATTGTTTGCTGGTGACGGTTGCTCCGCTGGGTTTCGCCAAGGACTTTCGCCCGGAAGAGGTGATGGCTCGTCTGGCTGCCAATAGCGGTCGAATGCGGTCGGAGTTGGCCCGAGCGATCAACCGGAAGAAGACGCCCGAATTGATGTTTCGCGTGGTGATCGAGGGGGACATGCCGCTGCCATCACTGCCAGACATTACAGAGGAAATCGACACACAGGAAATCAATGCAGAGGAAATCGACGAACACGATGATGTGACATTTGATTGAGCCATCGTGGGAAAGAATAACTCTCCGAAGATGGAGTTCAGAAAGTTCACCGCAGAGGGCCCATCGCGTCATCCCCGCCACCCGGACGCTGCGCGGGCGGCAGCCAGCCGGGCCAGAGAAATTCTTTCAGCCGCTGTGGACTTCCAAAGATTGCCATGCAAAGTTTCGCAGAGTCAGCAGAACAGTTTTCCTCTGCGAACTTCCGCGCCCTCTGCGGTGAAAATTCACTCTTCACAGTATTGGTCTGAATTCTTCGCAGGTGTTTTCGATACACTCGCTGTTATGACTACCCACCCCGAGCCAGACTTGAGTTCGCCGAACCTCGCTTCAAAGACGCCAGAGTCGGCGACATTTCCCGAGCCACCCGCGTATGGTCGGTTGCTGGGGATCGACTATGGCGACAAGCGGATGGGGTTCGCGATCTCCACACCAGAGCAGACGATTTCTAGCCCCATCGAGAACTACACCCGCCGGACCTCCGCTCTCGACCTCAAACAGATCCGGCACTGGTGCGAGGAATACGTCGTCAAGGGGATCGTGATTGGCCTGCCGATTCACATGAACGGCCTCGAAAGCCAGAAGTCCGCCCACTGTCGCCGCTTCGCCGCCTGGCTCTATTCCCAGCTCGGCCTGCCCACCGCGATGCACGACGAACGTTGCACCACAGCTGTGGTGATCGACCATTTGATCGAGCTGGATTTGTCTCGTCAGCAGCGGAAGAAGAAGCTGGATATGCTGGCGGCGCAGGTGCTGTTGGAGTCGTATTTGAACTCGCGACAGCCGGTGAGGGGTAGCGAGTCGGACCAGTCACTCGGTGCGTAGCGAGGGCTCAGGGGCATTCGATGTTTGGAGAGGCCAACTGGTCAACAGTGGGTCAAGCTCGGGAACTGGAGAATGTTTGTTTGAACTCAGTCATCTGAGGTGACACTGGGTCGTCCTGCTGGCCTTCGCCCGCTGGCGCGACGCCCACCCCCACCCACGTCATTACCAAAACGCCAGGCCAACAGACCCCCGAAACCGCCTCGGCTGAAGCGCGGAGTGTTTCAATCTCTCCCTCTTGCTCCTGCGCGACCCGGATGCTTTCGTGGCCCAGACATCGACAGCGGTGACTGGGCCACTCCGTCCTGTTTGCTTCAACGGGAGGGCTGATGCCTCATGGGGAATGACGCCCCATTCAGTCACGCGGATGTCGCCAGTGGTGGGCTACGCCAGTCACCCCCATGTGTTCACCCATGTCGACAGAGGCCAGCCGGTCGGGGAACCAGTGCCTTGCACGAAATTGAACACGTGCGTTGTCTTCGATCAACCCCGCCCACGGGTTCGCCTGCATCTTCTCCCATGCAGCCTCGGCACCTCTCTGAACCGGGAAAGGCCGGAATGCCTCAACAGATTGTGGCAGGACCGCCACCTCCGCTGTAGAATCAGGTTCTCCTTCGACCCCGGGAACCTGAACCTCATGTCCACAGCTGTCCTCGAAGACCCCCGCATTGTTGAGTTCGACGTTCGTACGGACGAGATGCTCGTCAACATGGGCCCTCAGCACCCGAGTACTCACGGCGTGTTGCGGTTGCTGCTGCGGACCGATGGCGAAGTCGTGCATGAGACGACGCCTCACTTAGGTTACTTGCACCGCTGTGCGGAAAAGATCGGCGAGAATCTCAACGGGCCGCAGTGGATTCCGTATACCGACCGGATGGATTATCTGGCCGGAATGAATATGAATCTGGGTCTGGCACTGACCTATGAGAAGCTGTTGAAAATCGAGGTGCCGGAGCGGGCAATGACCCTTCGCGTGATCATCAGCGAGATGGGGCGGATCGCCAGCCATCTCGTCGGGATGGGGGCCTATGGGCTCGATCTGGGGACGTTCAGCCCGTTCTTATATGCGTTCCGCGAACGGGAGATCATCCTCGATCTGTTCGAGGAAGTCTGTGGCGCTCGCCTGACCTACAGCTACATCACCATTGGCGGGGCGACGCACGATTTGCCCACGCAGATCACGATTCCGCCGGGTCTGGCCTCACTGACTGGCAAGAGTCCGAATCTGAAAATGTCCTGGGCCGAGGCGTGTCTGCTGTTCCTCGAATGGCTCGAAAAGCGGATCTTTGAATACCACACGTTGCTGACTCGTAACTCGATCTTCATCAAACGTACCGCAGGCAGTGGCGTGATGTCGGGTGAGATGGCCATCAGCTACGGCTGCACCGGGCCGGTGTTGCGTGGCAGCGGGGTCGACTTCGACCTGCGACGCGATGGGGAACACATCTACACGCGGATGTACGAAGGGTACGAATTTGAGATCCCGTACGCCCCGTTCGCTGGGATCAAGAACATCCCGAGTGAAGTGATCCTGGGCGACAACTGGTGCCGGTTCTTTGTGCGGATGCTCGAAGTGACCCAGGCGATCCGCCTCGTGCGGCAAGCCCTCGACAAGTACCCGACGACCCAGGGGGCCTTCCGCGTGCCGTACAAGATGTCGACCAAGCTGCCGGTCGACGAGTGCTATCTCGAAACCGAATGCCCGCGCGGGCAGATGGGGTTCTACATCGTTGGCGATGGCCAGGCCGAACCGCTCCGCGCCCGAGCGAAGAGTTCCTGCTTCTGCAATCTCTCCGTCACCGGTCCGTTGTGCGAGGGAATCCTGATCGCCGACATTCCGGCGATCGTGGGGTCGCTGGATATCGTGATGGGCGAAATAGACAGATGACTCGGATATCCACAAGTTGTTTTATTTCAATCACTTGTGGAAT
The DNA here is from genome assembly GCA_043736295.1 of Planctomycetota bacterium. Classification (GTDB taxonomy): domain Bacteria; phylum Planctomycetota; class Planctomycetia; order Planctomycetales; family Planctomycetaceae; genus TH-plancto1. The sequence goes on along the minus strand of JAYTCW010000135.1, from coordinate 6,846 downwards.
AAATAAATTCTGAAAATGCGCCAAATACGGTGCATTTCATGGAATGCGGTGCATTTACGGTGCATCGCCAACTCGACATCGTACCTTCAACTGCCCACACCGCCTTGGCCGCGCACATTGAGCTGCAAGAGAACACCAAGACCCCGCAGTACCAGCAGGCCCTCGCCGTGGCCATGCTCAACAAGCAACGGAACGAGGGACCGGTCAAGGCCCTGCGCGGTCAGTGGGGCCAATTCCAAGGCTACGCCCGCACCCAGCGCGACGCCGAAGCCCACCCCGACGACAAGGCGAAGCAGGAGCAACTCGCCAAGCTGACTGAACAGCACACAGGGATGGAGGAACGAGTTGCCAAGGCCAACGCAGAAGCAATGGCCATCGAAGACGAGATCTTCACCAAGAACCAGCCACCCGCTCGGAAGTACACCTTGAAGCGGATCGAGGGAAAGTAGTTCCCATCTGTGCGATCAGCCAGACGGTTCCACAACCGTCTGGCTGATCGCTGATGGCTTCCTATTGAGCCAGTGTCTCCGCCACATCGGTCCGGTAGGCCGTGATGCTCGGGATCAGCCCGCTCAAGGTGGCGAGAACCAGTGCGATGGGCAGTACGACCAGTTCCAACAACGCGCTGGAGTTCTTCCGTCAGTGGAACCGCTTCCAGTTCCGAGTGCCGGAGTGATTGCAGTGTTTGGCTGCTCTCCCCTGAAAGGTGAGTCATCACTGGCTTTCAGGTTGTCGTGACTGATCTCCCCCGAGTATGCTGATGTCTATGACCACACTCGACCTCGCACCGCTCCTGAAATCGCCGTGTTTGCCCGAAATTGTGGCCACGCTGAATGACCGTCTCCAGACGGAGGCCCTGGCCCGGACGAAATTCCGCGAAGAGATGTCGGACGATCAGAAGGTGGAATTCATTGAAGGAGAAATCATCATTCACTCGCCCGCCCGCAGTCGACACATGATGGCTAAGTTGAATGTGTTGTCCTTGCTGAGTGCGTACGTTCGAATGCATGCGCTGGGTGAGGTTCTCGATGAGAAATGCCTGTGCGTTTTTCCCCGTAACGATTACGAACCCGATGTTGTGTTCTTCGGCCCCGAGAAGGCCGCGATCATTGAACCGGAGACCATGTTGTTCCCCGTCCCCGATTTGGTAGTCGAAGTCTTGTCGAAGTCGACGACAGCCCGGGATCGCGGAGTCAAGTTCGACGATTACGAAGCGCACGGCGTGGGTGAATATTGGATTGTTGATTCTCACGCCGAAACCGTCGAGCAGTACGTGATCGAAAATAGTCAATTCCAGCTGTTGCTCAAGTCGGGGTCGGGCCAAATCGCCTGTCGCGTTGTTTCCGGCTTTCACATCCCCATTCGATCGATTTTTGACGCTCGCGAGAACCTCGCTGTGCTGAAGCAGTTGCTGGGAGCGTGATGGCCGGGGTGCTGCAAAGCGGCCCTACTGAGCCAGCGTTTCCGCCACATCGGTCCGGTACGCCGTAATGCTCGGGATCAGTCCACTCAAGGTCGCCAGGACCAGCGAGATCGGGAGCACGATCAGTTCCCACTTTGAGTACGCCCACCGGTCGATCAGCAGCCCGCTCCGGGCCTCCAGGATGGGAGAGGCTGCGACCATCAACCCGTGGCCCAGCAATAGCCCGAGTAACCCGCCGCCCAGGCACAACAGCAGCGTCTCGCACAAGATCATCAGCGACACCGTTCTCCGCTGAGCCCCGAGGGCTCGCATGATCGCGATCTCTCGCCGCCGCTCGTTCATCGAGTTGTAGATGCTGACGAAAATCCCAATCCCCGATACTGCCACGATCAACCCCGTCAGGCACAGAAACGCCAGCTGGATGTTGCCGACCAGATTCCGCATGATCTTGTCCATGACCTGCACGGGGCTGACCGCCATCGCGGCGTTCTCTTCGCCCAGATCTTCATAAATGCTAAGGGCGTTATTAGCGCTCTCCAGTCCGTCCCCCTTCGTCACGATCAGGATCGCCGAGACCTCCTTTGACAGGTCGGGAACCGCATGAGCTGCGTGTTCCGGGTTCAGCTTAATGGCAGCAGCCTCGCGCTTCTCGGCCTCAAGTTCGGGTTTGTATTTCTCCAGCAGCATCTCTTCGACTTCATGGAAGTATTGAGCCTCGCTATGGATCGCTTCGCGAAGCGGGTTCCCGTGACCGGCTATCATAAAGAACCCGTCGATGTGAATGAAGACGGTACGGTCGTTGGGAGTGCCCGTCGCCTTGAGGATCCCCCTGACCGTGAACTTCTCTTTGTGGACGTGCGCATCTTCGCCCTTCTGCCCTCCATGCAGGAGTTGGAACTGCGACCCGGCATCGAGCTGGCCGTTGCCATTTAGATCCTCATCAGCATCCAGTTTTCCGTTTAAGTTGAGGTCCTCGTCCGCAGTCCACCCATTGCGACGGGCCACCTCGGAACCGATCACCGCGTCCCATGAGCCCTTCAGAAAGTTTCCCTTCACGCGGTACGGCTGCGGCTCGGGCGTCCGGGCATAGGGCAGCTTGAAATACTGCGGCGTCGTGCCGATGACCGGAAAGTTGCCCAACTCCGTCGAGTCGCCAAAACTGAGCGGAACGGCCAGTTCCACGCGGGGATCCTGAACCCATTTCTGGTAGTACCGCCACGGCATGTTCGAGGTCGAATTCTCCATACGGTATACCGCTGCCAGCACCAGTTGAGTGGGGCTGCCTTCGGGACCGATGATGAGGCTGTACCCACTGCCGGTCTGTGAAAACTGCTTGTCGAGTACGCCGTGCAGTACCAGCACCGCAATCATCAACGAGACCCCCAGGGCCACGCTGATCATGGTGAGCCACGACGCCACGCCGCGCTGCCGCATGTTCTTGAGTGCAATTTGGAACAGGTTCATGCGGACTCTCCCGGTTGATTGAACTGGCTCAGGGTCTCCACGCGGTCAAACGCAGCTGCGACTTCGGGAGCATGGGTCACCAGCAGCAGCGAGATCTTGTTCTCGCGGCACGACTCGCGAATCAGGTCGAGGATCTTCGTCTGGTTCGCCTGATCCACACTCGCGGTCGGTTCATCCGCTAGCATCAGCTTCGGCGAGTTGGCCAGCGAGCGGGCGACAGCGACGCGCTGCTGCTCCCCCACCGACAGCATCGGCGGACGGTGATTCAGCCGCTGGCCGAGTCCCACCCGGTCGAGCAATTCTTTGGCCCGCGACCGATTGACTCGTCCACTGAACGACATCCCGAGTAACACATTCTCCAGGGCCGTAAACGCGGGCAGCAGGTGGAACGTCTGAAACACGATCCCGATCCGTTGAGCGCGAAACCGGTCGCGACTCGGCTCGGGGAGTTTCGAGATGTCGATGCCGTCGACCACGATCGAGCCGGCGTCGATCGTGGTGATCCCCGCGATCGAGTTCAGCAGCGTGGTCTTCCCGCCCCCGCTGGAGCCAATCAGCGCGACCTGCTCCCCGGCCTGCAACTCAAATGAGTTGATGCCCAGAATCGGCAACCGCGTTCCATCCGGGAGCTTGTAGCTCTTGCGGACATTCTTGAGCACGAGTGACATAGAAAATCCTCTGGAAGAAAGTCGATCTCCAAAGCCCAGTGGTTGCAACCACTGGGCTTTCTGGCACGACTACACCTCATGCACCAGCACGACATTATGCCGACTCGTCGGCAACCCGGTCCCAGAGAGTACCAGAATCCGGTCGCCGCGTTGCAGATCTCCCGTCGCCAGACCGCGCTGGACCACGAACTCAATCAGTTCCCGGTCCTCATGCGCCGGAGCATCCGGCACTGGGATCACGCCCCAGTACAGGCACATCCGGCGCAGAGACGACAAGCTGTCACTGACGCCAATCGTCGGTACGAACCGGCGGTTCTTCGAGAGGCTCAGCGCCGCCCGCCCCGTCGAACTGGCCACCACCACCAGCTTGGCTGATAGCTCCTCGGCCAGACGCCCAGCTGCGCGAGCGGCCGCATCGGTGATCGGACTGACACCGGGTGTCGGTCGACTCTCTCCATCGCGGGTATACAGTCGATCGCGCAGGAGTGGCTCGGTGGCAATCGCGATGCGGTGCATCATCTGCACGGCCTCGCAGGGATACTTTCCAATGGCCGTCTCCCCGGAGAGCATGCAGGCATCGGCCCCGTCGAGGATGGCATTGGCCACATCGGTCGCTTCGGCCCGCGTCGGGATGCGCGAGTTGTGCATGCTGTCGAGCATCTGCGTCGCGATAATCACCGGCTTCCTCGCCCGGTGGCAGGCAGCAACGATCCGCTTCTGAGCCACGGCGATCTCCGCGATGTCGACCTCGACTCCGAGATCGCCTCGCGCCACCATGATCCCGTCGGCCTCCTTGACGATCTCTTCGAGATTCTCCAAGGCTTCGGGCTTTTCAATCTTGGCAATCACATGCGGCGCATTGGCCGAATGCTGGGCAAGGATCAGCACTTTCAGATCGATAATGTCTTGGGCCGTGCGAACAAAGCTCAAGCTGACGTAATCGGCCCCGGCTTCCACCGCCCAGACCGCATTCGTCCGGTCGAGATCGCTCATCGCTGCCGCCTTGAGCTGGACATAGGGGAGGTTCACTCCCTGCTTGCTGCGCAGTGTGCCGCCCTGTGTCACCTCGCACAGAGCCCGCTGGCCATCGTTGGAGAGGACCCGCAAGGCGACCGTTCCATCGGCCAGCATCACGCGGTTCCCAGCAGTCAATTCGTCGAGCAGCGGCTCATAAATGCAGGTGAACTCGCGCGGGTCGGTCGTCACATGTCCGCGAATGAAAGCAACCTGCTCCCCCACCAGCAGTTCAATCGACCCACCGGGAATCTCCCCCAGCCGCATCTTCGGACCCGCCAGATCGACCAGCACCGCCACCATTCGCCCCGCCCGCTTCTCCGCCAGTCGAATGCGATCCAGCCGCACCTGATGCTCCGCTGCCGACCCGTGAGCCGTGTTGAGACGAAACACGTCCACGCCTGCCAGGATTAACTCCTCCAGCTTTTCGATCGTGTCGCAAGCGGGGCCAGCTGTGGCCACAATTTTGGTGTGGCTTTCGCGCTTCCAGGAATCCAAAGGCATGTTCAGGCTCAATCAGTGGGGGCACAGAAGGGGAGCGTTCTGCGCGGAGCGTTCGCGGCGGTGAGATTCTAACGGATCAGAGACGGGTCGGGGAGACACCGCAAGAATCGCCGACCGTGGGGTTCGGGCAGATTGGAAACTCAATTTTATCTCACTCATCATCCAAACTCTGACTGACTCGATGCGCACGACTCCTTCGCGAACCACTGTCCATTTCAGTCGGTTGCGGCGGAGCGGTCATTTCCAGAAGATGTCGGAATCGCGATTCTATGGCCAATCAGTTTCCACACTCTGGGACGCATGATGAGTTCAGTGCTTGCAGGGCGACATGGGATGTGGGCCGTGTTGGGATTTGGTTTAGCGATCTCGACTCCCGTAGCAGCTCAGACGCTGGAAGATCAGTTGCGGAGCGTTCCTGCTTCGCAACTCGCAGCCCAGGCGAAGCAAGAGGGCGATGCGGTCCGGGGCGCGATCGTCTTTCATCAGCAGCAGTTGGCCTGCTCCAAGTGCCATACGGTGAGTGGATCAGCGGCCTCGTTGCTCGGTCCTGATTTGGCGCTGCCAGACAAAGATGTCACCGACGTGACGATGGTGGAATCAGTCCTCACCCCCTCGAAGGTGATCCGCAAGGGGTTCGAGTCGGTCACGGTCGTAACCACCGAGGGGAAGACGCTCGCGGGCATCGTGGTCGAGCGAACGCCGGAGAAGCTGGTGCTGCGGGATGCCTCGCGGCTGGGGGAACTGGTCACGTTGACGAAGGCCGACCTCGACGAGGTGAAGGACAACCCGCTCTCGCTGATGCCAGCCGGGCAGGTGAACCAACTCGCCAGCCGCCAGCAGTTTCTCGACCTGATCCGCTACCTGATCGAGATTCGCGAGCAGGGACCAGCCCGGGCCAAGGAGCTGCAACCGTCGCCAGCGCTGCTGACGTTTACAATCCCGGAGTACGAGCAGCACCTCGACCATGCGGGGTTGATTCAGGGTTGGAACGGTGATTCACTCAAGCGGGGCGAGGCGATCTACCAGCGCGTTTGTGCCAACTGTCACGGCACCAAAGACCGGCCCGGGTCGCTGCCGAACTCGCTCCGCTTCGCCGAAGGGAAATTCAAGAACGGCAGCGAACCGCTGGCGATGTACCACACGCTCACGCGCGGGTTCGGGCTGATGGCTCCGCAGACGTGGATGGTGCCATCGCAGAAGTACGATGTGATTCACTACATCCTCGAGACCTACCTCCAGCCGCACAACCCCTCGCAGTTCGTCGCGGTCGATGAGGCGTACCTCGCCCGACTGCCCAAAGGAGACACGCGCGGCCCCGAGCCGAGCCTCATCGAGCCGTGGTCGGCCATGGACTACGGCCCTCAACTGACCCACACGTATGAAGTCCCCGGAGCGGCAAAGAACTTCGCCTATAAGGGGATCGCCATCCGCCTCGACCCTGGTGCGGGCGGCGTCTCGCGCGGCAGGCACTGGATGATCTTCGACACCGATACGCTGCGGATGGCCGCCCAGTGGAGTACGAGCCAGGGGAGTGCTGGCCCGTCCGGCGAGCAGTTCATCGACTGGCGCGGCATCCAGCTCAACGGCGAGCACCAGATCCACCCGCACATCGTCGGCCCGGTGACAGCCTCGAACTCGATCGGTCCCGGCTGGGCGGACCCGCTGAGTGGATCATTCACCGATGACCGCCGTGTGGAGGGCCGCGATGGCCGCCGGTATGGCCCACTGCCCCGCGACTGGGCGAAGTATCGCGGGATGTACTACCACGGGCAG
>JAYTCW010000134.1:0-4538 GCA_043736295.1 Planctomycetota bacterium | reverse complement strand
CTCACCCCGGCCCTCTCCCCCACACTGGAGTCCTCTCTGAAAGCCTCGCCGAATGTGGGGGAGAGGGGGCAGAATTTCTGGGCTGCCGACTTTTCCAATACACACACGTGGCACCCCTGGGCTTTGGGATCAGTTCACTGACAACTGAATACTGACCACTGACAACTGAAAACTGACCACTGACAACTGACCACTGAAAACTTCCTCAAGCTGTCACCCCTTCCGTGAGCTTCATGAACGCCGTTTCCATGTCCATCGCCTCCGGCTGGAACATGCGGATGCGGCCACCGAGTTGCACGATCGCGTCGTGCAGGTCTTCGATGGCGGTCTCGCTTTCACGCACCTGGATCGCCAACCGGTCGGTCTGCTCTTCGACCGAGATGACATGCACGGACCGCCTGAGTTCCTCGATCAGACCCCGCGGCGTGGTGACCAGTTGGACGTGGACCACCCGCTGCAAGGCGAGTCGGCGGTAGATCGAGTTCAAGTCCCCTTCGGCGACGAGCTGCCCGGCCTCCATGATCCCGATGCGGGTACAGAACTGAGCCAGCTCTTGCAGGATGTGGCTGGAGATCAGGATCGTCTTCCCCATTTGTTGCAGGGCTTTGAGTAACTCCCGCAGCTCAATCCGCGCTCGTGGGTCGAGTCCCGACGCAGGCTCATCGAGTAGCAGCAAGTCCGGGTCATGCAACAGCACACGGGCCAGCGACAGCCGCTGCTTCATCCCGCGAGAGAGCCCCTCGACCGGGAAATCGACCTTGTGCGTCAGGTCGGTGAGTTGCAGCACCTCATCCACCAAACCCGCCCGCCGGCCGCGCGGAATCCGATACGCAGCTGCGAAGAAGTGCAGGTACTCGCGGGCACTGAGGTCGTCATAGACGCCGAAGAAGTCGGGGACGTAGCCCATCATCTCGCGGACTTGGTCGGGGTCTTTGCGGACGCTGATCCCGTTGACGCGGACGGTCCCCTCGAACTGTTTCTGGAGCGTGGCGAGGACGCGGATGGTGGAGGACTTGCCTGCCCCGTTCGGGCCGATGAAGCCGAACACCTGCCCCTTCTCAATCTCAAAGGAGATCCCGCGCACGGCCTCGAACTTGCCGTACTTGACTCGCAGATCTTTCACCGACACCACCGGCGGCGGGGAGTCGACGACGATGTCTGGGTTCTCTGCGTGTTTGTCGATCATGGGAGTTCTCGATCAGGGGGTAGAACGGAATTGATTCCGTTCTCGATTCACTGGAACGGAATAAATTCCGTTTTACGGGGTGGGGAACCGCCAGCGGTAGATCACCAGTTCGTTGTCCGCCTCGCGGACGGCCACACACAGCACCTCATGCCCCGGAGTCGCGATGACCATGTCCGTCAGTCCCGTGTCGGCACTCGGGCTGATCTGGTCGAACAGCGTAAATGCCCCCGGCTCTCCATGGCTTGGTTGGTTGCCCGGTGGCTGGCAGATGGACATGAGTGCCCCGCAGGCCATCCACTCACGATCATTCCTGCGGCTTTCAAGCTGTCCCGGTGCCGCAATCATGACGCGATCCGTGAAGAATACGTGTCCGATCGTGTTGGGTAGAGCTTCTCGAATCTTCGCGGTCAACTGATTCGTGAACTCGGGCGAAGAGATCTTCATTCCAGATTCAGGGGTGGGTAGCGTGAGCGGAGTCTTCTGGCCGCGAGGGAACGTCACGGTCCGATTCAGCTGGGGTTTCCACTGTTCGACCTGTTGCGTGACGGACGCTTTGTCGGTCGGGTTGCCCTCGATCATGACCAGCTGGCTCTCCAGGGATTGCCCCCGGTTCTGGTTGTACCCATTGCCCGGAGACTGGCGGGCGACGGGAGTGAAGGCCGCGTTGTTGAGCTTCGTGATTGATCGTCCCGAACTGGAGCGGAAGAGCAACTCGAAGCGTTGCACGCGGCAGATCGTGCCGTCTTCGGCCACATCGCGGTACTCGACCACGCTTAGCTCCTGCGACGCCCCCAAGTACCCCTTGGCTGTGCCGATGAATAGCAGCGAGACAGCCAGCGTCATCGCGGGAAAGGTGAACCACGTCCACCGCCGCCGCTTCAGTTTGCCGAGGACGATGTAGTCTCCGAATCCGATCGCAGCGATGTAGACGATGATGATCCCGCCGAGGAGCCAGACCGGGATCGCCTGCACGTCGCGCGGCATCAGCGCTTCAATCATCTCACCAGGGCGAGCGCTGAAGGAGTTGTTCAGCTGATATTCCCAGGCCGCCAGAAACGTATCGTCCATCACACCGGGAGAGAACTGACCTCCGTATGTTCGGTTCCATTGAGAGTTTTGCTGCGTCCGGGCAGGCTCCAACGACAGTTGCCCCGTTTGACTCAACTGGTCTCGATGCACTTGCTTCAGTCGCCACAAATGGATGAAGCCAGCCATGCGGTCGGCCTGGGTCGCCTCGGCCCAGGACCGCTGCGTCGTCAGCCAGACCTGTCCGAAGCCGTACTCCAGCGGAGCAGCTGTGCCCACACGAATGACCGGGATGAGCTTCGTCCCTTCGATGACATCATCTAGCACTTCGGGATTCTTCGCGGTCAGACGATCGAGGAACGCTTGCTGCTCGGTCGACAACTCGTCCGAGCCGATTTGCAGGAACAGCGAGCCGCCCCCTTTGACCCAGGTGTCGAGCGCCCGCACCTGCGGCCCGCCCAAATCGGTGAAGCCCCCGGCCTCGACAACGACAATGTCATGCGGCAGATGCTTGATCGCATCTTGCGGCAGATCGGCTCCCCGGATGCGAGGCGTGATCGTCAGCATCGGCGTCGCAGTCGGGTTGGTCGAGTGCTTGGGACACCAGCTCTCCAGCATTAACCACGCGAAGTCATCGCCTTCGCCAACACGGGGGCCATGAACAATTGGTACGACAAAAGACCTCCGCGTCGGGAGAATCAGCTGCCCGGCGCTGGAGTAGACGGGGCCATTCTTGTCATGGAAGAAGCACTTCACGACCAAGTAACTTTGTACTTGGTGCGATTGGATGGGGAGCAGGTAATCGACCTCCAGTCGACCCGCAGAGTAGGTCTGATCGGGGATCTGTAACAAGGCGATTGTAGAACCAATTCCGTCCTCGATCAGGATCCGCAGGTCACCCTCAATAATCCCGGGAGCGGAGCAGGTGATCTTCAGCCGCAGCGGCACTGGAGCCCCCGCTCGCATCGCCCACGCTGCTTGATCGACCTCGAACTCCAGAGGTTGTCGAGCCCGAGATGGGGGCTGATCTTGGGAGCATGCCAGCGAACAGAGACCGAAGATGGCCCAGCAGGCCGCGAGTCTGCCGAGCGACCCGAGTGTCCGGTGGAGCGGCCCGTCAGAGTTCATACCCGCGACTCCGGAGAGGTGATGGGTCAGAGATTGACTGTGAATGGGGGTGATGACAATAGACAGTTTGCTGGCATGAGGTGGCAATCGTCAACGGACAGGGTGCGAACTCCATCACACACGAGGCTTCCCCGGCTTCTACTGAGTTGCATGCTCGGGCCGACGTGACGAGAATCCAAGGAGCGTTCTTGAACGATCGCGGATCGGTTTCAACCTTCTGATGAAAGACAGCACAATGAAGCGTGGACTGCTGGGATTGGTCGGGGCCTTGGCTCTCGGCTGCGGACTCATGAATGCCAATGCCGCTGACGAAGATGGCTTCAAGGTTATCTTTGATGGCAAGTCGCTCGACGGCTGGAAGTCGAGTACGGAACACCCGGACTCGTGGAAGCTGGTCGACGGGGCGCTGGTCGCGAACGGCGAACGCAGCCACATGTTCTATGTCGGCGATGCGAAGCCGTTCGTGAACTTTGAACTCAAGGTGGACTGCAAGACCGCCAAGGGGAGCAACGGCGGTATCTACGTCCGGACCAAGTATCAGGAAACCGGCTGGCCGAAGTATGGCCAGGAGTGCCAGGTCAACAACACTCAGGGCGATGTTAAACGCAGCGGCAGCCTGTACGGAGTCGTGGATGTTCTGGAGCAGCACATCAAGGACGACACGTGGTGGACCGAAACCGTGATCGTGAAGGGTCAGCACATTACGATCAAGCTCGATGACAAGGTCGTTGTGGATTACGACGAGCCGAAGGACAAGCCAGCGTTCAGCAACGACTTCGAACGTCGCCTGGGTGACGGAGGCACTTTCGCTTTGCAAGCACATGACCCCGGTAGCACCGTGTCCTACAAGAATATCCGCGTGAAGCGGCTGCCGTAGTTAAGGACGCCAGCAGCAGTCAGCCAGAACCACGAAGGCGGTGCGATTCGGAAGACCCGATCGCGCCGCCTTTTTGCTTTGCCTCGCGGAGTGCAGCCTCTGGTGCCTCGTCAATGCTTGGAATTGGGGTTGAGTCCGGCCCGCCGGGAGGTCGAAGCTCCTGCTGAGCCGCGAGCCAGGGGACACGTCAACCCGCAGTCGCGGCTCGGCAGGAGCCTCGCCCCAGTGCTGTGAACATGATCGCCCTCCCCGTGGGGCACGTTTCCTACGTGCCCGTCCCCGCGCATCACGGGGCGCATCACAGCTTGTCTGCGTTGCTAA
>JAYTCW010000133.1:0-17186 GCA_043736295.1 Planctomycetota bacterium | reverse complement strand
CCCTGGAATGGGCCTTCAGCCAAGTCACAGAACATGGCCAAACCGTCGATCGCGTGATGGTGAGACTGGGGATCGGGTGAAATGCAAAACTTCAGTTATCATCTTTCAGCGATAGTCAGCTTTTCTTAAGCCAACTGGCGGTGTTGTTTCCACCACAATTCTTGGGGCCAGCACTGTCGAGTGTAAGGCAATGGTTCACACACGGACTGGCGATACTTGGCCCACAGCATCAATCCTGCGATGTCCTCGAACGTCTTGATGCTGACGAAAGCTTCCGGGTGTTTTGTGGTTCTTTTTTGAGTCGTCTTGGTACGGGAATCTCCCAACTCAAGATTGATCATTTTCATCGTCAACCTGATCAGTACGAACGTGCTCGTTTGGCAGACCTCGTCAATCGGAAAGAGCGGTATCTTGTCGAGGGAGGATGCAATGCAGAATCTGATGTTGTTCTGAAACCATTCGATCCAAATCCGATCACGGAGCGAAGGTTGATCGCAGAGCACGGGGAATTCGTCATGCCCTTCGGAGACGAGTCAGATGGCACGAAGCAGTTGCTTCACTTTCTTCCCACGCTCTTCTCTGATTCCGCACAGCCAAAGACCCTCGTCATTGATGAGGTGGATCGCAGTCTTCACCCATTGGCATGCTGGGAGTTGATTCGACTCTTCAGCGAGTCGTGTCCTGGAGTTCGTCGCCAGTTGATTGTTACGACTCACGAAGCTCATCTACTCAATCAAGATTTGCTCCGTCGGGATGAATATTGGTTTGTCGAGAAGGATGAGTGCCAGCAGTCTCGGCTCGTTCCGTTGTCAGAGTTCAGTGTTCGCAATGATCTGAATCTCCAGAAGGGATACCTCCAGGGCGATTCGGGGCGATACCGTTCATTGGATCTATGGAGAACTTGCAGGAGCTTTTGAGTTGCACCGGGAACAAGGAGGTTTGCGATGCCGCTCAAACCTCGCCCTCTTGATCGTGACGGTGGCGTGGTCCGGGATGCGAGCCTGGTGATCATTGCCTCGGAAGACCGCTATGCAGTCAAGCAATATTTTGATCGATTCAGGCCTCGTCGCGTCCAGTTTCGAGTCCTTGAGACCCTGGATGGACGATCATCCCCTGAAGATGTCTTGGGCAGGCTGAAAGATTTTGAGAAGGAGTTTGACGTTGGCCCCGATGACGAGTTTTGGCTTTGCCTTGATGTCGACCACTGGGCGGATGCGGGGCACATTCACAATCTCACGAGAGTTCAACAAGAATGTAAGGCAAACTCTTACCAGGTTGTCCTTAGCAAACCTTGCTTCGAGTTATGGTTGCTGCCTCATTTTCTAGCAGTTCCTGAAGATGCAACTCACACGTGCAAGAGTGTCAATGATGAGCTTCGCCGACTGAATTCCGGATTCCACAAGACTAAGGTGAGTTCGTTGATTTTCACGCCTGACCAAGTGTTGGAAGCGATCGATCGCGCGAAAAGACTGCCAGGAGATTCTTCCGCCATTCCCGAAGAGCTCGCGACGCAAGTCCATCGCATCTTGCAGCGCCTCCTCGAAAAAGAATCGATTAAGTTGGAACCATCTCCATGCGACAAACTCGGGAAGAGTAGTTCTTGATTCGCTGGACGCCCCGAAGGAGCAGCCACACATCAGGGCAGAGCGTAGCGGCGAGAGCCGCGAAGCGCCGCCCTGGGAGACGATGAACGAAGAGTCCCCAAGCCCTGAAATGGCGGAACAGGGGTCGCGCCACGGCGGGTTGTTTCGCCCTTTCCGGGCTGCGGCCTCGAATCGAATCATCACCCAGGGCGGCGCTCCCTGCGGTCGCTCTGCCCTGGGCCCCTTCGGGGCCGATGGCACGCGGCATGATTGAGTCGCGTCATGGTCTCGGATGATGCGGATTGTGCAGCAAAAATCTGAGTGGCCACGTCCGAAACGCCCCGAAGGGGCCTGAACAAATCAGCCCAGGGCAGAGCGTAGCGGCGAGAGCCGCGTAGCGCCGCCCTGGGTTTGAGGGACGTGAAGGGGTTCAAGCCCTGTAAGGGCGGCACAGGGTCGCACCACACCGCTATGTTTCGCCCTTTCAGGGCTGCGACCTCAATAGGGATCGTGACCCAGGGCGGCGCTCCCTGCGGTCGCTGTGCCCTGGGCTGGTTTGTGGCTGCCCCTTCGGGGCGGGGAGGTCGCTGACACGGGGCGGAGAGGTCGATTTCCCAAAACGCCCTGTCTGGTTACGATCCGGTGAATCCACACATGCTCATTTCGACAACTCAAATCAAGGCTCCACTCATGTCCCAATCCCTCGTCAAGAATCTGGTGCATCTGGTCTACAGCACCAAACACCGACAGGCGTGGATTCCGAAGGCCCATCAAGCCGACCTGTTCAAGTACCAGGCGGGCATCTTCCGAGAATGGGACAGTCCGGCCTTGATCATCGGCGGGGTCGAGGATCATGTGCATGCCCTCTTCTCACTCTCGAAAAACCACGCCCTGAAGAAGATCGTCGAGGAGGTCAAGAAGGGGAGTTCGAAATGGATGAAGGCGGAAGGTCCCCGCATCGCCGAGTTCAGTTGGCAAGCCGGTTATGCCGCCTTCTCCGTCAGCCAATCGAGCATTGCCGATGTCATTCGATACATCGAGACCCAAGAAGAGCACCACCGCAAATGGACGTTTCAGGATGAACTGCGAGGATTACTCAGGCGGCACGAGATCGAATTCGACGAGCAGTATGTTTGGGATCATACTCGTGTTGCGGCCTCCCCGTATGGGCGACTCATCCAGCCCGATGGGTAGCGGAATGAGCTGCAAATTGCCTCCGGGGTGGGTGCAGGAAGCGACGGGTGCGATTCGAGATCAGAGGCGATCATGTGAGTGGGAAGCCTGACAACTCGCTCAAGGATTGTACCCATTCTGCCACATCGTCAGGGTCGAAGCGTAAACCTCTCCGTAGACCCAGTGGTCAGCCCACCAAGCCAAGACACCAGATGCGACCAGCCACCCCAGATAGATTGCTCGACACTTCCAAAGACTGACACCGCTGCGGGCCAAACCCGCACAGAGAATCGCTCCCAAGCCGACAGCCGTCGTGAAGAGGAACAAGAGGAACAAAATTGTCATCCCAGTAGACCACACCGAATGGATTGAAAGACCATTCGGCCACCCGTTCGCCCACCCGGGATTGAATGCCAATCCGAAACCGAGGTAGACCTCAGCTCCCATGACCAGGAGTGAACAAACGGCGATCTTGAGCCAGTTGTTTCTTGGCATCGTCCACAATCTCCACTCGACATTGTGACTCGGGACAAACCGCCACCAGTCGGGCTTGACCGACCCGGTTGCTGGGGGGGCTCGACGGCTCCCCTGACCAGTGGCGCGACGGGTCGATCAATCATCGCAAGTTATCGTTTCGCGGGAACTTTCGGCGAAACTTTCCGTCGAATAGTCGAAACCACGTTCGAGACAAGTGACCTGATCTCCCCCGAAACCCAGAAGGCTGACCGCTCATGAAAACTCTCCTCATGCTCCTGGCCGCCGTGATCGCGGCCCCGACGATTGTGTCTGCACAGCCACCCGGCGTGTTGCCGCCGCTGGTCTCGACCAGTGGAACCGCCGAGATTCGGGTGGTGCCCGACTTGGCCGATCTCTCTTTCGGGGTCGAGGTCCGACACACCGACCTCAAGGAGGCGCGGAAGCAGCAGGCCGAACGCTCGGTAAAAGTCCTCGCGGCAATTCGGGCAGCGGGCGTCGAAGAGACGGAATTGCAGACATCGCAGGTTCAGATTCAACCAATCTTCACTGAGACTGAAGATGGCCAGGAAACAGCAACGGTCCAGTTCTATAGTGTCTCGCAGGAAGTCACCTGCACGCTGCATGACGTGCTGCAAGTTCCGGATATCACAGCTGCGGTGGTGACGGCGGGAGCGACATCATCACGGAGAGCCAGCCTGCGTACTTCCAAACTCCGCACGTATCGCGACGAGGCCAGAATTAAGGCCATCAAGGCGGCAAAGGAGAAGGCGATCGCTCTCGCCACGGAGTTGGGATCGGTCGTTGGCAAGCCGTACACGATTGAAGAGGAATCTCATACTAATTGGGGGGGCGGCCAGGGAATGTACTACGCCTCCCTGGGACAGGGAGGGGGCAATTCCCAGCCAGAAGACGGTGCGGCATCCACCTTCGCTCCCGGCACCATCACGATCAGTGCCACGATCAACGTGTCGTTCGTGCTGCAATGAATACAAAGAAGCGGGACAAAACAAGAGTTCCCGACCCCATCGGGGTCTCGCCCCATAGCCCAGGGTTGCTCGCTTCGAGCGACCCTGGGCTACGATTCAAGCGAGAGTACCAACCCCAACGGGGTTGCGGCCCTGGGGTGGGGGCAGACCGACCTCAATCCCAGAGGTACTGTTCGTCCCAAGTCAGCTCATGCCGCCGGAGCAAGCTCAGGAACTCGTCTTGAAAAGAAACCTGCCGGTGATGTTCGATCTGGGACTCGATGTACTGGATCACAGCGCTGACTTGAGTCTGGCTCACGCTGAAGGCCCCGTAACCGGAATGCCATTCGAACTGTTGCTGAGTGGGAATATGCTCGCGGACCCAGGTGTTCGAGACCCGTTTGAGTTCCTTCACCCAATCCGCCAAGGGAATCGTTCGTCCGAGGCAGGCCAAGATGTGGACGTGGTCCTCGACTCCACCGACTCGAATGACGGGACACCCAAGTCGATTGCATACCTCGCCAAGGTGGACGTGGAGTTTTTGTCACAGAGTGACATCATGAAACGCGGGTTGGCGGTGCTTTGTGGAGAACACCAGATGCACACGCACCGCTGAAAAGGATTGAGGCATGGATGAACTCACGTTGTCGAATGAACATTGAGTGTAAGATCACGTCCATCCGCCGTACCTGACGCAACCCCGTTGGGGTTGGATCCTCCACCAACGTCATGCCTCAGGGTCGCTCGAAGCGAGCAACCCTGGGCTACGGGGCGAGACCCCGTGGGGGTCGGGAGGCCAGATAGACGGTACATCTACTCCCCACTCCCTTCTCACCCGCCACAACAGCCCGGTTGACAACTGGCACCGACTGTCTGCGCCGTTTGCTGGACGGCCTTCACGATCTTGTCGTACCCGGTGCAGCGGCAGAGGTTGCCGGCGAGGTAGAAGCGGATTTCTTCTTCGGTCGGATTGGGATTGTCTTTGAGGAGGGCCTGGGTCTGCATGATGATACCGGGGGTACAGATGCCGCATTGTAGGGCGGCGTTTTCCAGGAAGGCGTTCTGCACCGGGGCCAGCTTGTCGGGCTGGGCCACGCCTTCGATCGTCTCAACACTGGAGCCTTCGCACTCGACAGCCAGCACGAGGCAGCTGACCACCGGGCGACCGTCGAGGATCACGGTGCAAGCTCCGCAGTTGCCATTGCTGCACCCTTCCTTGGTCCCGGTCATGTCGAGGGTGTCGCGCAGCACACCGAGCAGCGTCTGCCGAGGCTCGCACAGGAACTGCTCTTCGTGGCCGTTGATGGTGCAGGTGACGACGCGTTTGCGGGACATGGGGGGATCCTTCGGATCGGCATTTGGTGGATGGCTGATGGCCAGAGGGAGATGGAACGTGGAGACTTCCGAAGTCTCGGAAGACTTCGGAAGTCTGGCGGGTGACACCTCACGAGCACGGAATACGGACATGGGCGTGGAATTGGCTTTCGCCGCGAGCCCGGGCGACGGCCTCGCGCAGGGAGCGTTCCACCAGCACGCCGGTCACATGGCGGCGGAACTCAACCGTGCCGCGCATGTCATCGATCGGACTGGTCACCGTTCGAGCGGCCTCGCCAGCGACCTTGTAGCTAGCATCGCTGGCGGGCTGACCGAGCAGAGTCTTCGCGGCATCAACCGCGAGGATCGGTGTCGGTCCGACGGCTCCCAGACCGATGCGGGCCGCTGTGATGTTTTGACCGCTGGCGTCGAGGGTAATGCTGACTCCGACCCCCACGACGGCGATGTCCATCTCATTGCGCGGGATGAACCGTCGGTAGTTCGAGCCGCTCTTCAGGGCTGGAGCCGGGCAGGTGATCTCGACGAGGATCTCGCCCGGTTGCAGCACGTTCTTGCCCGGTCCGGTGAAGAACTGTTCGAGAGGCAGCGTGCGGTTTCCCTTCGGCCCGGCCATGTGGCAAGTCGCATTCAGAGCCAACAGAGCTGGGGCCGAATCCGCAGCTGGACCGCTCGTGCAGAGGTTGCCGCCGACCGTCGCCCGGTTCTGAATCTGCACGCCGCCGATGATCGACACCGCATCGGCGATGGCCGAGTAGTGGTCGCGAATCGTCGAACACGCCTGCAACTGGTAGCACGGAACAGCTGCTCCCAGACGAAGCCCGTTGCTGTCGGTCACGAGCTGGGTCAGCTCGGGAATCTTCTTGAGGTCGACGACCAAGGCCGGACGAAACCGCCCGGTGCGCATGTGGTCAATGAGGTCGGTGCCGCCCGCGAGAGGTCGGCTGTCGCGGCTGGCGAGCAGGGAGACTGCTTCGGCCAGCGTGCGGGGGCTTTCGAAATCGAAGTCGTGCATGTTGCGAGATTCCCCAGCGGCGTCGATCCACCGAGAGCGTCGGTTGAATCCACCGATGGTGATTGGACCGCGTGGGGAGGCAATCGTCAATCGTAACGGGGGGAGAAGGACAGGAAGCCGCCTGGGACGCTGGCCCACCAGTTGATTCGTGGAAGAGATCGCAACGATTCAGGTCGTCGCTGGCTCAACGTTTCCGTCGTAGATTTCGAGTACAACTCCCGAAGCAAAGTTCCGACCGTCCCAAAGATGAAACGCGGTTCCTGGACGAAGCGCAGCACGCCAAAGTTTTTCCCAAGTGACAGTTGAGGTCGCACAGTTTGCCTCGAACTCGCCCCCTTCGGGAATGACAGAGTTTGGTGTGTAGTAGATTCCCACGGTGTTCAATCCACAGACCCCATCAACACCCAGTGGAACGGCCCGCAAGCCGGACTCAGGAAAGGAGAAGTAGCCCCCTTTAGGACCTCCGTTCTCTCGAAGGAAGATTTGAATTCTCGCTCGAAAATGATAATGCTCGATCATGAAGAGGACTTTTCTTCATCCCTGAGTTTTAGCACCATCTCCCGGAACTGTTCCCCCCGATCGGCGAAGTTCAGGAACCAGTCGAAGCTCGCACAAGCCGGGGACAGCAGGATCGTGTCGCCCGGTTGCGACTGTTCCCACAGCCAGTCGAACGCTGCTTTTAAGCTGTTCGTGATTCTTTGAGATCGACAGCGAGCGGGGGACGTGAGTCCCCCGTGCGGCTCCAACGCTTGCGTCGCGAGAGCGTGCAGCCGCTCCGCCGTTTGCCCCATCCACGCAATCGCGGTGGCCCGCCCCGCCGCTTCTCTGGCGAACTCGCTGAGATCAATCTGCTTGTCATACCCTCCCGCCAGCAGCAGCACTCGACCCGGAAATGCCTTGAGCGCGCAGATCGCTGACTCCGGCGTCGTGGCCAGTGAGTCGTTATAGAACCGCCGCCCCGCGACCTCTCCGACGAACTCCAATCGATGCGGCAATCCGCGAAACGTCTTCAGCCCCTCGGCCAGCGACTCCCGCTCCACCCCCGCTGCCAGCACCGCGCAAATCGCAGCTGCGGCGTTCATGCGATTGTGTTCGCCGGGGAGGGGGAACAGATCGAGGAGGTCCGCTGTGGGGCACGTTTTCAACGTGCCCGAATTGCTCGATACAGGCACGTAGGAAACGTGCCCCACAGCTTCTGCTCCCTCGCCCCCACGATTTGCACTGCTTTCGGAAAAGACGTGGCTGTGGAGGAGAGGGCCGGGGTGAGGGGGCAACACTTCGGTGTGAACCCCCTCACCCCCACCCTCTCCCCCGCAACGGATATCGCTCGTGTCGGCCACATCGCCAGCGGGGGAGAGGGAGCCGGAATCTCGTCCAAACAACCTCACTCGCCCTCTCGTCTCCCACTTGCGCACATCCGCATCGTCCTCATTCAGTACCGCCGTCGAGTCGCACGTCTGCCAGCGCAGGATCGTCTGCTTGGCTCGACGATAATCGTCGAGGTCCGGGTGCCAGTCGAGATGATTCGGGGCGAAGTTCGTGACGACCGCGATCTCCGGACTGGCCTCGATCCGGTCGAGGTCGGCCAACTGGAAGCTGCTGAGTTCGAGGACCACCCAGTCAGTCGGCTCAATCGAGTCGACGATCGGCAGCAGGCTCCCGCCCAGGTTTCCGCCGAGGTGGACCACTCGCCCGGCGGTCTTCAGCAGGTGCGCGATCAGCGCCGTCGTGGTCGACTTCCCGTTACTCCCGGTGATCCCAATCACACGGCCCCGGTTGTGCTGCCAGAACAGATTCATCTCGCTCGTGCGCGAGATGCCGCGCTCGCGGGCCATCTTCAACCACGGGCAATTCGGCTTCACCGCCGGGTTCACAACGAGCAGCCGGGCCTCCGCAAAGTCGGCCTCGGTGTGCCCCCCGCAGTGCAGCCGAACGAGCTGCGAGGCATCGAACTCTTTCAGCGTATCGGCCAGTTGCGATTCCGGCCGCAGGTCAGTCACCGTGACCCGCGCCCCGCGATCCAGCAGAAACTTCACCGCCCCCAACCCGCCACCGAACCGCCCCAAACCCATGACAGTGACGGGGAGGTTGCGATAGTCGGTGATTAGAGCGTGTGAAGCCATGAGCTGCCCCGTGGGATAGGCTTCCAGCCTGTCATTGTTGGCGAATGACGACAGTCACTTCAACCCCATCCTGTTGAATACGATGAGAGTCTCAGTAAAGTTTCGCCCCCGGATACCAGACACGCGTGGCTCGATGCCGCGTCGCCATCAACCAGACGAGGACGATCCCTTTGATCGCGATCAGCGAGATCGACTGAACATAGGCTTCACGAAAATCGGTCACGCCGAATGCGACAAATGCACAGGCGTAACTCCATTCGGCCCAGGACCGGCGCTGCTTCATCCAGCGACGAATCACCAACACGCCGAATCCAACCCAGACGAGTCCTTCAAAGAGATTGAAGAGACGATAAACCCAGTCACCGATTCCAGCCGATTCCGGTCGCCACACCCACCACGGCTCTTGCCACAACGTGTTCATGGACGAGTCGACCCTGTGCCTTGAAAGTATGACAGCCTGCAGACGACAGGCTGGAAGCCTATCCCACGACCGGCAGCCACGGGAACAGCCGCTGCTTGGCCGCCTCATCGAGCGGGGCTCCGTACTCGCACGGCTCGAACGGCTCAATGTACTTGATCTTCGCCCCGCGCTCGTGGCCATAGGTCTTCACGACCAGTTCGCGATACCGGTCGGCCAGCGGGGCGATGCGGGCCAGGATGAACTCTCGCAGGAACTGCTTCCGCCCCATCAGGCCCGTCGGCATCGGCGTGTCGCCAAAGAAACCGATCCAGGGCATCCACTCGTAGAACTGCGACTCGTGGCAATCGAGCATGTCGATCACCTGGTCCAGCATCGGCTCGATGTCGACCACCACACTCGGGCTGAACGGGTACGGCTTCTGGAAGTTGTCCGACAGAAACCCCATCACCGGGTTCTTGCGTAACGGCGGCACCGCGGGCACCACAGCCGGGACCATCACCATGTAGGCGGCGTCGCAGACGATCTGCGAGGTGTACCGGTGGTCCGGGTGATAGTCGTTCGGTCGATGGGTCAGGATCAGGTCCGGGCCGAACTCGCGTATGAGACGGATGATCCGATAGCGAGCCTCCAAGGTCGGCTGCAACCCGCCGTCCGGGAACTCCAGCACATCGTACTGCACGCCGATCACGCGCCCGGCGCGGGCTGCCTCTTCGGTACGGCGAGCGGTCAAGGTCGGCCCGTACATCTGCTGATGCCCGGACTGCCCGTTGGTGACGCTGACGAACCGCACCTCATGCCCCAGCGACCGGTAGATCGCCGCCGTGCCGCCCGCTGTGATGTCACAGTCGTCGGGGTGGGCACCGATGATGAGGATACGAAGGGGGGTGTTCGGCATGGGAGTTGATCAGGAGTTCGGTGAAGTTGATGGAGAGACGTTCTTGTTGAGCCACTTGACGAAGGTTTTGAATCGAGGACACCGTACTGAAATCACATCAGGACGAATCATCTCTAGAAGCTTGCTGGCGTGGGTGATTTTAGAATTGTTTGCGTCGGAGTATTCGCCTTTCTGCGTGTCTTTCGTGGCCGCTGCGATCTTTGAGTAGATGGATAACTTCCCCTCATGCTCCAAGTTGGGAAGTCTTGGAAGAGCATTTTCTCGAAAGTTCTTCTTGTAAAACTCCTTCATTTTCTCAGGGTCAGCGAGAATCCATGCCTCCATGCACTGAACCATCAAGTGAACATGAGATGGTTCAACGCCCTTGAAGCTCCAGCCATCACGATCCACGAGATGTTGAACTCTTGCTTTGGCATTCGCTTCATCCTGGGTATCAGTTTCCGCTGGAATCGGCCCCTCGGAATCAACCAAGAGTACAATGAACTGTGTCGAATTAGACTGGTCCATCTTATTTCGGAAAGTCTTGAAAGTCTCCTCCCGACCTCCGGATAGCTCAAATCTGAGGGAAATGCCATTCCTACTGGCAGCTCCCTTTTGTGATCGAAACAAGGCGTCGAAACCCCTTCGCAACTCCGCTCGCTGAGTGGCTGTATCACCTCCCCCTTCGACGTAGATGACAATCTTCTTCATGGATTGCCCCCAATCTCACCAATACGCCATATCTCACCGAGTCGGTATTTCGACAACCATTGCTCAAGACGCTGGGGGTCTACACGTTCAATTCTAGTCCCGTTCAAGTTCTCAGCGACAAGAACTGAATTGGCATGTTCGGTGAGTGCTGAGACAAGAGTATCAGAGTGGGTTGTAACAATGAGTTGCATCCGGTCAGAGGCGTCAACCAGGAGGTCGCCAAGGCGACTCACCGCATCCGGGTGCAACCCCATCTCGGGTTCGTCGATGCACAAAAGAGGTGGCGGATTCGGCGATAGGAGCAACGCTAAGATTGCCAGGAATCTGATCGTCCCATCTGATAGGCGAGTCGCTGGCACTGGTGTGCCAAGTCCATCCTCGTGGAGGTAGAACTGAGCAGTATTCCCATGTATACGAGTACTGAATCGACGATACCGTGGCAGAAAAACATTCATCTGACGGTTGAATTCTTCAGCCGCCCCGGAATGCTGGAGTTCGTTAAGCACCAAGCACAGATTTTCCGAGTTGGACGAAAGCACGACGGGGTCCAAATCTGTTCGCTGTGGCAGCCTCAATGGCGCGGCGCGGCCAAATGTCCAGTCTCGAAATGATTGTATGAGTTCAAACTGTCTGCCAAGCCAGAACAGCTCCGGGTACAGTTCTTCATCTCTCTTCTGTAGCAACACCGATTGATCTGGAAGAAGTTGAGTCCGTTGAAGCGATCTAAGATTCTGCGTCCTTCGTCCGGAGACGGAAGGCAGGGCAGCCGTCGTCGTCGTACTTGTTGTCGTGGTTGACGGAAGACAGGTATTGATCGCAGGCGAACCGTTCTGGAATCGGTAGTAGAAGTAAACATCGTCGGCATCGGAACGCGATTTCTCGGCGTCCTCAATGACTTCATCGATGACTTCAAGTCTCTGCATTGAGGCCGTAAATTCCAGGCGGTAACGCAGATCTCTGTTCCATGGAGTGTCACTCAGGGTGGCATCAATGACGCAGCGATCTGCCGTTGGTTCGCCTTTCCAGATCCATTCAGCTGCGCTCCCACCTTGCCGAATTACGCTGGCGAGGGACGTGGGAGTGGAACCGAGTACATCAATCGCCTCGATCAGATTCGACTTCCCCGACCCGTTGGGGCCGATGATGACATTCAGAGGCGTGAGCGGAATCGCTTCCGCATCCGGTGGGAAGGAAAGGAATCCCGACAACTTGATCGACTTCAGGAATGCCATGACTGACCTCGCTCGCGACTTCGCGTGTACCGTCTCCGCTCAGTGCCCGATGCCGTTCACGGCCAACCAGCGTTCGCAGTCGAGAGCCGCTTGGCAACCCGACCCGGCGGCGGTGACGGCTTGCTTGTAGTAGTCGTCGGCCACGTCCCCGGCGGCGAAGACGCCTTCGACGTTGGTCATCGTGCGGTGCGAGACGGGCCACTGGATGTAGCCCTTGTCGTTGAGGGTGATCTGGCCCTTCAAGAAGTCGGTGTTCGGCGTGTGGCCGATGGCGCAGAAGTAGCCGGAGACTTCGAGCGTTTCAGTCTTCGTGGCGTCGACCAAGCTACGAATGCGGACAGCTGTGACGCCTTCGTCGTCGTTGCCGATGACCTCGTCGACGGCGGAGTTCCACTTGACTTCGATCTTCGGATTGGCGAGGGCGCGGTCGGCCATGATCTTACTGGCGCGGAACGTATCA
This sequence comes from Planctomycetota bacterium, assembly GCA_043736295.1. Classification (GTDB taxonomy): domain Bacteria; phylum Planctomycetota; class Planctomycetia; order Planctomycetales; family Planctomycetaceae; genus TH-plancto1. The sequence continues at coordinate 4,820 of JAYTCW010000133.1, read as the reverse complement.
CGGCGGTGGACGATGTAGACCTTGGCGGCGAACTTGGTGAGGTAGTTCGACTCCTCCATCGCGCTGTCGCCGCCGCCGATGACGACCAGCGGACGCTCTCGGAACCGAGGCAACGCCCCGTCGCACACGGCACAGGCCGACACGCCCATGTTCTTGAACTTGTTCTCCGAGTCGAGACCCAGATAGTTCGCCCGCGCCCCCGTGGCGATGATCACCGAGTTCGCGACGACCTCCTGCCCTTCGAGCGACTTCATCCGGAACGGTCGCTGCGAGAGATCGATGTCGACGATGTCATCGGTCACGATGCGGGTGCCGAAGTTCACCGCCTGCTGCCGCATCAGCTCCATCAGCTCCGGCCCGCTGACCCCGTGCCCCCGGTGCGGCATCATGTACATCCGCCGCTGGGCATCGATCGACGCATCCAGGTACGACAGCATGTTCCCAGTCGGGAAGCCGGGGAAGTTCTCGACCTCGGTCGTCTGATTCAACTGGCCCAACGGCAGCGTTCCCTTGATCTGGTTCTCGCCATTGATCGCTCCCTCATACACGATCGGGTTCAAGTTCGCCCGCGCGGCATAGATGGCAGCTGTCCAGCCCGCAGGCCCCGACCCGATGATGACGACGTTTTCCGGCACTTGTGATGCTCCTGCGAGAAGGCGGTGACGACCCGAAGGGGGCTTGCACCGCGTGATCGACCCGCTGCCGTGGCAGACGAGCCCTGCTTGAAGCCCGGACATTAGTTCATGCCGTCCGGCGTCGCAAATCAGGGGGCGTGATGGTGAGAATTCTGTGTGACCTGCCAAATCGGGGGTAGTGCTCATCCCCATCAAATTGACAGGCGAACAGTCAACGGGCCGTTGGGATTGAACGGTTTCTGAAACTGAGACTGTTCCAAGGGCGTCCTCAACTGAGATTGGCTTATCGGTTGACATCGCAAGAGGTCAATCAATATTCTCCAATGCGTAGCAGAGTTGGAACGAAAAAGCATTGAATCAAGGGGCAGCCATGATCAGAAGTGTCTGTTGTCTGTTGTCTAAATGAGGCCCAGGCGCAAACCATTGCGATTGATTGTGAAATGGAATTGGCGACGGTGATAACACATGTCCTGTTCGTGGATCTGCTGGGAAATGAACGACAGTTGTCGGTGCATATTCCTCTGACCGGTCAGAATGATTACGGAGGGGGGACTTCATACCCGCCCATGGGTCATGACTTGTTTGGGAACTCTGCACTCTGTACCCCACCAAAGTCAAACTGCAATGGAAATTCGTATTCTTATTCCGAACTTTCTGTCGACGATGGATGGGAAGCCGAATATCAAATTGGCGATACGATCTACGCACTTAATGTTGAGCATACGCGAGCCTATTGGTTGGCGAAATTTGTGGGTTATACCGCGAGTGGTGACATTGACTTCTCCATGAACTGCCACGGATACGCTTTTGGGGTTGGCGATTGGCCTGATGATGGCATGTACGGAGCACTCACTCTCCTCGGAGAGGGCGTGTGCTACGAACAATCAAATCCGGTGAGCGCTAAAATCGCACTTCTCTCATCGGCAACTCATAGCCTGAAAGTCGTCGGGTCACTCAATCTGAATTCAGGGAATGGAACAGAAGTGATCTCCAAGACGACGGAGAAATTCCGGGAGAGCCAGATCTTCGAGTTGAACATGCAGGGAGGCATCTCACTGCCCAGAATTCCACATGGGTTTGGAGCTTCGTTGACTGGGATCTACAAGGAAAAGTAACGAGGAGTTAGTCATGCAAACACGAATCTCATGGCGGTTAATTCTCTCGTTGCTGGCGTTTCACTTGGTGGTGGCAACGGTCTACTTCACTGCTCGCTTTCAAGTCCCAGATCATCCAATCGTTCAGTCTGATCCCACTTTCGCGATGAGAAAGCAAGCTGGCAGAGTCGACGCATTTGTGGAGCAGGTCAAGTCATACGAAAGTGTCGAGGAGTGTGTTGCGGGTTTAAGCCATCCAATCAATGCCGACTTTGACATCGTTTTCGATGCCGGGGCGTACTCCAATGACCCTGTTCCGCAAATGGCTTTCGCACGTGTTCTGGCGGACAGGCGTGTGGCCAAACTGTTCGAGTCCCTCCAACGGATGACATCGGAAGACGCGGCACATACCGCATCAATGGCTTTCAATGAGAAACTCAGCTTTCATGCCAAGCAATTTGAGATTGTCACACAAAAGCGGAGGGAGAACGAAAAATCGGGGAAGATCAAACGGATACGACCAGCAGTACCTGGCAAAGCTCCTGTACCCCCTCCTGCCCAAGCTACTAAAGTCAGACCCATGGATCTCCCTCCTACTGCGTATCACAACTCGCACGCATGCAACTGCACATTATTCCTGTGTGCCTACTTCTGTCACCCATCCGTCACACGAGCAAAATTGGAATCGTGGACATCCACTGTTGAGCCACTCCGATCAGACAGGATTCAGAACAGTCGCCCGACGAAAGCGATCGATTGGGACGACCAATTTAGCGTACCCGAACCATTATTCGTTCTCAATATCCTCAGTCTGGCCCTGAGTCAGCATGCTAGCTTGACCAATGGGGACATCGAAATCGCCATTGGATCGAAGTTGCCGGAGGCGGTCACCTCTTGCCTGTGTCACTGGGATGCACCTGTCACAGCGTTCGATTTCGTCCACAATCACATGTTTCAGACAATCAGCGACGTAGACAAGATGATCGATGTTGTCTATTTCCGAAGCTGGGGACCGACTCTACGTCACTCCTCAGAGAGTCAGGCAGTGATCGTGAGAAAAGTCAGTGGATTAATTTCCCCCTCACTCTAAATCACCAACGACTCCGCATGAATTTCTAAACACAACATGATTGCAAGAGCCTGATCAAGCACTGACAAGTGGACTGGTTCGGCGTCGCAAATCAGGGGGCGGCGGGAACGCAGCAGAGATCGCCACGGCTGTGCCACTCGTGCTGGATGCCCCGCATCAGGAGGGCGTGGTCGAAGACGGCGGAGCCCGACGGAAAGCGGTTGATGTCTTCAAAGAAGCTCGATTCGATGTGGTCGATCTCCAGAGGCTGCATGCTCCAGTTTTGGCAGCGGAGTTCCAATCCGTCGTAGTGACCGCGCTGGTGAGTGTCTGAGTAGCCGAGCGAGCCGTGTTCGTAGAATTCGGACGCCTGGGCCAGCGAGGAGAAGACCGATGTCAAAGGCAAAGCCTGGGCGACTCGTCCGGAGACATGCACACGGGTCAGGCCGTCGTCACTGCACAGAGCCACCGACAGGTGGTCGACCGTTTCGGTCACTTCAAATCGGGAGTGGTGGTGGACGCCGGGGAACAGGGTGCCGCCGACGACCGTGCTGAGTCGGGAGTTGGTATCCCGGCGAGGAACATAGACTCCCTCGTGGGTTCGGCCGTCTGCGTCCCACTCGACGGCAAAACGATGGGCGGCATTCTCCGACCACAGGCCCCAGGGAAAGGGGAAGAACCACGGCCGAACTTGCTTGAGCCGGATCAGACAGATGCCTCCCAAGGCAAACCCGCTCACCAATTTCGGTCGAAATGGCGAGGGGATCACGCGGGCAGCCACCTCGGCGTCGATCCGGAAATTCGCCAGGATGCGGCGATCGATCACGCCACGCAGAACGGGGATACGCATGTCTTTGCTCCTCGGGTCGATATTGGCAGAACCGATACTTCGTGATGAGCGAAACTGAGATTCTTCCGAGAGGCTCGGTACTTCGGGAGTATTTGTGATCCAGTACCCAAGGCGGCTTGGCCTCTTCTTCACGGTTCAGTTCAGTTCACTCACTCACTCACTCACTCACTCACTCACTCACTCACTCACTCGCTCACTCACTCGCTCACTCACTCACTCACCGACCAGCACTCCGTTCCATCCGGAACATCCATTTTCGAAAGGTCGTGGATCAGGACTCCGAGCGGCGATCCCGGTCGTGGTGGACTGAAGAACTCCAGTCCGCGAATCGGACGATTTAAGGACGTTCCATCTGGGCGTCTCAATTGAACCAAATCGCCCACTGAGAATCGCTCATCGCCCTCTGGGATGATGCCAGGACATAGAACAAGGCTACGTCCCTCGATCAGGAACGTAGCCTCAATGACAAATAGTAAGCGGCCCATCTCAGCCCTACTCAATCGGCGCACTGCGAGGATACGACCCCAAGACCGACAGCCGGACGGCCTTCTTCTCGAGGGCGGCGATCGCTTTCGCGACGGTCGGATCCTTCTTATGCCCCTCGAAATCGAGGAAGAACAAGTAGCCCGGTTCTGGTCCGCGCAGGGGGAACGACTCGATCCAGGTCAGGTTGACCTTGAAGTTTTTGAACGACTGCAACGCGTCACTCAAAGCACCCGGTGCGTGCGGAATCTGCAACAACACAGCTGTGCGGTCCTTGCGGGTCGGGACGGTTTCCTCGTCACCGATGATCGCGAAGCGCGTGACGTTGTGCGGGTTGTCTTCAATGCACTCAGCGACGATCTGCAAGTCGTATTGCACAGCGGCCTGCTTCCCGGCGACAGCTGCAGCGCCGGGTTTGTCGCGGGCGAGTTGAGCCGCCGTCGAGGTGCTAGTGACCTCGATGGTGCGGGCGCGGGGCATGTTGCGGGAGAGCCAGTCTCGGCACTGAGACAGTGCCTGCGGCTTGCTATAGATCTCGGTAATCTCACTGCGGGCCGAGCGCGACAGCAGATTGTGATGCACCGCGAGTTGCACCTCACCACAGATACGGAGCGGGAGGCGGGTGAACATGTCGAGGGTGTCGACGATCCGTCCATCGGTGCTGTTCTCGATCGGGACGACACCGTAAT
>JAYTCW010000132.1:0-33108 GCA_043736295.1 Planctomycetota bacterium | reverse complement strand
GGACCGGTTTGATGAGCGGGCCGAGCGACTCCAGGATGTCCTCGACGCCGCGCACGAGCGTGGCTCCGTCCCGCAGTATGTCGTGGCAGCCCTGGCTGGCGAGGCTGTCGATGCGACCGGGAACGGCGAACACCTCGCGGCCCTGCTCGATCGCAGCCCGGACGGTGTGGTGGCAACCGCTGGTGCGAGTGGCCTCGATGACGATCACGCCGAGTGAAAGGCCGGAGATCAGCCGGTTGCGTTGCGGGAAGATCCCCTTCATCGTGCCGCGCCGCAGCGGGGACTCGGAGACCAGACACCCCGCGCGGGTGATCTCTTCAGCGAGATCGGCGTGTTCCGGTGGATAGACCTCGGCCAGGCCGGTGGCACAGACGGCGATCGTCCGCCCCCCGGCTTGCAAGGCTCCCCGATGAGCACAGGCATCGATCCCGCGTGCCAGCCCGCTGACGATGGTGATTCCCGCCCGAGCCAGCGCCCCGGCCAGCTTCTCGGCTTGCTGCCGTCCATAGATCGTACATTGCCGCGATCCGACGATCGCGATCGCCAGATGATCGCGCAGTTCGTATGTCCCTCGGATCGAGAGGACGGGCGGGGCATCGCAGATCTCCCGCAGCGATGTCGGATACCCGTCCGAACCCCGCATGTGGAGGGCCACACCCATCTTCTCCGCGAGGGCGATTTCCTCTTCCGCTGCGAGGCTGGTGCGGGACTTGGTGATCTCGGCGGAGAGCTTGGGGCCGACGCCGTCCACATCGAGCAGTGCCGCCCCGCTGGCGTTGAGCACTTCGCGCGGAGTGCCGAACCGCTCCAGCAACAGCTCCATAATCCGTGGCCCGATCCCGGGAGTCAGGTGCAGCCGCAGCCAGTCAAGCAAGTCATTCGGCATGCGGGGTTCTCTGATTCACGAACGAATACGCGGTGGGAAAGAATGGACATGCTCCCCATGACGCGATCGCTTTCGCATGGTATGACGTGGAGGGGCAAGGGGGCAAGAACGTCAGGTTGGCGGCGGGGCCTAGACGTTGTGTGGCCCCGCCCTGTTCGAGTTCGACAACGCGTCGATGGGGGCCGATCAGCTGCGGGACACGCAATCGATCATGCGTAGGGCGGGGCGCTGCAGGGGCTGGTGAGTTCGCTGGGGGCCTCGCAAAGTTTGCAGAGTACGGCGACCCGCACATGGTTCGACGACAGTGCCCCATCAACATTGCCCAGCGTGCTCCCCCGGTGAACCGGTCCGACGGAGCTTCCGCGTCAGGGAGACCCACTCCTCGTATTTCACGAAACTCAGCAGTCCCGTCAGCATGATCCCGTGGAACAGATGCAAGTTCATGCTGAAATGGGTCGCCAGATGAAACATGACCGCGACCATCAGGCAAGACTTTCGAGTCGACTTCAGCCAGAGCAGGGCAGGGGCGAGCAGCTCAAAGGCCAGAACGCTCCACGTCATCCACCGCAACATGCCCATCGATTCCGTCACCCACAACGGCATCGGGAACTTGACCGCATCGTCCAGTCGAAACACATAGTAGAGCGCCGACCCATTCAGCCACTCGATCCCGTCCGTCTTTTGAATCCCGGAACAGAGGTAGATCAGGCAGATCTGCAATTGAAACAGTCGTAGCGGCCAGGCGGGAAAGCGAGAACTGGGTGGGCCATGGGGATCGGCGGAGTGGGTGGTCAGCTGGAGTTGAGCGCGCGGCGGAACAAAGATCAAGTAAAACGCGAACAGCCGAAAGATCGCATCTTCGCTGTCGACCAGCAGATTGTTGGCATGCTGAATGGCGATCAGTAGTAGGAAGCTGACCAGCGCCGCCACGCGCGGCCACACCCCCGTGACCAACGCCCCCCCCCCCAGCGCGAGCAGCACGAACGCCGAGCTGACATAGAACTGTGAGTCCGGGACCACGGAATAGAGATTCCAGGCGTCGGGATCGAGGATCGCTTGGGCGGCCTGGGCCGGGAGGAGTGAGCCCTCTCCGAAGAGCAACTGGCGATCCACAGAGAACCAGGCGACCCAGACGATCAGCAGCCCGCCATAGCAGCGCCGCAGCACGTCGAGCATGCGCAGGTCGCACGGTCGCATCCAGAAATCGTCGACCGCGGTGAGCAGTACACGGCGAAATTCACTGGGCATGCGGCACCCAGTGGATCAAGGTGCGACCGTCGTTGAATTGAGGAGCGGCGTAGGCCGGTCTCCAGGACTTGTCCGGGGGGGCGATGACATCACGCTCCTCGAAGAGAGTGATCGAGGTCAAGGTGTGCGAACTGTCCGCTGTCTGTTCTTTCGCCAGATGCTCGCACATCGCCCTCCAGGCGGCTTGGTGAGACGAGTTGCCGAGGTTGTCGTAATACGACATCTGACGAAAATATCGGGATCGACCGAGCGGCGTCATGCTCTGCCAATCCGGCTGTAGCCAAAGTGTATCTTCCGCATCTTGCCAGGTGAGCGTGGCCCCAATTCGCTTATTGAGCTGGTCCGGGGAGGGAGCAAACAGCTCCCAACTGCCTTGCCACAGTCCGGTCACGTCGAGGATCGGATCAGTCACGTCTCGAAGTTTTCCGTGCATCAGGGTGTACTGCGGTATCGCGTCGAGCAGCATCAGCGAACCCAACATCAGGAGAGTGCCGTACACCAGACCGCGATGGAAATACAGGCCCGTCGGTTCGGGGACCGTGGATGGCGAAGGCCGAGGGGCCGGTGCAAGCTGCCAAGTGTCAGCAGGGATCCCTGGAGTGTCGGTTGCTTTCCGTCGAGGCCTTCCCATCACCGGGCATTCCCTTGAGGCGTCCATGTGGTTACATGGACTTTATTCCGCGACCGCCATTCAAGCAACACTCCTGCTTGGGAAACCGGCGGGTGTGTGTGCTGCTCAAAATACAATCCCCGAATGCGACACTCGCAACTTACAAGCGACACTGTCGCTCTGAGGTGAGTTCCAAGCGACCGCAGCTGCCCCTTGCCAGGCGGCGGGCACGCCCTGGAGTTCGCGGACCTTCAATCGCGACATGGCAAGGCCAGCCTGCCGCTCTGCATTCGCGAGAGGCTTAGCTGCGTTCTGGGCTTTTGGTGCCTATCATCCACCGCATGATTCCCCAATTTGCCCTGCGACTGATCTTCGGGATGAGCCTGACCTGGTGCGTGATGCCTCAGCGGGAGGTCACGTCGGGATTCTTTCGGATTCAGATGCTGGTCACGCTCGGACTGGGCGTGCTGGCCACGCTGACTTTGTCGCAACTGGAAAGCCCAGGGGTGGCAACCCCAGGGCTTTATGCGCTGACCATTGGCGTCGCGCTCGCGTCGTTTCTGGGATCGGTGATGTGGACGCTGGAGCGGCGTTCAGCGGGGGGCCGGTATGCCCTGAGCGTGCTGGTGATGTCAGCTGTGGCGCTCGTCTTTGCGATGTGGGGCCGCGAGTCGGGTGTTCCGGTCTGGTTTGATCTGCTGTCGGAACTGTCCGGGGGGTGGATCATCGGCGGGGCGATCTCGACGATGCTGCTGGGGCACTGGTATCTGACAGCCACCGGGATGAAGCTGGAGCCGCTGCAACAGCTGAATGCGTTGCTCCTCGCTTCGGTGTTGCTACGGACGGTGCTGGCGGGGGCGGTGTTTTATTGGGCACCGTCCGTGGAAGCGACGACGCAGTGGGTCTGGCTGGCTCTGCGGTGGGCCGGGTTGATCGGGCCGCTGATTCTGGTGCTGATGGTGTTTCGGATTCTCAAGTATCGGAACACTCAGTCGGCGACTGGGGTGCTGTATGCCATCGATATTCTCATTTTTCTCGGTGAGGCGACAGCGGCACTGCTCTCTCGCGATTTGCACTGTCCGTTCTGATAGGATCGGAGTTCCGGAGGGAGTTGCCAAGTGTACGTCGGGCTAGTGCCTCGTCAACGCTCCGATAGGGGTTGTGACATGTCCGCTGGGAGGGCGAAGCTCCTGCTGAGCCGCGAGCCAGGGGATGCGTTGACTCGCGCAAGCGGCTCGACAGGAGCCTCGCCCTCCCGAAGGCGGAGATCCGGCATCAAGTGCTGACAAGGCCCTCGACCGACAGTTCGTCTCAGAGACACACAGATTCAACGCCATGCACGTCACCTTTCGATGCCCGAACTGCGACCAGTCGCAACGCTCTCATGGCTGCCAGGCCGGGGGATCGGTGCAGTGCGGGTGTGGCTGGTCGAAGCCGATTGCCGCTCACGATGTCACTGGCGAGGCTCCGAACCACTGTCTCGTCTGCGGAACGCTTGATCTCTGGCGGCAGAAGGACTTCCCGCCCAGCTTGGGGCTGCTGTTTGTGGCGCTGGGAGCGATTACCAGCAGCATCGCCGTGTATTACTACCATCCGCTGTGGGCACTCGGAATTCTGATGGCGCTGGCTCTGCTGGATATGGTGCTGTATCAGGTGATGAGCGATGTGTTGGTCTGTTATCGGTGCCAGGCCCGTCACGGCAAGGTCGACCTGACGGGGCGGGTCGCATACGATCATGAGTTGGGCGAGCGCTATCGCCAAGAAGAGATCCGGATGCAGGCGAAGTCGAAGGAATGAGAAGTCGTCAGTTTTCAGTTCTCAGTCAAGTCCATTCTGGCTCTCATCTCTTACCTCTCGTCTCTCGTCTCTCACCTTGCCCGACCCGCTTCGCATCATTGAAGACCTCAAAGGCTCCTTCGCCGGAGACCTGCGGTTTGACCCATTGACCCGCGCGATGTACGCCAGCGATGCCAGCCTCTATGAAGTGTCCCCGCTCGGGGTGGCTTACCCCAGGCATCGCGATGATGTGGTCGCTCTCAGCAAGTATTGTGCGGAGCATGCCATCCCGCTGATCGCGCGGGGAGCAGGTACCAATATCACCGGGGGAGCCTTGGGTGAGGGGATCATTGTGGACCTCTCGCGGCACTTTACTGCCATTGAGGAGATCACCGACAACTCCGTCCGGGTCCAAGCCGGAGTCGTCCGCGATACGCTCAACAAAAAGCTCCGCGAGGTCGGTCGCTACCTCCCCCCCGACCCTTCCACCACAGCTGTCACTACGATCGGTGGGATGCTGGGAGTCGACGCGGCGGGGGCACACGCGGTGCGGGTCGGCTCGATGCGGGATTATGTCCGCAGCATCGAGGTCGTCCTCGCGGGTGGCGAGTGGTTCGAGGCCAAGCGCGAACCACTGTCCCAGCTGTTCCCGGATCTCGACCCCGCCCTGATGCAGCCCGGCGAATCGGTCGAGGCGAAGCGGAGTATCCTCTCCCGGCTGACCCGCTTACTGCGTGACAATGAGGCTCTCATTCGCGAGCGGCAGCCTCCGCTGATTCGCAATTGCGCGGGGTATTCGCTGCGGAGCGTCCTGTCGCGGGATGATCTCAATCTGCCGCGACTGCTGGTGGGGAGCGAGGGTACACTCGGCATCTTTACCGAAGCGACGCTGCACACCTCGCCGCTGCCAGCACATCGCGGCGTGGCCCTGCTGCTGTTCGGGCAGATGGAAGCGGCCATCCGGGTCGTCCACGGGATCGCGGATCAGCAACCCAGCGCGTGCGACCTGCTGGATCGACGGCTCCTGTCGCTGGCCCGCGAGAATGACTCCCGCTTCGAGAAGTTGATCCCGAAGACGGCCGAAGCGGCGCTGCTGGTCGAGCAAACCGGGTTTACCGAACGGCAAGTGAAGGACCGCCTGCGGATGATCGTGGATACGGCTCGTTCGGTCGACTCGTCATTGCTGGTGGCGCAGCAATCGTTTGACGAGTCCGGAGTCGAGTTCCTCTGGTCATTGCCGTACCGCGTGGTGCCGTTGCTGATCCGGCTCAAGGGGCAATCGCGTCCGCTCCCGATCATTGAGGGAATCGCCATCCCTCCGCAGACGCTGCGCGACTTCCTGCTCAAGGCGCAGAAGGTTTTGCAGAAGCATGAGGTCACCGCCTCGCTCTACGCCCATGCGGCCTCGGGGCAGATTCACTTGCGGCCCATCGTCCCGTTCCCGACACAGAAGGATGGGCATCAGCTGGAGGCTCTGGCTCGCGAGTTGTATGAGGTCGTCTTCTCGTTCGGCGGAACAATCAGCGGCGAGCATGGCGATGGGCTGTCGCGCACGGCATTCCTTCGCAGTCAGTACGGTCCGCTGTACCGCGTCTTTCAAGACGTGAAGGGGATCTTCGACCCGCGTCAACTGATGAACCCCGGCAAGATCATCTGCGACGATCCCCGGCTGACCATCCGCAACTTCCGCCCCGTGGCCGAAGTCATGCCTCTCGCCGAACCGACCGCGTTGAGTAGTTCCGAGACGGTCAAACTCCAGCTGAACTGGTCGCAGTCGGAACTGGTCGAGGCCGCCTCGCGCTGCAACGGCTGTGGCAATTGCCGGACGCAGGACGCCGACCTGCGCATGTGCCCGTTCTTCCGCCTCGACCCGATCGAGGAAGCGAGCCCGCGTTCCAAAGCCAACGTCATCCGCAACGTGACGACGGGCGAACTCTCCGCGCGTGACATGTCGTCCGACGGCATGAAACGGCTCACGAAGCTCTGCTTCAACTGCAAGCAGTGCGAGTTGGAGTGCCCCGCGAATGTCGATATCCCGCACTTGATGATCGAAGCCCGCGCAGCGTATGTCGCCGAGAACGGGCTCAATCGCGCTGACTGGATTCTGGCTCGGGCGCACTCCTTTGGGGCGCTCGGCTGCTCAGTGGCCCCGCTGGCCAACTGGGTCCTCGGCAGCCGTACCGGACGCTGGCTGATGGAGAAGATTCTGCACGTCGCCCGCCGTCGCCGCCTACCGCCGTTTGCGAGACGCACCTTCCTGCGGCAAGTGAAGCTAGACCTCTCCCGACGAGAGATCCTGACCAGTGACCCGCGCCCGGTGGTCTACTTTGTCGACCACTTCGCGAACTTCCATGACCCGGAACTCGGCTGGGCAATGGTCTCCATCCTGCGACATCACGGGATCCCGGTCTACGTCCCCGGCGGACAAACGGCCTCGGGGATGGCGATGATCTCTGCGGGCGATCTGGAGGGTGCTCGCGAACTGGCCGAACAGAACCTCCGCGAGCTGGCCGAACTCGCCCGCGAGGGGCTCACGATCCTCTGCTCCGAGCCCACCGCAGCTGTCTGCTTGAAGCAGGAATACCCGCTGCTGGTCAGTCATCCGGATGTGCAAGTGGTCGCCAATCAAGTGGTCGAGATCGGGGCCTTCCTGCAACAGCTACACGCCGAGGGGCGTCTGAAGACCGACTTCACACCGATGGATTTGACGGTCGGCTACCACACGCCGTGCCATCTGAAAGCGCTCCAACAAGGCACCCCGCTGGCCGATCTGCTGGCTTTGATTCCGGGGGTCAAGGTCGAACACCTGAACGGCGGCTGCTCCGGGATGGCCGGGGCGTACGGGCTCACAGTTGAGAACTTTGCGACCTCACTGAAACTCGGCCAGTCGCTCTTCGACGCGATGCAGTCCCCGACGATCCAGGTCGGCTCCACCGAATGCGGCAGCTGCAAAATGCAGATGGAGCAAGGGAACCCACGCGCGACGCTGCACCCGCTCAAGCTACTGGCTCTGGCGTATGGGCTGATGCCGGAATTGAAGAATCGACTGCGTCCCGCCGGGCGACGGCTACTGACTTCGTAGGAACGGTTTGACAAATCAACGTCGCCTTTCGCTCCGCGAAAGATCGCTCTTTCGCGGAGCGAAAGGCGACGATGTGACGGTGAATTGTCGAACGATCCTTAGCGGTAAAACTCCACCGTCTTCCGAATCCCTTCCCCCAGTGAGGTGGCCCGCCAATCCGGGAACAGTTCGTTGATGTACCGGGGATGCGGGGGGATGTTGGTCGGGATCGCGGGGCCGCTCACGTGGATGCGGCCTTGGGCGGAGGGAACGACAGTCTCGATGGCGCGGGCGAATTGTTCGGTGGTGGCTTGCTCACCGGGGAGGTCGACGACGGTCGCACCGGACGGACATTCAAAGGCCGCTCGCACGAAGGCGCGGGCGACGTCCTCCACGTAGTCGTACCCGACTTGGCCTGTGTATCCGATCGTGTAACTCTCCCCCAGCGCTGCGGCTTTGGCAGCCAGGGACGGCCCCGCTGTCAGTCCCACCTCCCGCTCGGGGCCGTAGACCACATGCGGTCGCACCGCCACCGAGGCGATGCCGCAGTGCCGCCAGTATTGTTCGGCGATGAGGTCCATCGCCTGCTTGAAGGCCCCGTAGAATGTCGGCGGACGATTGGGTGCGGCCTCGGTGTCCCCGGTCTCCGGACCGTATACGGCATAGGAACTCGCATAGGAGATCGACCGCACGCGCTCCGACCGCCGGGCTGCCTCCCACACGCTGGTCCCGCCGAGGACGTTCACTTGGCACCCGAGAAACGGGTCGCTCTGACACGCTGGAGTGAGCAAGGCGGCGAGGTGGATGAGGTGAGTGACCTCATACTTCTCGATCGCGCGGAGCAGACTCGCCGGGTCATGCAGCGACGCCTCAGCGGTGATGATCTCACTGGCCCGGCTGCCGAGAACACGCTCCCAGCGGGGCAGGGCGGGGCAGGGGTCGACGACCACCGGGCGGGCCCCGTGTTGCAGTAAATCGCGCAGCACCCAAGTGCCGATGAAGCCGCTACCGCCGGTGACGAGGACTGAAGGGGTCATGGGGTGTTGCAGGAAAGGGATCTCACGAATCGAATCGCACGGCAGTTTAGCACCATTCGACAGGGGCCAGAAAGTTCGGACAAGGGGAAGCTTCGCTCGACGTGTATGCACTTCAAACGTCAGTGGATTGAGAATTCGCCAGGAAATCAACCCCAGCGGGGTTGCGTCCCACGCCAGACGCAACCCCGTTGGGGTTGGAATTCACGTCGTTGATCGCAAACCCAGGGTGTCCCGCGGCGCGGGCAACCCTAGGCTATGGGGCGTGACTCCTTCGGGGTCGAGGCTCCGACGTTTCGGAGGTACACACTCGCTCGACGACTGGCGGGAAAGCATGAACGCTGGCCTCGGAATTGTTACACTTGACCCCACGGAACCTTTCACTCAGGAGTGCGATTCATGGACCTCGCCTCGGCAGACTTGGCGGAGACGATCTTTCGTGAGAAGGTGCTGCGAGCGCGACAGCAGAGTCCGGGCGAAAAATGGGCTATCTGCTTTGAGCTGCATGAATTGGCCATCGCCACCATGCGGAATGGAATTGCGGCCCAGCATCCGGAACTGGACGAAGCGGGGATCGCCGCCGAACTCAACCGCCGACTTCGCATCCGTCGACAGCTCGAAGAGCATGGCATTTACGTTCCGATACCCGATGAGACGGCCCCCACCCCATGAACGGAATGCAAGCTGCAGCTCGTTTGGTCGACGCTTTCGAGGCGGCGAACATCCCGTATATGATCGTGGGGTCGTTGTCGAGTAGTTTCTATGGCATTGCCCGATCGACGTACGATGCCGATTTCGTCGTGGCAGCACCCGCTCTGGAACTGCAGCGAGTCATCACAGGGTTGGGCGATGAATTTCAATTGGTGTCGCAACTCTCATTTGAGATGTTGACGGGGACCACTCGGCGAGTCATCCAGCTTCGCGACAGTGCTTTCGTCATCGAACTGTTTCAGTTGAGCCAAGACCCCTTTGACGTTGAGCGGTTTCAACGAAAGGTGCGGATGTTGCTTCCGATGATGGACCGCGAAGTGTTCGTTCCGACGGCAGAGGATGTCATCCTGATGAAGCTGCAATGGGGGCGCGGCAAAGACCTGGACGATGTCCGAGGCGTGATTGCCGTGCAGTCCCATGTGTTGAATTGGGATTACATCCACCAATGGGCTGCACAGCACGGTTCGCAGGCGAGACTGGAGGACGTTCGTCGTAGTCTGCCCCCGCTGAGCGAGTGACCATCGGCGATATCGCTCTGCAAATTTCCGGGCTTCTCGGTTTTGCTCTCTTCAGGTTCGTGAGATAACCTGCACGCAGCCTTTGCTGATCGGTGATCAGTCCGTTCTCCCGCTTGATGGAGCCTCAAGATGTTTCGAACTGCGTGGTTGGTGCTGGTCTACCTGTGTGTGAACTGCGTGTGCATCGGGGAAGACAAGGAGATGTACCGTCCGCTCTTCAACGGCAAGGATCTCAGCGGTTGGGTGTTGGTCAACACGCCGCCGCAGACGTGGAGCGTGCAGGACGAGATGTTGGTCTGCACCGGGAAGCCGATCGGGGAGATTCGCACTGATCGCATGTACCAGAATTTCATCATGGAAGTGGAGTGGCAGCACATGGTGCCCGGCGGGAATGCGGGGATCTTTATCTGGGCGGATGACATCACCTCGAAGGGCGTGCCGTTTCACCGCAGCATTGAGGTGCAGGTTTTGGAAAATGCCTATGGCCAGAGCCAGGGGCACACCACGCACGGCGACATCTTCCCGATTCATGGAGCCACGCTGAAGCCCCTCAACGGTCGCGGGGGCGGCGGGCGGGCCTTTCCGACCGAGGAGCGCTCCAAGCCCTCGCCGGAATGGAATCACTACCGCATCGAGTGCCGCGATGGAGCCATCAGCCTGGCAGTCAACGGCAAGATCGTCACGCAAGGCTCCGACGCCAGCCCGCGCAAAGGGTACATCTGCCTCGAATCGGAGGGCGGCGTCGTGCATTACCGTAACCTGAAGATCCGCGAACTGCCCGATTCGCTGGTCGACGAGCAACACATCGCCATCGCGAATCGCGGCTACCGCAGCCTCTACACCGGACTCGACTTGTCGGGGTGGGAGGCCACCGAGGCGGGGAAGCCGCACTGGAAGGCCAACGACTGGGTGCTGAGCTACGACGGGAAGGCTGCGACACCGGTCGATGCCGTCTTGACCAGCCCGGAGAAACTCAGCAACCACGGGTTCCTGTTCGATATCCGCCCCGGCAAGGAGTTCAGCAATCTGCGCGTGTGCGATACCGTGATATCCGTGTGGACAGAGGAACACTTGCCCATCGGTCAGTGGCATCGCATTGAAGGGACCGTGATCGGGCAAAAACTCAACCTGACCATCGATGGTTTACCGATCGCCAAAGATCATCCTCTGGACCATGTGCCGACGTTCCAACTCGCTCCCGTCGGCCCCGCCGATTTCGCGAACATCTACGTGCGGGAACTCACCCCGTGAGTGGCACGGCGCAGTCGCTGGTTCCCCGAACCTAGGTGCGTTCGGGAACCACACTCTGGTGGAACAGCGGTGAGGGAAGCTGGCGGGTAGTGCCTCGTCCACGCTAAGAATTGGGGTTGAGCCAGGCCGAGCCGGGAGGGCGAAGCTCCTGCTGAGCCGCAAGCCAGGGGACCCGCTGTCTGGTAGCTGCGGCTCGGCCGGAGCTTCGCCCTTCCGAACTGGCAGGCCGCAACTCCAATACCTAGAGTTGATGTGGTATCAGGCTGTACCGGACGCCGAAAATCACCAGACTCGGAGAGTCCGGCGACGATGGTCCTCCACTCCTCACAGAAACATTGCCCCTCATGACTGCTCCCATCCTGACCGACGATGAAGTCCGCCAGTGGATTACCAAGCACGTTCCGATCGCCGATGTGGCGGGCAAGCGGATCCTGCTCATCGTTCCGGATGCGACGCGTACAGCTCCGTTGCCTTTGTTGTGGGATGCCTTGTTTCAGCATCTGAAACCGCATGTGGTAGTGCTTGATGTCCTGATTGCTCTGGGAACGCACAAGCCGATGTCCGAGGTCCAGATCAGCCAGCTGCTGGGGATCAAGGATATCGAGCGGCAGCGGCTGTTCTTTCAGACGCAGTTCTTCAATCACGAGTGGGACAATCCCGACGCCCTCATGACGCTCGGGGTTTTGTCGGAGGCCGACACCGCGAAAGCCTCGAACGGGCTGCTCTCCAAAGTCGTCCCAGTGCAGATCAATAAGCTGATCGAGAACTATGACCAGCTGATGGTTTTGGGGCCGGTGTTTCCGCATGAGGTCGTCGGCTTCTCGGGCGGGAACAAGTATTTCTTTCCGGGCATCTCGGGGCCGGACCTGCTGAATTTCTTTCACTGGCTCGGGGCACTGATTACTAATGTCGGCATCATCGGGGTCAAGAGTACGCCGGTCCGCGATGTGGTCAACATGGCCGCCGCGATGATCCAGCACGAGAAGCGAGCCCTCACCTTTGTCGTCACCAGCGACGGCACCGCTCGGCTGCACGGACTCTTCTATAACACTCCCGAACAAGCCTGGAGCGACGCAGCTGACCTGTCCGGCACAGTACATATTAAGCGAATGGACAAGCCGTTTAAGACGGTGCTGTCGTGTGCCCCGAAGATGTACGACGAACTGTGGACCGCTGGCAAATGCATGTACAAACTAGAGCCGGTGGTCGCCGATGGCGGGGAGCTGATTATCTATGCTCCGCACCTCGACGAGATTTCACTCACGCATGGCGAACACATCATGGAGGTCGGCTACCACTGCCGGGACTACTTCGTGAAGCAGTGGGACAAGTTCAAAGATCACCCGTGGGGGGTGTTGGCACACTCCACGCATGTGCGCGGCAGCGGCACGTACGAGAACGGCATCGAGAAATGCCGCGTGCAAGTCACCCTCGCCTCAAAGGTCCCCAAAGAAGTCTGCGAGTCGATCAACCTCGGCTACCTCGACCCCGCCACCATCAACCTCGACGACTACGCCGGAAGAGAAGATGAGGGCGTGCTGCTGGTGTGGAAAGCGGGGGAGCAGTTGTATCGGTTGAGGGATTGAGTTGCTCTCGTGACTCAGCAGTCCGTTCTCGGTAAAACACCTCCATCAGAGTTGGAAATCGCATCGCCTCCAAATCGGTTGCGTCGAGTGATTGCGATGCTCTACTGCAAAGGACAGCTACAGTGCCCGCGCCCGAGGAAATCAAGAAGCTCGTTGATCGCTTCATATTACACCGTGAGGAGTATCTGGGAGGCAACTACAACGAGACGCAACTGCGGCGAGAGTTCATTGATCCGATGTTCAAGGCCCTTGGCTGGGACATTGACAACGAGCGGGGGCACGCGGAAGCATACAAGGATGTGGTTCACGAGGACGCCGTCAGAATTGCCGGAACCCTGAAGGCTCCCGACTATGGCTTTCGGATTGGCGGGACGCGGAAGTTTTTTCTCGAAGCTAAGAAGCCTGCCGAGAACGTCAAGGACGACCGCGAGCACGCCTATCAACTGAAACGCTACGGCTGGTCGGCCAAGCATCCACTGTCGATCTTGACCAACTTCGCGGAGTTCGCGGTCTACGACTGCCGCTTCAGGCCGGAGAAAGTCGACAAAGCCTCCAAGGCTCGGGTCAAGTACATACGGTTCGAGGAATATCTTGACCGCTGGGACGAGATTGCATCGATCTTTTCTCGCGATGAGATTCTGAAAGGCTCGTTCGACCGCTATGCGGCTTCGACAAAGTCGAAACGCGGTACGTCCACATTCGACAGCGAGTTTCTGAAAGAGATCGAGGAGTGGCGGCTGAATCTTGCACGGAACCTAGCGCTACGCAACCCCGATCTCGACCAACGCGGGCTGAACTTTGCTGTACAGCGGATCATTGACCGGCTCATCTTCCTGCGGATCGCGGAAGATCGGGGAATCGAAGAGTACGGCCAATTGCAAAAGCTGCTGACTGGCACAAAAGTCTACTCGCGGATGGCCGAGATGTTTCATGCGGCGGATGTTCGCTACAACTCGGGTCTGTTTCACTTCACACCAGAAGTGCGACGGCAGGAACCGCCCGATCAATTCACGCTGTCACTCAAGATCGACGACGACATTCTCAAAGGGATTGTCACTAATCTCTATTATCCTGACAGCCCGTACGAATTCTCGGTTCTTCCCGCTGACATACTGGGTCAAGTCTATGAGCAGTTCCTCGGTAAAGTCATACGACTGACGAGTGGACATCAGGCAAAGGTCGAAGAGAAGCCCGAGGTCAAGAAAGCGGGAGGTGTCTACTACACCCCCACTTTCATTGTCGAGTACATCGTCAAACAGACTGTCGGCCGCCTTCTGCAAGGGAAGACACCGAAGCAGGCAGAAAAGCTCAAGATACTCGACCCCGCCTGCGGCAGCGGATCATTCTTGATCGGCGCGTACCAGTTCGTGCTGGACTGGCACCGCGACTGGTACGCCGCAAACGCCCCCGAGAAGTTTCCGAAAGACGTTTACGCTGCCAAAGATGGATGGCGGTTGACGACTTCCAAACGCAAAGAGGTTCTGCTCAACAACATCTTCGGAGTGGATATCGACTCGCAGGCGGTTGAAGTGACCAAGTTGTCACTGCTGCTGAAGGTTCTCGAAGGGGAAAACCGAGAGACGCTCGACCGCCGGAGAAAGTTGTTCCACGAGCGGGCGTTGCCTGACTTGGGTCGCAACATCAAGTGCGGGAACTCGCTGATCAGTCCCGACTTCTACGAGGGGAGGCAACTGGACCTGTTCGATGCCGACGAACAGTTCCGCATCAACGCCTTCGATTGGCAAGCAGAGTTCCATCCAATCATGAAGTCCGGCGGGTTTGACGCCGTGATTGGGAATCCGCCGTACATTCGCATCCAGACCATGAAGGAATGGGCACCAGCCGAAGTGGAGTTCTACAAGGGCCGGTATATTGCCGCCAGTAAAGGGAACTACGATATCTACGTCGTCTTTGTGGAGCGTTGCCTCTCGCTGCTCAACTCGACGGGTGGCCTCGGCTTCATATTGCCCCACAAGTTTTTCAACGCCCAATACGGTGAGCCACTCCGAAGCTTGATCGCCGAGGGACAACACTTGAACCATGTGGTTCATTTCGGTGACCAGCAGATTTTCTCGAATGCCACGACATACACGTGTCTCATGTCACTGACGAAATCGCCGAACGCGAACGCGCAGATTCTTCGAGTCGAGGATTTGAAACAGTGGCTCGAAACGGGACGGGCGACTAAAGGTAATATCACGGCGAAGAACATCGGAAGACAAGCGTGGAACTTCGCGGTTGGAAAAAATGCCAAGCTCGTCGCTAAGCTCGTCCGCATGCCCACGACGTTGAAATCCCTGAGTCATCTGTTCGTCGGTTTGCAAACAGATGCCGATGACGTGTTCATCGTCGAAGAGGTTCAACGAAAGGGAGATCGGGTTCTCTGCCGATCCAAAGCGACAGAGCAAGAACATTGGTTCGAAGACTCGCACCTGAAGCCGCTCCTAAAAGGCTCTGTCAATATTCGTCGCTATAAACTCTCCGATGTCAACAAGCGGTTGATCTTTCCCTACGATCATCGAGACGGCAAATCTCGGCTGATCGATTCACAGGATTATGAGAGGCGATTCCCGCTGACCTGGGCTTACCTTGAAGCAAACCGCGAGCGGCTATTGCAACGCAACCAGGGTCTCGTGCGTACAGAGTGGTACGGATACGTCTATAAGAAGAACCACACCCTTTTTGAGTTGCCAAAGTTGCTCGTCCCTTCGATTGCCACGGGAGGCTGTTTTGCAGCGGATCTGGCGGGAATGTACTTCTTTGTCGGTAGCGGCGGTGGCGGTGGCGGTGGTTACGGAATTGTGTTGAACGACGACGTATTGGAGTCGCCTCACTATTTGCTCGGACTCCTCAACTCTCGCTTGTTGGATTCTCTGATCCAGGCGACCAGCACCCCATTTCGTGGCGGATACCTCGCACTCAACCGTCAGTACATCGAACACCTTCCGATCCGCGTGATCGACTTCACGAACAAATCCGACAAGTCACGTCACGACCTGGTCGTGGAACTGGTGGAGCGGATGCTGTCGTTGCACGAGCAGTTGCCGCAGGCTCAGACCGATCAGAACAAGACTGTCCTCGAACGGCAGATCGTCAGCGTGGACCGGCAACTCGATCAACTTGTTTACCAATTGTACGGCCTGACCGACGAAGAGATCGCCCTTGTTGAGGAGGCCACTACAGCCTGAAACACAGGACCGAGATCATTCCTCGCCATTCTGGAGAGCTATTGAATGTGACAATTCGTAACGTACGAGAGGATCGTGACACGGTGTTGCGATACGCTCTCGATGAGCGTTTCGCGTTCGTGTTTCTGTTTCATCAGTCGTTGGACGCGGGCGGGGATCAGAGGATGGCTGCCATGACTCGGGAATTGGTGTCAGCTGCGATTGATGTGGGTGGATGCTACTACTTGCCCTACCGGCTGCATGCGGAGCGATCGCAGTTCCGAGCTGCCTACCCTCAAGCGGAGGCATTCTTTGAACAGAAGCGGAATTGGGATTCGGATGAATTGTTCAGCAACGCGTTTTATGAACGGTATGGAAGATGATGAATCCCTCTGCGTCCCGGCAGGGACGACGTGACAATAGCCCATCGCTTCAGCGTTTCACTCAGACCTCTCCGGGAGGAGCAGGTGGACCAGGTCGAAACGCATCCTGAGCCGCCCGCCGGACGGCCAGGACATAAACCGCGTCGCCCTTGATGGTGAAGATCGCTCGATAGCTGGGGCGGCTGCCCAGCCCGATTCGTTTGTCGTGGAGTTCTTCAGGGAACTCTCCGTTTTCAGGCGACAGCGAGTGACTGTCGGGCGACGCGGAGAGTGTTTTGATCTGTTGGTAGATCGCTTCAAACCATCGGGCTGCCTGCTCTGCGTCATGGTGTTCAGCCCACCAGCGAGCGTTGGCTTCGATGTCCGTGGCGGCTCTCGGCAGGATGATGACTCGAAAAGTCATGGCGTCTGGGCCAGCCCCAGACGAGTGCGAATATTCTGAAAAGCCTCGTCGAGCAACTGGCCTTCGCCTGCTTTCAACTGGACCAGACCTGCGGCGATGGCGTCGTGGTCCTGTTGACGGCGCAGAGCATCCATGGCCCGGTGATGTGTATCGCTATCGATGAGAACATACGTACGCAACGTTTCCGGATCGACGACCTCCAGCTCGCCTTCTCCAGCCGCATGCAATGCCGTGATCAGTTCCTGATTCAGTGCGGTGATCATGACCGAATGATATGCCGTTCGTCAGTGTGAGGGGAAGGGATGTTCGTCGTGAGAGCCGTATGAATGCCTATGTTGCGTTCTTGTTACCCAACCACCAAGTTGGCAGCGCTTCTCCTCCAAGCTCTGCTGTGCCGGTGGTGGAGTGGTCGTTCGCCGGTTTCGCACCACAAACCCTAGATGCACTTTCAAGCCACGTTTGTCCTCCACAACGCTATCATACGGATCAGAACTCACTTCCTCCCGATTCCAACAAGGCTGCCGGAATGGCTCACCCCTTCCCCCACTCCAAGAAGTCACGCATGTCTCCACTCCGGTTTATCCTGACACTGGCTCTCCTCGTGGTCGGAGTCTGGACGCGACCTACTCAAGCCGCCGATGCTCCCGTCCAACGTAAGATCATTTTGGTCGCGGGGGAGACGGCGAAGGTGGATGTTCTCGGGCATCATGACTACCTCGCGGGGTGTCAGTGCTTGGAGGTTCTGCTGCGTCAGTCGGCGGGGGTGGAGACGGTGCGAGTCAATGATGGCTGGCCGAAGGACGAGAGCGTGTTCGATGGAGCCAAGTCGGTCGTCTTCTACACCGATGGCGGCGGTAAGCAGGCGTTCCTAAGTTCGCCTGAGCGAGTCGCCAAGCTGCAATCGCTGATGGATGCGGAGGTCGGTCTGGTGCTGATTCATCAGGCGGTCGATGTTCCGGACGAGCATGCGGTCCAGGTGCAGAGCTGGCTGGGTGGGGTGTATCTCAAGAACAAGTCGAGCCGGGGTCATTGGGACAGCCACCATATCGAATTCCCGAAGCACCCGATCGCGCAAGGGGTCACGCCGTGGAAGATCAAGGACGGCTGGCTGAACGGGATCCAATTCGTGAAGCCGGGGCAGGGGATCGTGCCTCTGGTCTGGTCGAGCAAAGAGTACGAAGAAGGCCGCGCCGGGATCGAGGGGCACATCGTCGCCTGGGGTTATGAGCGGCCGCGCGGAGGGCGGTCCTTCGGGTTCACGGGTCTGGACGCACACTCGGCGTGGGAGCTGCCTGGCTTGCGGCAGCTCATCGTGAACGGCGTGCTGTGGTCGGCCGGGGGCGAGATCCCCACCACGGGGGCACCGTGCCAGATCGAGAAGACTGCACTCGATGCGATGCTCACCCCGCGTGAAGCCCCGAAGCCGGTGAAGCCGACCGATAAGAAGTCCTAATTGCTGAACGGCAATTCGTACTTCTCGGGGCGACGACTGGCATCATGTGATCTCGATCCGGCGGTGTATCGGTGTTAATGAGCGGACTCCGCGAGGCAGCTTGGCCTGAGCTTCTCGCGACAGCCAGACCAGACCTCCGACACCGACCAGAACGAGTACGGCATTGATGGATAAGAAGATGGTCACCACAGCTGGCTTCGCCTGGATGGCCAGTCGAGATCGTGGGTACTCACCGGGGAGAAATTGGATCATCACCTCTTGCCCCAGAGGAACCTGAGAGGGGGGAATGTGAACAGTGTTTTGTCGCGGCTGTCCTGTTCGCGGATCGCGAAATGTGTATCGCAGACAGTGCAGTTTGCGGCTTCCATGCCGGTCGCCATGAGTCACACTTCCGACCACTTTGAATATGGCTGGCAGCTCCATGGCTCCTCGATACTTCAGTTCAGTCCAACAGCACCAGCTAAGAAGCACATCAAAGATCACGAACCAAGCGATGAGCTTGGTTTTTGTCCAAGCTTGCCCCTGAGAGGCATCCGCGAATCCGATGGTGGCATCGTAGCAGTCCATTTCTGCATCTCCAGAGGCAGAACGAATGGCGAGGCATCTCGGATCACGGGAATTTGAATCAACTCGATGAATGGCCTGTCGATGAGTTGGCAGTCTAGTGCCCCGTCAACGTTTAATTTTGGGGTTGAGGCAGTCTCGCCCGGGAGGGAGAAGCTCTTGCTGAGCCGCGAGCCAGCTGCCCCGTCAACTCTCCGTCGCGGCTCGGCAGGAGCCTCGCCCTCCCGAGGGAGGCGAACCCCATAATTAAGTCTTGACGGGCCACTAGAATCTATCGACTTTGATCGTCTCCCCCACACGAAGGATTCGGCGTGCCACGTCCCACGGCTTCGAATAAGGCAACAGGTGGGAAATGGCTTACACGTATTCGTAGCTGCGTTCGCCGGAACGCGGGCGAATGGGTTGGCGTGCCCGCCCTCTGGCGAGGGGCAGCTACGGAAGATTATCTTCCACCAGCGACCTAAGACCAAACCCGCTGCGTCCCGGCCTCATGGAGTCGAAACGGTTTCCGGTAGCAGCGATGAATACCCGGTCGACTACGAGGTGATCTTCGGAGTCGACTGGAAGAGAGAGACTGAGTTCCTGGAAAGCGCGTTGGAGAAGCATGCCGACCGCGAGGTGAAGTCGATGTTCGAGCCGCCTGCGGGACTGCGTCTTGTCGAACGCGACTTCTCTGCGCACTGACCGCTAGAACGGAATCAATTCCGTTCTACGACACTGTTAGGCGTTCTTGTCGATCGTGAACGGAGCCCGCACGACTGGCTTGGTAATCAGGCCGCTGCGGATCACCTTCACGGAGACATTCCGGCGGACGATCTTGCCGTCTTCCATCACCTTGATCGACTGCAGGTTCAGCTTGAACTTGCGGTTCGTGATGCCGGTGGTCTTGCGACCGTTACCGCCCAGATACTTGGCCTTACCACGCTGGCACAGGCTGCGACCGAAGGCGGGCGTGTTGTCACCGTAGAGGGCGACCTGCTTGGCACGCTTGATCCGCTTGTTCTTCTTGAGAGTGCTCATGACTGGAACCTGTTGGCCGGAAGAGAGTTGCGACTGGCACTGGACACACGGCCCGTCGCCTCCTCGCGGAGGGTGCTCAGGGAAGTCCCGCAGTGTAATCAGCAACAGGCAACCTTGCAATTCGGGCTGAATCGAGATTTTCCGCTGGGCCAGCCTTTCTCAGATGACACGAATCCTCAGACAACTCCGTACCCCTCGTGTCAGGAATTCCAAATTCTCTCCCTGAATTCGGTAGGAACGCCAAGCCAATATTGCCGGAGTGCTTGAAGTCGCAGAGGCGAACCCGATCTGACATATCGCCATAACTCACGACCAGTAAGAGCGATCGGAGTGCGTCACCTCAATTCCCACGAACGATTCCTTGCGGTTCGGCACGACTCGTGCATCCCTCTAATCTCATGGCCCAGCGGCCAGCTGACACACGAAACCCCTCCGGCGAGACACTCGCCGCACTCACTCTGAACGAAAAGACTTCGATCATGCTCGTCCTGACCCGCAAAGAGACCCAGACCATCCTGATTGGCGACGACATCGTGATCCGTATCGTCCACGCCGGAGCCTCCAGCGTGAAAATCGGCATCGAAGCCCCCCGCTCCACCCGCATCCTCCGCGGCGAACTCGAGACTGAAGGCACCCCATCCCCCGTCTCCGGCGAGTTCACCGTCACCGTCACCCGCGATCAGTTGGCTGCGCTGGTCGGGGCGGCCTGATCAGGCATTTCTCGTCGACGTGACTCACTGCGGAGCAAAGAAAAAGCCACCGCCGCCAACATGCTGGCCCCCAACTGGCCGGGGCGGGATCTGGAATAGTGCTTTCAACAGCTTCACGATCGCGGCATGCACTTCTGGCGTGTGAGTGATGGCGAGGTAGCATTCCGCAGGCATAACCTTGTCGACTCGCTTCGATCCATCGAACGGATGAATTTTCAGCTGGATGACCGGGTCTTTCCCCAGCCCCATGTCGACTGCGTAGATTTCCGTTATTCGTTCCGGAATCTTCACCACCTCGATCCGCCCGGGAAGCGGTTCTGGCTTTGGCTCAACGGGTATTGGGCTGCCAGGGTTGTTGTGAGGTGCTGGAACTGCCTGCGGGTCGCCTTGCTCCCAAGTGCCGATGGCAATCGATTCCGGAATTAGTTTTGCCAGCGCCTCAGCTGTTTCCGGAGCCATGCTGTAATACTTGGTTCGCACTTGTTTGTCGCCGTCTTTCGTTGATGGAAACAACGGCTCGTCCTTCGGCAGCGTCCGCAGATCCCGCAGCAGAGCCAGAATCTCTCGCTGCACATTCGGTGTTTGCCGCACGAGGAGCGAACTGCGATTGGGGTAAACGCTGATCGATCCCGTGCCCGGTTCATCGACCTCCCACGGACCGGATGTTTCTGCTTCCAGTAGGGTGACAAACTCCTCCAGCCGCTCGCCGGTGATTCCCAGCGAGCCGAGGTTGTAGAGGATCGTCTCGTACCTCTCACAGGCTTTCTCGCCGCTCGTGATCTTGAACACCCCGTCTTCGATGACCACCATCAACTCCGATCCATTGACGTTTGAGAGGGCCAGTTCCAAAGCCCTCGACAACGGCAGGTTCTTGGCTTTCGCATCAATCAGATTGTCCGTATCAAGCCCCACGTCTGTCAGTGTCTGTTCATCAAGCCTGAAATTCGCTCCGGTCATTTCCGTGAGACGCTTGGCAAACTCGGCGAGGGTAATCTGCGGCCAATCGAAGCTGACTAGCTTGTCCTCGTAGAGACGCAACAGTCGCAGGTCCTCTGGAGACCGACCAATCAACACGATCGGTTCCGAGCGGCGAAGTGCCTCCAGCAGGCCTTGGACCTCCTGTTGATTCCGAAAGGTCTGGCGAACGAACAGATGATTGCCGAACGGGGTGATCGTTCCAGTACCGGGTTCATCTTCGCTCCAAGGGCCCATTGTTTGGTCTTGAAGAATGCCGATCAGCTCGTCTTCAGAGAAGTCCTTCGAGAGCAGGTCGCCGACATAGTACCGAGTGGTCGTGTACTTCTCACCCGCCCGTTCCGCCGTCATCAGCGAGATTAGCTTGTCCTCTACGACCCAAGTCAGTCTAACTCTCTCGTGTCCCGGGATTCGATCGAGCAACTGACGAATCGATTCCCCAACTGGCCACTCGGGAATCTTCATTTCGAGATTGATGTCCACTCCGACATCGGTGCTGTATTGCTCGTCAAAATGAACTTGTAGCTGGGTCAGCTCCTCGACCCTCGCCAGGACATCCTTGAGCGAGGCATCTGTCATCGCCTGTGGATTGGTCAGCAACAGCGGACCGCCCGCGTCTTGATCGGGATCGACAGCGACCGCTCCGTCATAGAGGCCGATCACGGGCTGGCTCGGCGACTTTTCAGCGGAGAGACTCGCGACGAGACTGCCCAGCAGTACACTCGCCAGACACAGATGCAAACAACGATCCCGAATTCCCATCACGCCCCGCCTTCCACAATGCGTTACCCCGGATTTCAATCCCTTGATCGTCCTGACACATGATTATGGGAGCGGTGAATGTCCATTGTCGAGGTGGATTCGAGAGCGGCACGGCGTCAGCCTGCCGAGGCGTAGCGTAAGCAGAGGCGTCGGTTCACGGGCGGGCGACTCGGCAGGCTGACGCCGTGCCGCTCTCAGGTGGGATTGCGAGTTGCAGGGGGTTCCCGGTTGAGAAAATCCTCGCCCCGCGTACGATGCTGGGAACCATCCCGCCCCCAGACGTGGCAATTCTCCCCATGCCGATCCGTACTCGCATTGCCGCTCCCACTGACATCCCACTCGGAGAGGGGCGCGAGTTCGTTGTCGGCACCCGCATCGTGGCGGTGTTTCGCACCTCGGACGGCTGGTCGGCCATCGACGGGATTTGCAGCCATGCGGGCGGACCGCTTGCGCAGGGGAAGGTCGCGGGTAATGTCGTCACTTGCCCGTGGCATGGGTGGCAGTACGATCTGGCGACCGGCCACCATTGCCTCAACAGTCGCATTCAGCAGTCGTGCTTTGTCGTCGAGGAACAGGGGGATGACCTGTTCGTGACGGTCCCCGATTAGTGCTTCGTTTGGCCGCGAAGGCCGTCCGAAATGAGCTGTGATTCCTCCTCCCTCGAAAGAATTCCCATGATCCGGTTGAGCTGCTTGTTGGTGATTGCGTTACTTTTGAGTCTCAATGGGGGACCGACTCCCGTCATCGCCCAGGAGAAAGGGATCGGCGATTTCCCGAAGCTCAGCGCCCAGACCGACTGGCCGTGGTGGCGTGGTCCGTCTCGGAACGGGGTCGCTACGGAAGCTGCGGTGCCGACGAAGTTTGGTGATGGGGAGAACATGCTGTGGAAGGCCCCGGTGCCCGGACGCGGTCACTCGTCACCGATTGTCGTCGGGAACCGAATCTACCTGACGACCGCCTTTGAGCAGGAGCAGCGGCACGCGGTCATCGCCTTCGATCGCGCGACCGGAAAAGAGGTCTGGCAGGTCGAGGTCAGCCAGGGAGCCTTCCCCGCCAAGAACCACAACAAGAACACCGAAGCCACTCCGACCATCGCCTGCGACGGGGAGCGACTCTTCACCGCGTTCTACCATCACGACATGGTCGAGGCGATCACTCTCGACTTGAACGGGAAAGTCGTCTGGCGGCAGAAGGTCGCAGCCTTCCGACCGAAACAGTTCGAATACGGCTACGCCCCCTCGCCGCTTATTTACCAGGGCACCGTCATCTTCTCCTCCGAGTACGACGGCGACAGCTACATCACCGCTCTCGACCGCGTGACCGGGAAGCCGGTCTGGCAGACGAAACGCCTGGCATCGATTTCCTTCTCGACACCCGTGATCGGAAAGGTCGCGGGAAAAGACCAGATGCTGATCAGCGGGCAGCAGTTCGTGACTTCATACAACCCGCAGACCGGCAAGCCAAGCTGGGTGGTCAAGGGCACGACGCACGCGACCTGCGGCACAATGGTCTGGGACGGCGATATCGCCTTTGCCAGCGGCGGATACCCCAAGGCGGAGACCATCGCCGTACGAGCTGACGGCACGAAGAAGGTGCTGTGGACCAACAACCAGAAATGCTACGAGCAGTCGATGATTGTCCACGAGGGTCATCTCTACGCGCTGACCGACAATGGCATCATGTTCTGCTGGCATGGCGAGACCGGGAAAGAGATGTGGAAAGAACGCCTCTCCGGTCCGGTCAGTGCCTCCCCGGTCCTGGCGGGCGGACACATCTACTGGGCCAACGAAGCCGGGACGATCTATGTCTTCAAACCGACTCCCGAGAAGTTCGACCTGGTCGCTACCAACACCCTCGGTGACTCCGCGTTCCCTAGCCCGGCCATCTGCGGCGGCCAGATTTTCCTCCGCGTCGGCGAAGGGGACGGGGCCGGGCGGCGGGAGTGGCTCTACTGCTTTGCGAATGGCAAGTAGCCACAGTGTGCGCATCGGAAAAGTCGGCAGCCGTGAAATTCTGCCCCCTCTCCCCCACAATCGGTCATGCTTTCGGTGTGGACTCCACCGTGGGGGAGAGGGTTGGGGTGAGGGGACCACGCCGCTCGTTCTGAGCCCCTCACCCCGGCCGTCTCCCCACAGTCATGTCCTCTCTGAAAATCGCGCCGCCAGTGGGGAGAGGGAGCAGAAACGCATCACTGCCTACATTTCTGATGCACACACGTAGCCACATGTCGATCTCTTTCGCTCCAAGAGGATGTCTTGCCATGACGATTTCCGTCACCTGCGAGTGTGGGGAAGAGTACCAGTTGAGCGACGACAAGTCGGGCAAGTCTTTCAATTGCCGCGTGTGCGAGACCCGCCTCCGGGTGCCGAAGGCGGGTCGACTCGACGATGCGACTTTCGATTCGCATGACATAGAGAGCGACCCGGACGTGGAGGAGTTCGCAGAGCCTCGACGCTCGAAATCCAAGAGCGAAACGACCAAGACACGGACTCAGAAGAAAACCGTTCAGAATGCTGGCTTCAGTTCTCGGCGGACCATGATTGGACTCTGCGTGGGACTGGGGATCGGGATCGCGTTATTGGTGTGGTTTGCCCTGGCGCAGGGGTTACTCCTTCCGATCCTGTCCGCGTTGGCGTTTCTGTTGACCATCGGATTCCCGTTTGCGAAAGACTATTACTTTCGTCGCCGCATTCGAGAGGAGATCGAGAGCTACGGAGGGAAGATCGAGTCCATCTCTTGGCGACCCTTCCAGGGAGCATTCTCCACTCGCGGCTGGCACCGCTCCAAGAGTTCCCGCTACTACACAGTCAAATACACGGATAGGGGGGGGCAAGCCCATTCCGATTTGTGTGCGATGAGTCTCTGGGGAGGGTCGGCTTGGGGAGACGACATCAATGACTCCTCCGGTTTTTACGGGGGAGGCATGGATGTCGAGCTGATCGCGTATCGAATCGCCCCAGTCTTGCTGCTCATCGGTGGGTGGGCAGCTGGGATTGAATCGATCTATTCGCTGTGGGGGGAGACATCCCCGGGGACCGTGACGCAGGTGACTGAAAAGCACATCGAGAGACGGCGTGGCGGAGCGAGGTCGACGAAACGCTATCTCGACGTGCGATATGCCTTCACGGAGCCTGATGGGACTGCCCGGCAGGGTTCCAGCCGAATGAAAATCGGCATTCTGGTCCCCGACATTCAACGGGGAAGTCCAGTGACTGTGGAGTATCTCCCCGGGCATTTGGGGTGGGTGCGTCTGAGTACAGAAACCTACAAGACGTGGCTGAAGATTGCCGCCTGGATCATGGGGATCGTGGGAGTTCTACTCGCGGGGATCAAGTGCCTGGATTACTTCGATGTCTTTCAGTTGCACAAGCGAAAAAAATCGTCCCGCAGACCCACGATCTGATTATGAACCGCCACCACTGAGTCTCCGAACAACCTGCCGTAGCACTGGCCTCCACATCGTGAGCATCGGCCTCATCCCACTCCCAGCGCGGTTTCACCTGAGTACCGACCTGCTCTGGGACTGGTTTGTCACGGCCTCTGCGAGGCGAGATGACGGAATGTGGTTGTGGCGTACATAAAGACTTCCGCAGTCTGACGGGACATCTTCCGCAGGCCTGCGATTTTTAGAGTGAATTGAGTGCCTACAGCACCCCCTGCTGCTTGAGCAGCATCCGCAAATAAGAACGCAGCTCTCGCAGGTCGAGAATCTGCCAATGCTCAGCCAATCGCACAATCTGATCGCCGGCCAGTTGCCATTGGTCTTCGGTGGCCAGCACCTCGATTTCGAGAAAGGTTCCCAGTGAGCGGGCCTCGTCGAGGGTGACCTCGACGGGTTGGCCCTCCCACAGGAAATGTGCAGCTTGGCGAGTCTTCTCGACCGTCTCGATGACGCGAAACTCCAGCGCCAGCAGCACGGATTGCATCTGCTCCGTCGAGGTCGCCCCGGCCAGAAACGGGATCTCGATCTCGGGCCGCGTGCGGGTGAAGGTATCGAGCCGGGGGGCCAGATGCTTCAGCACGTCATCATGAATTATCCGCTCGCGACAGTCGTCCGTTCTACCCGGACCTGCTGGTGATCCGTTAGCAGGTGGGGCTCTGAGTTTCTCAAGGCCAAGAATCAGTAGTCGTCATCCTGAGCCATCGCCGCCCGATAGATCGCGCGGGCCTGGAAGTAGTCGAGCAGGGCGTCGACCTCGGTCTCGGCGGCCTCGGCGGCCTGCTGCTCGCGAAGGTTGACCGACAGGAGATCGGAACTGCCCGCGTCGAATTTCTTTTGCTCGACTTCGGCCATGTAGCGGGCGAGGCGAACGGACTCGCGGGCCTTACCGACTCGTTGCCAGGCGGCGCTCAGAGCGGCGTGAGTCGATTGAATCTCGGTGGCGATCTTGTCTTCCAGCATCCTTCGTTTAGCGATGATCTGCGAGACCTTAGCCTCGATGGCCGATATCTTGCCGCGAGCCTTACGCCGCTGGATCGGCACCTCGGCGTAGATTCCCGCTTCCAGTTCGAATGGGCTTTTGTCCTGCTTACTGCTGGTGGGCGTTCCGCTGTCCTGTGAGCCTGTAATCAAGGCGTCCACCTGCGGGCGGAAGTCATTCCGGGCTGACGCGTAGTCGACATCGATCTCTCGCCGAAGGAGATCAATGGCCTGTAATTCAGGGCGCATGTTCAGTGCGATTTGAACATCGTCGATCATCTGCTCATCGCTGACCGGATCGGGTTCGGGGAACTTGGGAATCCACTTCGCAGTCGGGATCATCGGTTGTCCAGAATCGTCGCGATAGTACATTGACAGCTTCACAGCTGACTGCGTGGACTTACGAGCTGCGTCGATCGCCTTGGCTTCGCGGGAGACGATGATGCGTTGATTGTCGTCGGCATCTGGGGGGTCGAGATCCCCTTCTTTGACTCGGATGCGAATCCCCTCGTTGCGGTCGACTGCCAAATTCAACAAGCGGTCCGCGATCTCTTGCTTCTGCCCGGCAGCGACCCAGTCCCAGTATTGCAGCGAGCCATCGCGGATGAATTCGATCAGTTGGGCCTGGATCTCTGGCTCTGTGCGGTTGCGGGCGTAGGTGGCCTTCCAGAGTTCAGCGCGGCGAGCGTCGATCTGGCGATTGCGGGCGAGAGGGACCTGGATGCCGCCTTTGAACTCTCCGTTCCCGTTGGTCTGACGCTCTTGATACCAGGGTTCGAACTTTCCGCGTCCCACGCGGTATCCGCCAAAAACTTCCGCACCGCCGTACAGCGGCTGGCTGACACCGATGCTGTTACGACTCGTTTGATAAAACCCGAGTGCCCCGTTCTCTGAGGCGGCTTTCAGCTTGGTGTCGAAGTTGCCATTGGCCGACAGGATGTCGCCGTTCGCGACGTTTCGTTGGAAGCGTGCTGCTTCGAGGAGTGGGAAATTGGCATAGACCGATGAGACCACGGCATCGAGTTCGAGCGTGGATGGTGGCGGATTCTCCGCCTCTCCAGCACTGTTGTCTTGGGCACCGTCAGCGGGCGGGGCTTCGGCTTCCGGCGGGATCGCACCGGCTTCCCGGGGGGCTTCCGAGTCCTGTTCGAACTCGACCGGCTGGATGTCGACCGGCTGCGATTCCGGTGGTTCGCTCGAATCGGTAATCGTCGAGTGAGCGTCTCTCACGGAAGCGTCGCCGGACCGGCTGGCCGTAAGCTGCTCGCGCACTCCGGCACAACCGACGAAGCTGATCCCGAGGATCACCAGAATGGAACTTCCGTGTCTCATCTCGATGCGGACTTGCCAGCGAATCCTCACGGGCAGTCACGCGGGAATCCGTTCCCTGGCTACTGAACCGTCCTCTGTTCTTCGTCTGGCAAGAATCGCTCCACATAGCAATCCACGACGGTTGTCGTCGACATTCACAATTCAAATGACACGTTCGACATCTTTGTCAAAGGTGTCGGCAGTTCATCATTTCTTGGACTTCCCCTCCGAATTCCCTTCAGATTCCGGCATCGCCACAGTCGGCGGAAAGCCGTTCATTTTCCGCCAGAGTTCGTACCAGAGGGGGACTTGCTCCAGCAGAATGAATCCGTTCGCTCGCACCCCTTGCCGCAGATATTTTTCGTTCGGCCAAGCTGCCTCGTCTTTGTCAGGCAGGACGACAACGCGGAACTCCCCCTTGCCATTATCTGTCGAGTCGACAGAAACCACGTTCGCCCCGAATGTCCCCACCGCGACGGATGGCCACCCCGCGAACTGCACGGCTGGCCAGCCTTCGAATTGCAACCGGACATGGCTCCCTGCTGTGATCAGTGGAGCATCCACTCCCTTCACCCACAGCTGGACCGCGCGATCGGCAGTATCAGGGACGATGATGCAGAGCGGTTCACCCTCCTTGACCATCTCACTCCCTTCGTTCGCGAGCAGACGCAGAATGAACCCGTCTCGCGGGGCGACCACAACCTGCGTCTCCTGCTGGGCGACTTTAATTTTCTTGTCAGTCAGATCATTCTCGGCTTCGAGGTAACCTTTCCGGGCCTTCTCGATATCACCATCGACTTTCGAAATGTCTTGCCTCGCTTTGTCTTCGTAGGCTCTGACTTGATCGACCTTGCTCTGAGCCTCTTCCCGCTTGGCATCGCGTTCCTTTTCTTTGCCTTTGATTTCACTGGCGGCGGCTTCCGCATTCTTCTTGGACGATTCCACCTTTGCTTTAGCGGAACGGTATTTCTGATCGGCCTGTTGCAGCTTTTGCTCCGAGACGATCTTCTGCTCAAACAGTGTGTTCTGGCGATTAAAGTCGGCTTCGTCTTGGGCCAGAATCGCTTCGGTCTCGACCACCTTCTGAAGTTCCGACTCATACTTCGACATGGCCGCCTTGACGAAGAGATCCGCAGCTTCAACCGTCGAATCGCGTGCGGCCATCATCTGGTCGACCTGCCGTTCGTAAGAACTGACCACTTCTTCAGCAGATCCCCGTTGCTTTTCGGTCGCCTTCAGTTCGTTGAGAGCCGCTGTGACTTTTTCGTTCGACTGACTGAGCTGGTCTTTGAGTCGACTGAGGTAGTTCGCATCGACATCCTGTATTTCAGCAATCATCTGTCCTTTTTTGACGTGTGAGTTCTCGCGCAGTCCCTCACCCCAGGCGATGATTCGGCCTTTGATCGGGGCCTCGACCGTCTGCTGCCGATCCAGCGGAGCGAAGGCGATCACTGTCCCCTTCCCAGCCACCGTCTGCTGCCACGGGGCCACGATAACGAACCAGAGCCCGACAACCAGCAGGACCATGAGGCAGCGTCCCACCCAGTGGGCCAGACGCGAACTCTTTGCGAGCCCTAACGCGGGCAGATGAACCGGAGTCTGCAATACATCCGACTGTTTTTTCATCAATGTGGCCATCGTCGCATCCCCTCAAACCCAGGTCGAAGAACATTCATCGGATTGATCGCCGTCCTGGTCACGACTCATTCACCTGAACTTGAATGCCGCAGGCCTCTCGCAACCTTTTTCGCCCGCTGACCAGTAATAACACCCGGCTCGAATCCGACATGAGTCCAGAGGCGATCAATCCCTCGACCTCCTCATCGCTGAGCGAGTCGAGTGCCCCATCCACCAGGACCAACTGCGGACCAGCCGCGAGTGCTCTGGCGAAAATGAGTCGCGTCACTTCCGTCTTCGTGAGCGGGCTGCCGTTGACCGCCAGCGGGCAGCGAATCCCCTGCGGCAACGAGTTGATCCGCTGCTCTAAGCCCACCAGCCGGATCGCGTCCCACGTCTGCTCATGCGTCACATCCGGTCGTCCGAGTGAGATGTTGTCGGAGATCGTGCTTTCCAGAACTTCCACTTCACGGACCAGAGCGACATCCCGGCGCAGCAGATCTGAACGGATGTCTCGAATGTCGACCCCCGACAGCTGGATCGATCTCGTCTCAGCAGCTCGCAACCCATACAGCTCGTCGATCAGCTGGGCACACTCCTGCGGTGTTCCGTTGACCGCCACGCTTTGTCCCGGATGAGCCTCCAGGCCGGAGGCGGTCCCCGACTCCGGCGTGACATCGCTGATCTTCAACACGAACGGTCGATCTTTCGGAATCGACACCGCACCCACGCACGGCTCCACGGGCAGATCGAACAGGTAACCCAGCTTGTCGATCGAGGCCATCACGTCGTAGAACGACTCGAGGTGCTTTCCGAACTTGGCCACTGACGAAACGATGACGGTGACGATGAGTTCGGCTGCGACCAGCTGGCCCAGCGTGAGTTGCCCGTTGATGACCAGCCAACCGCCAAGAGCCAGCAGCACGGTGCTGGCGAGAGCCTGCAACATGAGCGACGAGAATGTCTGCCTGAGCAACACTCGAAAGTGTTTCTTGCGGGCGTCGAGGTATCCGGCCACCTGCTGGTCCATATGCTGGAGCGCCAACTCCGCTCCGCCATGCCCCTTAAACAGATGAACACAGCGGGCGATTTCCTCCAGAGTGTCAGCTGTGGCATACTTGAACTTCGACTCCTTGATACTCGTCCCGACCGCCCCATACCCCAAGACCAACAAGATGAACACGACGGCAATCAGCAACACGATGTCAAAGGCCAGCAGCATCGGATGATAGAACGCCAGCACCGACATCCCGATCAACGTCGTTAGCACAATCCCAATTCCGTCCAGCAAGAACTGCGAGACGACCTTCTGGACCGTCACAACATCGAAGAACCGGTTGACCAGTTCCGGCATGTTGCGACCCTCTGTCGCTGTGGTATCCACCCGAGGCAACCGCCACGCCAGGTCAGAGGCCACCCGAGCAAACAGACGCCTCTGGACGATTTCAGCCACGAATGTCTGGAGCGCCCGCAGAGCTGCCGAAAACGAGAGAAACCCAAACAGGATGACCGAGAGGACGACAATCGGCTGGACCAGCCGACCGAACGCGACGGTGTTGACCAGCGATTCGACCGCGATCGGTGTGGCCAAAGTCAACAGTGAAATCACCAGCGAATAGATCAGAATCGTCAGAATATCGGGCCATTCCGGAGCCAATAGCTTGACGAGACGCTGCCACGGAGTGGGCCCATGATGATCCGCCACGCTTTGCGGAAAGCCCCCTTCAATCACCACAGCCCTCACAGGAGCAGTCGACCCCGCGAGACACCGAGCCAGAGACCGGTCAGATCGCAATTCTCCCTCGTCGGTGATACTGCGGACAGATCCACCGTCTCCGATGGCCAGCCACTCTCCAGCCAATTGAATCAAGACGATTCCCCCAGCGCGTGCCATTTCCACGAATTCCTCTGGTCGCCCCGTCAGTTTGCGGCATTTCAAGCCCGAGGCGGGGCTGGCCGCCAAGATCCAATCGGCCCAATCAGACTCGTCTTTGGCAGCCACCTGGGTGGACGCCTGCTTCAAGTCCGCTGCCAGACGGCGGAAGTCGCCACCGACCCCACGATCCGCCAAGGCCAAAGCCAGAAGGCGGGCAGCGGATTCCAGGGAACTCTGCGGGATTCCTGAACTGGGACTCACACTCTGACTCCGGTGGGAAGCTCAATACGCCATCGAACGGAACACGCCACCCAGCGATCAGACCACTCGACCTGCCAAGCCATGATGCGTACGTGACCTGTCGGCAGACAGATCACCGTTTTTTAGACGGAAAGTCAGGAATTTCCAAATGGAATCACCAGCGGGAATCGCCAACTGGGCACTGTCCGCTGGCTTTTAGGCGAGCGGCCAGTGGAAACCGCCCCGTCAGACTTCCGAAGTCTCCAAAGACTTCGGAAGTCTGACGGTACGCGAAGTCTGGCCGGTCGCCTGACTGAAGTACTCCCTTCCTGAATGCCTCGGACGCTGACAAAGACGGGCAGACGACCAAAGCAGAATGGGCCTCACTCTTTGAAACATGGTTCAAGTCGTGGGATCAGGGGAAAGATGAATCGCTCGACAATGGGGAACTGGTGGCGGGGCTGAACACCGCCTTCGGCCCACCTCACGGAGCCAGCCCACCCGGATTCGGTCGCCCCCCCTGCCAGCCAATCTGCCCGCGACCCCGCGTGAGTAAGTGTCGGTGAGCTGAAATATTCCCCGCCGAGTGCCACGACCGAGGGCTTTGACTCGCCAATGCGGGGCGACCAGCCACATTCAGAGGGACCGTTCACCCTCGTAAACACTGGCGGTCCAAATCGACCGCCAATGGCACCCAAAATCACCCCCCATGCGGATGTGATTCCTCCGTTGACAGTGCCACCCCGGCGATGGCCCTGAACTATTTTTCCGAGTGCCTTACCCGCGAACAAATGTTTTGTCACGATTCAGGACGCAGGCCAAGGATTGACTGGGTATTGAATCGGACTGAGCGGATGACGGAACACGAGTGGCGGGGAGCAGAAGCGTTGCATGAGCGGCGCGATCGACTGCGTGCCACGTTGTCCCGCATCGGTGATCCGGGGCACTCTGGCGGGCGATGGCGGACCGTTCCGTCTCAAAACTTCTCCGTCGTGTCCCTCCACTCCACCGAGTACGCGGATGTACTCCCGTTGCGAAAAAGGGGCGTCGTCATGCCGCTGGAGATCTAACAGCGGATCGACACTCTCAAAAACATCCAAAAATGGGTTCGCGCAACGGGACGTTGTGCATCACGAGTATTGAGTTCAGGCAAAACGCAGCTGGGGCAGCGCCGCTTTCGGTCGTCGTCCAGCCATGACATTGTCGACAAAAGGAGGGATCTGATGGAACGGATACCGCTGGTTGAGGATATTCAGAACTACGCCCAGAACATCGTGGATACGGTTCGCGAGCCGCTGTTGATTCTGGACGCGACGTTACGTGTGCGGTCCGCCAATCGGGCGTTCTACCAGACGTTTCACGTCTCGCCGCAGGAGACTGAGGGGCGACTGATCTACGAACTGGGAAATGGTCAGTGGGACATTCCCGATCTGCGGACCCTGCTGGAAGACATTGTTCCCAAGAGTTCCGTGTTCGATGACTTTGAACTGGAGCACACGTTCCCGGACATAGGTCGTCGCGTGATG
>JAYTCW010000131.1:0-13040 GCA_043736295.1 Planctomycetota bacterium | reverse complement strand
AATCATGTTCACAGCACTGGGGCGAGGCTCCTGCCGAGCCGCGACTGCGGGTGGACGTGTCCCCTGGCTCGCGGCTCAGCAGGAGCTTCGCCCTCCCGGGCGTGCTTGGCTCAACCCCAATTCTGAGCGTTGATGGAGCACTACCCCGAGGCCAGCGATTGCAGATGCAACTCCACCGACTCCGCCAGCCGATCCACATGGTACCCACCCTCCAGCAGGCTCACGATTCTTCCCCCAGCGGTGATCCCCGACGCATCGACCACCAGCTTCGTCAGTGTGGCAAAGTCCTCGACCTCCAGCCCCAGCGACCCGACTGGATCTTCGCGATGGGCGTCGAACCCGGCACTCAGCAGGATCAGCTGGGGGCGGCATTGTTCGACGGCACGGGAGAGGGATTTCTCGAACGACTCGATGTACTTCTGGCGGCTGATCCCGAAGGCGAGCGGGACGTTGTGGGTCCAGCCGAGGCCGCGACCGGTGCCGGTCTCATCGGCGTCGCCAGTGCCGGGATAGAACGGGGAGCGGTGCAGCGAGAGGAAGTAGACCGACCCATCGCCATAAAAAATGTCCTGCGTCCCGTTGCCGTGATGGACATCCCAATCGACGATCAACACCCGGTCGAGGCCGAGAACTTGCCGCGCGTGGGCCGCTGCGATCGCCACGTTGTTGTACAGGCAGAACCCCATCGGCTTCGCCACCACGGCATGATGCCCCGGCGGTCGGATCAGACACATCGCCCGCTGGAACGTCCCCTTCACCACCGCTTCCACAGCGGCCACCGCGCATGCCGCCGCAGTGAGCGCGATTTCGCCCGAGCGGGGACAGGCCACCGTATCGGCATCGAGCCGTCCCCCGCCCTTCACACACACCGCCTCGATGGCTTTGAGCATCAGCGGCGGATGCACGCGCTCGACCAGCGCCCGGTCGATCTTCGCCAGTGGCTGGACATCCAGCGACGGCCAGATGGGAGAGCCTTCCAGCTTCGCATGGATCGCTCGCAACCGGTCCGCCGACTCCGGATGCTTCCCGGTGTCATGCGCCAGGAACAGGTCGTCTTTCCAGAGGGCAATCCGGCGGGTGGTCACTGTGTGTACCTCATTGCAAAAGGACCGTGGGATAGGCTTCCAGCCTGTCAGGTGTTCACTCCGTGGAGAGTGTTCCGATGAGAATTGGGGAACACTCATCTTCACTGATCGACGCTCATCCAGACTGAAGTCGCATCGTTGAGATTCGCCAGTCGTTCTCAGGGAAACACCTCCGAATCAGGGGAGATCAGCGGAGATTAGTGTTCCCGAATCTTCCTTCAAACAGCAGTTTGGTAGTTCCACAGGTCTCAAAAGACGGCCAGACGACAGACTGGAAGCCGTGTCAGCGATGGCCGAGAAGGCTCTTTTTGACGAGCGGACACAGAACGTTTACCACGTAGGATGGCCTTTCCAGACCGTCCATGGTTGACGCGAGTCGAGAGACGGCCTGGAAAGGCCGACTTACGGGGATCACCTTTCCGACCTTCGCTTCCGCGCACCCGGTGCGGGTCTTTCGAACCCGACCTGGAGTGCCGATGCCATTAGAAGCCAGACCTGACTACGACCTAACCGTCATCACCGCGACATGTCGGCGACCGGCGCAGCTGGCGAACTGTCTGTTCCAGTTTCAGCAGCAGAGCGTGGGTACTCTGCGGTGTCAGCACTTGGTCGTCTCGGACGGCGTTGACCCGCAGGCCCGTGCGCTCAGCCGGCAATTCGGGGCGACGTACATCGAGCGACAAGAGCCTGGGGGGCAGTGGGGTTCACTCGCGCGGGATGTCGGGATTCGCGAGGCTCTGGGACGATTCGTCTGCTTCTGGGACGATGACAATCTGTACGAGCCGCACGCTCTCACCACACTCTTCGCAGCTGGAGTGGGTGCAGATCTAGGAGTCGTACAGACGCGGTATCGCTGCCGAACTCGCGCGGGGCAGATCATGATTCCTCGCTCATGGTCGGGAGCGTTCGTGCAGGGGGATGTCGACACCATGTGCGTGTGTGTCCGCAAGGAATTGGCGATGCAGGAGATCTGGGAGCAACAGCCACCGCCAACGGGACCGACGACTGACTGGCACTGGCTCAACCGACTGGAGCGGCATCAACCGCGGATACGATTCGTGCCGATAGTGATCGGGTGGCATCTTTAAAGCGGAATTCATTCCATTCTACGCCGGGAACATGGTCGCTGAAACTTCGTCGACTTCGGGAGTTTTCGAAGTCTAGAGCATGTTCAGAATTGGTCTGTCAGTCTAAGCCATCAGCCATCAGCCATCAGCAGTCAGCGGTCAGCGGTCAGCCAGAAGCCGAAACAAAACCTTCTGGCTGACTGCTGAAAGCTGACGGCTGACCGCTCGCGAGTTCACTGAAGAGAGATTATGAAACTGCTCTAGCGGGTCTGTTTCCACCGTCCGCTCGATGTGGGACTGTACTTCCAGTGTGGAGTGATCTCCACACGCCCGTGTGTGCGTCTGACGTGTAGTCCGCCCAAAGACCAGATGCCCTTCCCTGCACAGATTCTCAAGGCATCCAGGGGTGAAATGCCGATAACGCAGAGTTCTGAGGGAATGGCTTCCTCTGCGTCCTCAGCACGCTCTGCGTGTGTGATTCCCGAGGCCCTGATCGAGGGATCTTTTCTGTCGGTTCGTTCAAACCCGCGATCCGCGGTGAAACTCAGACGATTGATGTAATACACACAACACACGAACCGTTGCTCTGCGACCACGTTGACTGGTCCATGTCGAACAGTCATTGTTTCATCTTGCAGACAGTCCGGCCAAGTCATGCTTGACGGCCTTGATCGGGTGGGTCTTCGGATCGCCTGTTGGCTGACAACGTCGCAGCCCCGAACAAGCCACCATAAACCCTCCACCATAAACCTCCCCATGTCTCTCACGATCGACCTCCACACTCTGTCGTCCATCCCGCTTGAAGTCGATTCGGTCCGCATGGAAAACGTGCGGACGCAATCGGCGGATGAGGTGAAGGCGACTTTCATCCAGAGGGGAAACAAGCAGGTGCCCTTGGGCGAGTTCTTCGCCGTCAGCGGCTCAGCCCGCGACGACGAGACGATGGTCTGGCAGGGCGATCTGACGAAGGTCAAGCTGATCGGGACGGGGTTGCTGTCCGGCAAGATCCTCGTCGAGGGGAACGCCGGCATGCACCTCGGAGCCGAGATGCGCGGGGGCGAGATCACTGTACGCGGCAACGCTGGCGACTGGCTCGGGGCGGAACTCCACGGCGGGCGGATTCGCGTACACGGAAACGCCGGGCACATGATCGGAGCGGTCTATCGCGGCGGTCACAAGGGGATGACCAGTGGCGAAATCCTGATCGATGGCGATGGCGGGAACGAGATGGGGAACTCGATGCGCCGCGGGCTAATCGCCATCGGCGGCAAGTGCGGGGACTTCGCCGGGGTCAACATGATCGCCGGGTCCGTACTCGTCTTCGGCGAGCCGGGCATCCGCTGTGGGGCCGGGATGAAACGCGGCACGGTGGGGCTACTCGGCACCTCGAATCCGGACATCCTGCCGACGTTCAAGTACGCATGTACCTATCAGCCGACCTTTCTGCGGGTGTACCTGCGGTACTTGGCCAACCTCGGCTTTCCAGTCCCGGCAGATGCACTGAACGCCAGCTATAAACGCTACTGCGGCGACATGCTGGAACTGGGCAAGGGTGAGTTGCTGTTCCGGGCGTGAGGGGAATCTCGAACTCCTAAACGCAAATTTCAAATCATCTCGGAGAAAGTAATCACATGAAACGCAACATGGAACTAATCCGACAGTTGGCAATCCATATCGAAGCTGCTTCTGGCCTCTTGCCATCGAACGAGATCGAAATTGATCCATACTCTCAAGACGAGATCACCTATCATTGCGGGTTGATGAATGAAGCTAATCTGATTGTTACTGGTGACGTAGCAGATGATGGTGATATGTTGATCGAAAGGTTGACATGGAGTGGTCACGATTTCCTTGACGCAGCCAAGGACGACAAGCTCTGGAATCGAGTCACAAAGACAATCAAAGAGCGAGTCACTTCAGTCACATTTGATGGATTGATGTCGCTTTTGAAGGTCAGTGCACAGCGAGTTTTGACCGAAGGAGTGGATCTACTTCGGTAGTCAAATGCTACGTCGGAGTATTAGGAGCCCTGGACTTACCTCTTCGTAATGACGATGAATATGAGGAAGCTTTCTTCCGGCCCAAAGGGCCACCCATTCCTCCAGCCAGGGGCAACGCCCCTGGTGAAATGCCCGCCGTGGAATTGAGGGCTGAAGGCCCGGCCATTCGGTTTGTGTCGTATGAACGGCCGCCCCGTTGGGGCTTGATGAATGCCGGGTGCCCGGGACCAGGGCCTCCAGCCCTGGCTATACGAATGACCGACCCTGTGGGCCTGAAGACCCCCTTCACTCCTTCCCCTGCAGCAGCTTCAACTCCTTCAGCCACTCTAGCGATTGCGTTTGCCACGCGTCCCACATCGGCCCCTTGTACCCGTTCAGGCCGTGGCCACCGGAGGCCAGTTCGAGGTACTGGCTCGGCACTTTATGAGCCTGTAGTGCTTCGTAGAACAACTTGCTATTGGCGAACGCGACCACGGTATCGTCCAAGGGATGTGCGAGAAACGTCGGCGGTGTTTTGTCCGTCACTTGCTTCTCGTTC
Organism: Planctomycetota bacterium; assembly: GCA_043736295.1. GTDB lineage: Bacteria > Planctomycetota > Planctomycetia > Planctomycetales > Planctomycetaceae > TH-plancto1. The sequence goes on along the minus strand of JAYTCW010000131.1, from coordinate 8,350 downwards.
GAGTACAGCTCAATTAGTTCCGCAGAGGGATCTTTCCCCAGCAGGTTATTCCTCGACCCCCCATGCGACAGCTCGCCCATCGAGATCACCGGGTAGATCAAGATCGCAAAGTCCGGACGACAGCTGACTTTCTCGACGGCGTCCGTGGCCTCCGGCATTTCTGTATCGAAGTGCGTCGCAGCTGTAGAGGCGAGGTGACCACCGGCGGAGAAGCCGATGATGCCGATCCGGGCGGGGTCGATGCTCCATGCCTTGGCCTTGGCCCGCACGGTGCGGATCGCGCGCTGGGCATCGAGCAGCGGAACCGCATGCCGACCGGCGGGCATCCGGTACTCTAGCACCACACCAGTGACACCATGCTGATTGAGCCAGGCCGCGATTCCGTGCCCCTCGGGCTGGACCGCGAGACCGCCGTATCCCCCACCGGGACAGATCACGATCGCTGTGCCGTTGGGCTTCGCGGGGCGGTAGACGGTGATGAAGACCTCGACCTCTTGAACCTTACCATCGCCGAGAGCGGCATGGCCATTCCAGAGACCGATCTTCTCGGGTACGACCTTGTCTACGGCCAACGAGAGACCGGACAGTGAGCACAGAGCGATCAGTAGGACGGTCAGACGCCCGTAGAAAGCGAGTCGCATAAAGAGTTCCTCTCCGGGAATGTGGGTGGGGATGAGACGGTCATACCCTGGCACTGCAGGTTGTACACCGTCTGTCGTCATGATGCGACGAAACCGCCTCCACAGCGGGTTGACGAGTGTTGCCCACACGCTGCTGGGAGCGGTCTGAATGGCAGTGCCTTGGGAGTGATTTGTGGAAGTGGACTCACCGAGAAAGCCCTCTGGCACCTGCGGCACCTGGACTTCCCACGCGATGCCCTGGGCCACTCTGCCGACATGCCCGCTGGGTCGTGTGCAGCGCTGAGTTTAGCCGACTTGAGATGCTTTCGGTGGGGTGGGTGTGCGGGGGTGAAACAGGGGGTTCAGGGCTCGGGCTGGCTAGGATGAGCGGCACAGCCCGCAGCCTGATGTCGCTCGCCCCGAGGGGGGATTCGGACACAGATCCGCACAGATTCAGAGTCGCATCGGCCGCACATCCCTGTACGGTATATACAATCTCCGTGGCTGGTCCCGCTGACATTTAAGCCGCCTCTGCGCCCGCCAACAACCCCAGTGCCCACTGTCATGTCCACTGCAACGGGAAACAGCAGATGCAATCAACAGGCCGTGACGCGGCGACCGACGCTCTGGGACGCACTACGAGAGTTCGACGTCTCTTGCGCTACGCTTGCCCCTCACTGACCAGTCTGTTGGAAAACGTGACTTGAGCATCTTGCCCATGCGGGAAACCCAAGGAATCACAGGCTGGAAGCCTGTGCCACAGACTATTTGAACAGGCTGTGACGCGTCGGGTGAGTGGGGCCTGCTACACTCACACAGCTTCAGATCACTTCATTTTCGAGGGAGCATGACACCATGGCCATTCGAGTCGGCATCATCGGGGCGGGCGGGATTGCGGCGAAGCTGCATCTGCCGGAACTGTGTGCGGTTCCGGGGGTGGAGGTCGCGGTCCTCGCGGGTCGGCGGCAGAGTCGGCTCGACACGCTGTGCCAGAAGTTCAAGGTGCCGCGCAGCACGCATTCCTATGAAGAGGTCATCGCCGACCCGCACATCGACGCGGTGGTGGTTGCCCTGCCTCATCCCCTGCATGTGAAGTACGGGTTGATGGCCCTCGCAGCGGGCAAGCATGTCCACATGCAGAAACCGCTGAGTACATCGCTGGAAGAGGCCGAGCAGTTTGTGCAGGCCGCCGAGAAGACCGACAAGACGGTGCTGTGCCTGCCGTATGTCGCGCGTCCCGCACTGCTGGCGGCCCGCGAGTGCATCATGCGAGGTGACCTTGGCAAGATCTCCGCCGCTCATTGCCGGTTCAGCCACGGCGGCCCCGAGGTCTACTACGCCACCATCCAGCAGATTCTCAAGGAAGAGGAAGAAGACGATCTCTGGTTCTTCGATGCGAAACGGGCCGATGTCGGTGCCCTGTTCGACATGGGGGTGTATGCCATCGCCCATCTGGTCACGCTGCTGGGCACCGTGCGCTCCGTCGCCGGTCGCTGCACCACCGTCGACAAGCCGACCACCCTCGAAGACACAGCTGCGATGATCCTCGACTTCGAGGGAGGGACGCTGGGAGTGGCCGAGACGGGTTGGTGCGACGGGGCGCGGACGTATGGGTTCGAGGTCCACGGGACGAAGGGGAAGCTGGTCAACCCGCCGCTGACACCGCACTTACTGAAGTATCGCCCGAGTACCGTTGTCGACGAAGACGGTGGACTGATTCAAGATGCGGTCGACTGCTCAAAGTTCTCGAACGTCGACTCGCACCAGCACTGGATCGACTGCATCCGCGCCCACAAGCAGCCACCGTACTCGAATGCCCGCCACGCTCGGCATGTGACGGAGATCATGCTGGCGGGGTTGGAGTCGTCGAAGACGGGAAGGTCCGTGGCGATTCGGTCCGAGGTGTGAATCGACACTGCCGATTCGCGATCATGACGCCTGCCTGCTCTTGAACACCATCCGCTCAGGGTGCGCGGGACGCACGATGGGCCACCTGCCACCATGTGCTGTTCCCTGGAGCCGAGAAGACGTTTTCCCCTCTGGTCGAGGTGCGTGCATCAGAACAGTCATTCGGCAGCCAGTTTCTGCTCCCTCTCCCTCGCTAGTGCGGCTGGATTGATCGGAAAATCGTTACTGCAGGGGAGAGGGTGGGGTGAGGGGCCTCCACAAGACGTTTCTTAGCACCTCACCCCGGCCCTCTCCCCACAGCCAAATCCTCTCCGAAAGTCATGCCGCCAGTGGGGAGAGGGGGCAGAGGGGATCGGCAGCCGACTTTTCTGACGCACACACCCGACAACGTTCACGTCGGGTCGCGGGCTTGCTCCTCACCCGGCCTTCCCTCCAAAATGAGTTCGACACCTCAAGCCCCGATCCTTATCAGTCACCACACTTCCGATGCCTGCCTCCGCTGCTCTCACTCCTCGCTCCCTGACCGATCACGTCGTGATCGTCGGTGTTGGTCTCATTGGCGGTTCGATCGCTCGGGCGCTCAAGGCGCGTGACCTGGCCGGAAAGATCACCGGTCTGGGTCGCAGCCGCGAGCGACTCGTTGCAGCTCAAGAGGCGGGTCTGCTTGATACCGTGGCGATCTCGGCATCCGCATTGGAGCCGTTCTCCCTCGCCATCGTCTGCACTCCCGTCGACCGCATTCCCGCTGATGTCCGAGACTTGCTCGCTGTTGCCCCCGATTCGGCCCTCATCACGGATGCCGGTAGCGTGAAGGCCCGCATCTGCCGCGAACTCGCCACTCACCGTCCGGGCCAGGCGATGTTCCTGGGATCGCATCCGATGGCCGGTTCCGAGCAAGGCGGCTGGGAAAACTCTAGCGCCCAGCTGTTCGAGGGCCGCATTTGCGCCATCACTCCCACGGGGCATGCGGAGCCGGTGGTCTTATCGATTGAGCGGTTCTGGTCCGCCCTGGGCATGGGCACCATCCGTCTGGCCCCCGACCAGCACGACCGCATCGTCGCGCTGACTAGCCATCTGCCTCACGCGACAGCTGCCGCAGTCGCCCAACTGTTGACGCCCGAGGCCTGGCCGCTGGCCGCCACTGGCTTCCGCGACACGACCCGCGTGGCCAGCGGGGATCCCGCGTTGTGGACTTCCATCCTGATCGAGAATCGAGACGCAGTCGCCGATCACCTGCGGAAGCTCATCGGAGTTCTCGGCCAGTTGGTCAGCTCGCTCGACTCCTCGGATCGTCGCGAAATTGAAGCCCTGCTCCTCCAAGGAAAAACCTGCCGTGACGAGTGGCTGCAAGCTCGGGCCACGAACCCCGCTGGACTGCCCCCGCAAGGGTGAGACATGCGGTCAGAACGACTTCTGAAATGGCATGACTTGCACACGGAATCCAAGTGAGCCTCGTTGGTCATCACTTCCAAGTGCGTAAGCGATAGACCAAGATCAATCCCCTCATCCAACCGGATCACTAGCGGCTTCCTCGACACTCGCTATCGTGTTCAGTTGCAGTATCGTCTGCTCATCACACAGCAACCTCCACTCTCAAGAATACTCCATCGTGCCGACAGCTGAGATTGAAGACACCTACGCCGAGGCATTCCGCAGCATCTATGCCGAGGTGCTGGTCACCGCCCAGAATCGCCGGTGGCTCGACCATGCGGTCCAGGCAGCGACGGGGCATGCGAGCAGCTCGATCTTGTGCGACTGCGAGGCGGGTCTCGACCGGTATGTCGGTCCGGGCGGAGACGAGTCATTCGCGACGCCGGATGGTCGACCGGGGGCGATCCTGCAATTCCATGTGCCACGATTTAAGAAGGACCGCGAGGCCGTGCTGGAGCGGGTGCTGCTGGCGCGATTGAGCCAGAACGTGCTGACCTGCCCGACGACTGCGTGCTTCAGCTTGCAGGCGACCGAGAGCTACTTCAAGCTGGGGCGGAAGATCTCACTCTTTGGAGACGGTCATCAGTTCCGGGCGGAGCGATTTGGGCGCAAGGTGTGGGTACTGCCGATCATGATGGGGGAGTTCGTTATCGATCGCCGGTTTGGCTTTCGCGACGGACTGATGGGGGGCAACTTGTGGTTCCTCAGTGAATCGGTGGATGCCGCTTTGGAAGCCGCTGAACGGTCGGTCGTCGGAGCAAGTCAAGTTCCGGGGGTGATCCTGCCGTTTCCCGGCGGGGTGGCATCGAGCGGGTCCAAGGCAGGGAGCGCGTACTCGTTCCTGATCGCCAGTACGAACCATCCGTTCTGTCCGACACTGAAAGAGAAACTCGGCGAGGCTTCGCGCGTGCCGCCGGGCGTCACCTCGATCAGCGAGATCATCATCAATGGGTACGATCTGGAGACGGTCGCGCGGGCGACTCAGGCGGCGATTGAAGCGACGAAGCACACGCCCGGCCTCGTCAAGATTTCAGCGGGCAATTACGGTGGCCGCCTCGGTAAAAACTTTATCTTTCTCCGCCCGGAGAGTCAGCCGAAGTCGTAAGGTCGACCGGCCAGACTTCGCGTAACGAAAGACTTCCGAAGTCTTCCGAGACTTCGGAAGTCTGACAGGACAGTTTCCACTGACCACTGGCCAGAGGTCGACCATGTGACCCAACCGCATGACCCGCAGAGCCCGGAGTTCCCCCAGATTCTCTCGGTCAACAGTCTCTGTCTTTGTCAAACAGCCTCTCATTTTGTCGATATTTCTCTTGAGAAATGGCTTTCGGATGGGTAGTTTGACCAGTGAAATGATTTCCCCGATGAGAACGGACTCTCCGCAGCGGACAGCTGTGTCAAGCACTTAATGAGCAGCACGCAGCTTCCTGGGTTCCAGCGCTAGTAAGCGGCCCCGTTCGTGGGACCGTGTTCGTGGGAGACTCGCGGAATCAGCGAGCAGGCAGGGAGCAACATCCCCTGCCGGATGGGAGGATCCAGTCATGGACATGTACTCGACTCGACAGTTCGAGGGACCGGTCGATCCGGTCGATGAAATGAAGCTCAGGACGTGGGCGAGAACGCACTATCAACCGCCGAAGCAGCGCGATACGAAGTGGCACCCCGTAATCCTGGATGAGATGGGTCGCAAGGATCGGGAACTGGTGGGCTGATCGTCGGCGATTTCTCCATCCACTCGCTCGTTTAGCCGCGACGCGAAGTCTTCGAAGCGGAGCTTCGGGGATATGCGGCCCCAACGAAGCTTGGGACCGAGGGAACCGGTACGTCGAGCGGGGACGGGCAGGATTGTCCATCCTACGGGGGAAGCGGCATCACCGACGGGCCGGGTTGGTAGTTCGGTAGCTGATGGATAACATTCGGGAGTGGTTCACCCTCTTCCTTGATGGGATCGAATGATGCTTCGCAACTGGCTGTGTCTGACAGTACTTGGTTACGCACTCGTGGGCTCAACGGTGATCCGGGCCGATGACTGGCCGCAATGGATGGGGCCCCAGCGGGACAATGTCTGGCGCGAGACGGGCCTTGTGGACAAGCTTCCCGCTCAACCGAAGGTCGTCTGGCGGGCACCGGTCGCGGGCGGGTACTCGGGACCAGCAGTCGCGGGAGGCAAGGTCTACCTGACCGACTATGTGACCGCCGACAACGTCAAAGTCGACAACTTCGACCGCAAGCAGTTCACTGGCACCGAACGTGTCCTCTGTCTGGATGAGAAGACCGGCAAGCCACTGTGGACGAAGGAGCATCCCTCCAAATACTCTATCTCCTATCCCGCCGGGCCTCGCAGCACCCCGATCGTGCATGATGGTAAGGTCTATGCTCAGGGTGCTGAGGGGATGCTCGGCTGCTTTGATGCCACGACCGGGGAAGCCGTCTGGCACAAGGACTTGAAAGAGACCTACAAGACGAAGGCCGCCCTCTGGGGATACGCGAGCCAACCGCTGATCGATGGGAAGAAGCTGATCGTCATTGCGGGGGGGGCCGGGTCGCACTGCGTGGCCTTGAACAAGGACACCGGCGAAGAGATCTGGCGGGTCGGCACCGCCAAGGAACAAGGTTACTCTCCACCGGTCATCATCCAGCAGGCCGGTGTCCGCCAGCTAGTGCTGTGCAGTCCCGAAGCGGTCTACGCCGTCGATCCCGAAACCGGCAAACAGTTCTGGTCACAAGAGTACGAAGGAACCAATGGCTCGATCATCATGACCCCGATTCAACACGGCAATCACTTGTTCGTGGCCGGGTACGACAACAAGAACATGATGCTGGAACTGGCCACCGACAAGCCGGGAGCCAAGACTCTGTGGCGCGACAAAGAGAAATGGGCGTTCTCGCCCGTCAACGTCCAGCCGTTTCTGATGAATGGCAAGGTCTATGGCGTGGACCAGGGAGGTGAACTGCGTTGTATCGACATCCCCAGTGGGGAAATTCTCTGGTCGACTCCGCAACCGCTCGCTGCCCGCAAGCAACCCAGCGGATCGGTCTTCTTGGTTCGGGCCGGAGAGACCGACAAGTTCTGGATGTTCGCCGAGACCGGCGATCTGATCATCGGCCAGCTGACGCCCAAGGGCTTCACCGAGCTATCACGGATGCACGTGATCGACGCAACGAATACGGCCTTTGGACGTGATGTCGTCTGGTGCGCTCCGGCATTCGCGAACAAGCGAATGTATGTGCGGAACGACAAGGAATTGATCTGCGTCGATCTGGCGACGTAGTGGTGCATTCAGCCGATTAGCCGCGACGCGAAGTCTTCGAAGCGGAGCGCGGTGTTCCCGAATCGCTCCGCTGCGTAATTCCCTCGCGTCGAAGACTTCCGAAGTCTTCCGAGACTTCGGAAGTCTGGGGGCGATTTATCTCCTTTCGTGGGGGCAGCATCCCAAAGGCGTGTGTGTGACCGAGTCGATGAAGAACAGCGATGCCCTAAAGATGGGTGAGGACACCGAGGTCCAGGACGCCACCGCGCGCGAGGTGTCGCAGGGGCTGAGCCTGCGTTCGCTGCAGACTCCCGGTGCTATTCCCGGCTACCAGATCGAACAGTGCTTGGGTGAGGGCTCGTTCGGTTCGGTGTGGCTGGCTCGCGAACTGCGGACCGGCAAGAAGGTCGCGATCAAGTTCTATGCGCGGGGGCGAGGAGTCGACTGGTCGCTGCTCAGTCGCGAGGTCGAAAAGCTGGCTGTTCTGTATACCTCACGCAACATCGTCCGGCTGATTGATGTCGCGTGGGACCACGACCCGCCGTACTTCGTGATGGAGTATTTGGAGAACGGCTCGCTGGCTCAGAAACTGGAACGCGGGCGGCTCCCCGTCGAGGATGCGGTCCGCATCGCGCGGGTGATGGCCCAGGCTTTGGTGCATGCCCACGGCAGCGGAGTGCTGCACTGCGATCTCAAGCCCGCCAATGTTCTCTTCGATGCCGGAGGCGATGCCCGGCTGTGCGACTTTGGACAGTCGCGGCTTTCGAGTGAACGGACCCCCGCGCTCGGCACCCTCTTCTACATGGCACCGGAGCAGGCCGTCCTCGATGGCATCCCCGATGCGCGCTGGGACGTCTACGCCCTCGGGGCACTCCTCTATCAGATGCTGACCGGCTCAGCCCCCGGTCGGCTCTCGTCGGACGACAGCGGTTTGCAGAGGGCGGGGACGACGGAAGACCGACTGGCGGCCTACCGGCAACTGTTACTCTCCAGCCCCCCTCCATCAGCCCATCGAGGCATCTCGGGCGTCGACAAGCGGCTGATTGAGATTGTCGATCGCTGTCTGGAACGAGATCCTCAACATCGTCTGGCGAACGTCCAGCTCGTACTGGATCTGCTAGACCAGCGCGACCGCGCGCG
>JAYTCW010000130.1:0-2784 GCA_043736295.1 Planctomycetota bacterium | reverse complement strand
GTGTCGGCGTGGGGGCAGCTGGCATGAGTGGCACCGAGTGTACCGGGCTGTCAGAAATTCTCTCAGGACACGCAGACTGGAATGGTTTGCAGTACAGATTGGCCCAGCGCGGCATAGCCGCAACCAATGGGAAGCCATCAGCCATCAGGCAGAAAGCTACATCCGTCGAAGCGACCTCTGCACCCCAAAGGGGTCGACACACCACAGCCCAGGGTCGCGACCACCGGTCGCGCACCCTGGGTCAAGACACCTCGCGGGAGGATGTGCAACCCCTTCAGGGTTGGGAGCAGCTGCGGCCATTTTCCCAGGATGCGCTGCTGCGTCGTGACCCTGGGCTGTGATGTGCAACCCCTTCGGGGTACAGAGAATTCAGGCCACCGGAAATGTGCGCAGCACGCAAACATTCTTGAGGTGAGTCATCCAGATTCAGAGAGGGCTCGTGGACGATGATATCTTGTGAATTGAGCCTCTTCATCTGTACTGCAAATCATCTCAGTCTGCGTGTCGTGAGAGAATTTCGCACGCTGAGTCATTATTCGGTGGCTTGGAAACCTCTTCGGGGTGCAGAAGTTGGCTCGACGAAGAGTGGTTTCTGGCTGATGGCATCTCCTGTGCTTGCGGAGCAGCCGCGCTGCGTCCTTCTGTTCCAATCGGGATGTCATTTTGGACCATGTCCTGAGACACCGTGTCGCTCGCCATTCAGGCGGCCGCGATCAATTCGCCATACACGGCAACATGGAAAGGAGTCTCAGCGTTCAAATCATTCGCAGGAGTCAGGGGAGCTTGTGGGATGGCAGACTCCGGCGAGCCCGCCACCATCACTTCCAGCTGCAACAGCAATCCGCGGATCACGTTTTCGGCCTCCATCTTTTCTTCACGCCAGCGCTCGCGGGCGGCGGACCAGCGGTTCTCGGACTGCTGGGATTGCGACCGTTCGCGGGTCATCGCCTCCTCGAAGGCGCGCAGCTGGAATTCGCGTTGACCGACCCAGGTGGTGAGAATGTCGCGTTCGCTGGCGAACTCGTCGCGCTGACGATGAAGTGACTGCCGGGAGTTCTCGATCTCATCCCGCTGCTCGATGAGAGATTCGCGGACTTGCCGCCACTGTTCATGCAGGCGGGCTTGCAACTCTTGAATTCGAGAGTCGGTCTCGTCACTGCCCAGGCTGTGATCGAGTTCCGCTCGGAGCTGGGTGACGATGACGCGTTGCTCCAGCAGATCCTGATTGGCCAGATCGACTTCGCTCCACAACTGCTCGACCGTCTGGGATTTGATCGCCAAGGTGCTTTGGCGCTGGGCGAGTTCCGTATTCCGCCGTTCGAGTTCAACGAGGTGGGTTTGTTTCTCTTGATCGAAGGCTTGCCATTGTTCTTGCAGCAGTCGGCGGATTGTGTCGATTTCGTGGTCGGAAACCTGCTTCGATTGCCGGTGCAGTTCCCGCTCGTGTTCGACCGATTGTTCGCGCTGAGCCACAAGGTCGCGATACCGCCGGACATGGGAGAGCCGCAGCCGGATCGATTCTTCGACTTGCTCAATCCAGACCCGCTGGCGTTGGCGTTCGCGTTCGAGGTCGCGCCGCTGGTCGGCGAGATCGCGACGAACGCGGTCGAGATGGTCTTCGTGGAACCTCGCCCGCTTCTCGACATCAATCTCACGGCGCGAGACATCGGCCTCGCGACGGTCCACTTCACCGAGTCGTTCTGCACGGAGGGCTTCCACCTCGCGGCGCTGATTCTCCAGCTGGAGGGCCTGTGAGTGTTCGAACTCGCTCTCCAACCTCTGGCGTTCACGGGTATCAATCTCAAGACGACGTTGTCCTTCGGCGAGATCCCGGCGTTCGGTTTCGATCTCTTGAGCCAGTTCCGACTTCATCGTGGCTCGGGCGGCGGCCACGGTTTCCCACTCGGCGGCCAGTGATTTCTCGCGCGACTCGACCTCAGCGGCGTATGCGTCGCTGGCGGACTCGCGTTCGGCCAGCTTGATCTCACGGGCGCGGAGTTCCTGCTCCCGGCGCTCGGCGTCCTCGGTGAACTGAGAACTCCACATGCGCAGAGAACGCCGCTCCTGATCCATGCTGGAGAGCTGGCTGTTCAGGTTTTGTTCACGGCGATCGAGTTCGGCGAGCTGGGTTCGCAGGTGTTCGAGGATGCGACCCGCGTGCTGCAGCGCGTGCTCATCGCGACGATGGCCGAGGTCCATGCCGAACCGTTGGCGCAAATCGATCGCCAAGGGATCAGGAGACACCGGAACTTCCACACCGTCGCTCATGGGATTCCTTTCCCGATACCAGACCGCCTTGTCGCTCACCGTCCTGGCAAGCTGCTCCCCATATACCTGTATTGCGACGAACAAGGCAAGATCGGCTGCCACATCGCCGCCGTAACCGTGTTCGACAGCTGAACATCATGCCACTCCATCGGCAAAACCTGCCGAACAGATGGTGTTTCCGTTCCACGCATAGTTTTGGGGGATGGCTTGAAGTGACGGGCATGCTGGTCTCGACGGGAGGCTGTGTATGACAGCACTGACTGACAGCGAGCGGCTGGATGAGAGTCCGTCGCGCGGGGAGGTGCTGTGGGGTCAGAGAACGTCGATCTGGCACGGGGGTCACAAACGTGGGGAGAGTTGAATCGGGGGCTGCGACCATGACAAAGTGTTTCGTCCGCAGATTGCCCCGCTGTTTTCTCGACACTTCTCACTGAAGCCGACAGGGTCTCCCGAGTGTTCCCCGCCGATGCCCGCGCACACTGCAATTCCATCACCGTGGCAAAGGCGGGTCCTGGT
>JAYTCW010000129.1:0-8256 GCA_043736295.1 Planctomycetota bacterium | reverse complement strand
AGAGGGAGTTGAGATCGTGCGCGCTCCGAATTCGACGCAACCTCAAGTATGACGGAGTGTTTCAACCAATCTGAAAACGATTAGCCGGACAGTTGTGATTTCGCTGACGTGGAACTATAAGCACATCGCGAATGCAAAGTCGCTGCCTCGGATTCATCGCGTCTTGGAGGATATGGGGATTCCCATTCCGATCATATGCACCCCGGAAGAGATGCTTGGCGATGGTCCAGAACTCGAAGACTGAATCCCCCATTGAGGAGATTCACCGCATCCGTCGGGAGATTTCCGATCGATTTGGTGGCGATTTCGCAGCTATTGCCGAGGATGCCGCCCGTCGGCAGGTGGCCTCGGGGCGTCCCGTCTGGCAGCCGAAAGTGGATCGCACAAACAGCTCTGAACGCGTCACATCCCCCAATGAAACAACTTTAACTGGAGACATGAATCGTGCGTCCAGATGTCTTTGACATGCCTTAAACCCGTTCCTGAAAGGAGCGTCTGAGAGTCCCAGCCTGTGAGTGGACATGGTCGATAATTGTGAAGGATGAGTCATGAAGCCACTCCTCGGAAGCCTGTACCGCTGGCTCTTCCGACGCCATCAGTCGGAGTCCCGTGAGTTGGCCGCACTTTCCAATGGGATTCATGCGTTTCTCGATCAGGGTGATCCTAAGCGAGCCACCGAGAAATGTGCCTCACTTCAGCGATTCCTGGAATCGCTCGCCAAAGACTGCGATTATGCGGACGTGAGGTGGTGCGCTGGCTTGGGGTATTTCGATCTGGGCTTCGCTTATCGCCGCATGCTTAAGAAGCCCGAGGCGGAAGTCGCTTATGGTGAGTCGATTGGCCAGTTGGAAAGCCTGACGGAAGACCGACACTATTCTCATGTCGCCTCGTCGCGTCTCGCGGGCTGCCACAATCACCTCGGGTTGCTGCAGATGGATTGCGGGCACCTCGAACAAGCGATCGCTCTTCTCGAACTGGCCATCCAAATGCGTCGTCAGGTCACAACAAAATGGCCCGACGATCGCGAGAATCAAGTCTACTTGGCGGGATCCCTTTGCAATCGGGCACACGTTGCCAGTCAACAGGGGGAACGTGAAGCAGCCATCGCCTGGTACGATGAGTCACTCCGCGTCCTGGAAAAAGCCGTGCCCCCGTGCGATTGCGGCTGCCGCGATGTGATCGCGTCTGCTGTGTCTCAAGCGATGGGGCACCCGCATTGGATCACCACCGCAGAGCAATTCCGAACGAACGCCGAAGCTGGTCGACGGTGGTTGACAGTGGAGAAATGATTCGATTCGCATGCGGTTCTTTGATCTCGAAATGAACGAGGTGTCCCGTTCCCGTGGACCGAGATCACAAGTGACAATCGCTGCGGGTCAGCCCACTCAGTGTTCGTTGGAATTGGGCCTCCAACTGAAGCAGCTCGCAAATATGTCATTTCTGACCGCTCGAAGTCTATGAGGCTGACCTTTCCGCGACGACTCTCTATCTTACGGCCATCCAGACCTCTTCGTCGAAGGCACCCTCCCCATGCGCGACCCCCGTATTGAAAAACTGGCCCGCCTCCTCATCGAGCATTCGACCCGACTTGAACCCGGCGAGAGGGTACTCATTGAGGCGTTCGACCTCCCCGATCCCCAACTGATCTCGAACCTCGTCGAGATCGCGGCTGAGAAGGGGGCGCTCCCCGTCGTCTCGCTCCGCAACACCAGCGTCCTGCGCTCGCTCTACCGCACAGCCACCGAGACCGGCATGCAGCTGATCGGCGAGATCGAGCGGGACACGATGGCGAAGATGCAGGCGTACATCGGGATTCGCGGGGCGAGTAACTCGAACGCGATGGCCGATGTGCCAGCGGACAAGATGGACCTGTACCAGCGGCTCTGGTGGCAGCCGGTGCATACGGCCTTGCGAGTGCCGAAGACGAAGTGGGTCGTGCTCCGCTACCCGACCGCTTCAATGGCTCAACTCGCGCGCATGAGTACCGAGGCGTTCGAGGACTACTACTTTGATGTCTGCACGGCCGACTACGCCGAGATGGCCCGGCGGCAAGAACCACTCCGCGAGCTGATGCTGGCCACCGATCATGTGCAGATCAAAGGCCCGGGGACTGACTTGTCGTTCTCGATCAAGGATATCCCGGTCATCCCCTGCAACGGTCGCCGCAACATCCCCGATGGCGAGGTGTTCACCGCCCCAGTCCGCACGAGTTGCCACGGAGTCATCAGCTACAACACAGGTTCGCTGTATCAGGGAACCGTCTTCGAGGGGATCAAGTTCGAACTCAAAGACGGGAAGATCGTCCACGCCGAGTGCCGAGGCGAGACGGCGCGGCTCAATCAGATTCTCGATTCGGATGAAGGAGCCCGGTACATCGGCGAGTGGTCGCTGGGCTGTAATAACCGCGTGAAGAAGCCGATGCTCGACACGCTGTTCGACGAAAAGATCGGCGGGTCGCTGCACTTCACCCCCGGCCAAGCCTACGAAACCGCCGACAACGGCAACCGCAGCCGCGTGCATTGGGATCTCGTCCTCATCCAGACGCCAGAGTACGGCGGCGGGGAGATTTACTTCGACGGGAAGCTGGTGCGGAAGGATGGCCGGTTCATCCCGGAGGCGTTGCTTCCATTGAATGAGGGGCTGTGATCGAGCAAACGCTGTGATCTCAGTTCCCGATTCATCCCTGCGTTCACAAGCGGAGAAGTCGGTGAGAATTATTTTTGGAATCGTTCTGGGTGCGTTGCCTGGCATCCTGATCGCATGGGCAAGCCCGAATTACGGGGTGGCAATTGCGATAGCCGGAGGGCTCATTGGTGGCCTGGTCGCTTGGCAGCGAATCGGATTTGTGCGGCTACTGGGATTAACGGTTTTCGCCGTGGCAGGAAAAGCTGTACCAATTCTGGCTGATGCTGTTCTCGATGCAACGGAAGATAGGGATCGAACAGAATCGAAAGATGGTCTGACAAACTGGTTGGGAGCAGGCTGGGGGAGCAATGCGGGATCACGTCAGGGTTGGTTGGTGATCGTCGGGTTGTTGTTGGGTGCGATTGTGGGAGGGACGGCGTCCTATTTCGAACTGCAAACAGCTCAAGCCAAGGGAGCCGGTTATGTGTTGCCGATTGTCTACTCTCGTTCCGATTTTCCATCGCAGGCATTCTATTTGGCGTTTCTGATCACAACCATATTTGGTGTGATTGCCTCTCTGATGGCGTCGTCCGCATTTCGCCGCCCGATGCTCATGGGGGCAGGTATCGGTGGGCTGTTCGGCCTGATCACCGGGATGACTTCGAGCATGCCAATTGGGCAGAAGATGGCCATTGCATTTGACATGGCACTATTTGCGACCTTTGGGGCGATCATGCTCGCTTTGTTGGTGGACTGGGACTGGGATGCCTTGAGCACTTCCGAGACTGCCGACGAAGAAAATCCAGAAAGAGGTGGCTGAGTACCAGAGCGATTCAGACACAAGAGAACATGGTGGCCAGGATGTCGCTTTGAATGTCTGTACCTCCGACTATGACGAGATGGCAAAGCGGCAGAAACCGCTCCGCGAGTTGATACTGGCCACCGATCAAGACACCTCCCTCGTCAACTCGAACCAAATCTCGGTGCCGGTGGTCTATCGCGAGAGAACCTGGCGAACCGTGTCGATGTTCACCGGTTCGATCGCTCCTTTTTCCGTGAAGATGGCCTGGATCAGGTGTGCAGGGGTGACATCGAAGGCGGGGTTGTAGACCTCCACTCCGGTCGGTGCGGTCTGCTTTCCAAAGCCATGCGTGATCTCGGTACTGGCCCGCTCTTCAATGGGGATGCCCGTGCCATCGGGAAGCGTCAGGTCAAACGTGCTGCTCGGTGCGGCCACATAAAACGGAATCCGATGAGCAGCTGCCAGTTGAGCCACGGAGTAGGTGCCGATCTTGTTGGCAGCGTCTCCGTTGGCGGCGATGCGGTCCGCTCCGACAATGACCGCTTGTACGCGGCCTTCGTGCATGACCCAGCCAGCCATGCTGTCGCAGATGAGAGTGACGGGGACGCCGCGCTGCATCAGTTCCCAACTGGTCAGGCGGGCTCCTTGCAGCAGCGGGCGAGTCTCGTCGGCGTAAACGTGCAGACGTTTCCCTTGAGCATGAGCCGCGAAGATCACCGAGAGTGCGGTCCCGTCTCCTGCAGTGGCGAGGCCCCCCGCATTGCAATGAGTCAGCACGCCGCACTCCTCTGGGAGATACTCCGCCCCCACACGACCAATGGCGGTACACATCGCACGGTCTTCGGCTTCGATCAGGCGGGCCTCGGCCAGCAGCAACTCGACACGCTCCGCCCCACGTAAATGAGCCAGCGACTGCCCGACTCGTTGCATGCGGTCGATGGCCCAAAAGAGATTGACAGCTGTCGGTCGACTCCCGGCCAGTTCGTGACACACCGACTTCAGGACAATGAGAAACTGTTCAGGAGTGGCAGCCTTCGTGGATTGCACGCCAATCACGATTCCATACGCCGCCGAGACTCCAATCGCCGGAGCCCCGCGCACGCGCAGCATCTTGATCGCTTCCCAGACCTGAACCACAGTCCTGCAATCGATGTGGACCAAATCGATGGGTAACAACGTTTGATCGATAAGGCGGAGCGAGCCCGTGAGAGCATCACCGGTCCAGGTCATCGTGGCAGGGGGAGTTGACATAAGGTACTCGGGAGTGATGGTCGAAGTTTAGACCGCTACGACATCTAGCCCGCTGCGCCAGCAAGGGTCAACTGCCAGAACCCTTGCTCGCGCTGCGGGCTGATCCGGGCAGAGGATACCACTTGCAGCTGGCACATGAATGTGAGTCCCACATCATGGCAGGGCCATCGCCTCTTTGGAAATGGGATATGTCGCATGGCTTCTGCCCACGCGAACTCAATGAAAGTCGTTGATCGCGTGGGCTAAAGCCCACACTACTAAAATGGCGATCGCCCTGCACGTCATGGCATTTACACTTGATTCCGACGGTCGTGGCCGTCCGTCGGGCAACAGTGATCTCAGCCCCCGTTCTCACTCGCTCTGGCTCTCCGCAACCCCGCGTAGCGACCGAGTGCCATGAGTGGGAAGTAGTGGCGGTACAAGTGATACCGCAGGTAGAAGACTCGCGGGAACCCGGTGCCGGTGAATTCGGGCTCGTCCCAGGTGCCGTCTGGTCGCTGAGTCTCCAGCAGGTACTGCACGCCGCGCTGGACCTCTTCCGAGTCAATCTCTCCCACCGCCATCAGCCCCATCAAGGCCCAGGCTGTTTGAGAGGGTGTCGGTGTGCCGGTGCCTCGCAATTCTGGCTCGTCATAGCTGCGCGGAGTCTCGCCCCAGCCGCCGCACGCCTGTTGAGTGCGACGCAACCAGTTCGCTCCGGCTTGCAGTCGTGGGTCGTTCCCGGGGACACCGACCGCAGTCAGTCCGACGAGGACCTGCCACGTGCCATAGAGGTAGTTGACTCCCCAGCGACCGTACCAGCTGTGGTCGGGCTGCTGATCGTTCCAGACGAACTCGATGGCCCGTTGGAGCGAGGGATGATGTGCGCCCACACCCAGTCGGCCATACATCTCTAGCGTCCGAGCGGTGATGTCGGCAGTCGGGGGATCGATCATCGCGTTGTGATCGGCAAACGGTACGCGCGTGAACAGTTCACGGTCGTTGTCGGCGTCGAAGGCCGCCCAGCCGCCCTCGCGACACTGCATGGCCGAGATCCAGCGCACCGCCCGCTCGATGGCATCGAGCATCGGGCGCATCCGATCGATATCAGCGGCCGCTCGTGCCCCCGAGGTCGTCGTGCCGAAGATGACGGTGTTGACCTTGTCACTGGGTGCCGATTGGCGGGACTTGGTTTCACCCGGCACGAACTCCGCTGTCCAGGCCGCATGCGAGTCCCCCGGCAGGCATTTCGCCAGGGCCATCGTGGTCATGATAGTATCGTCAATGTCGGGATAGAACTCGTTGTTGAACTCGAAGTACCAGCCCGCAGGCTCGACATCGGGCCGACGCACGGACCAGTCACCTCGGCTCCGCACTTCCTTGGAGAGGAGCCAGTCGACCGCAATCCGCAGGGAGGGCGAATCCGCTGAGACGCCTGCCTCACGCAGGGCGATGACACTGATCGCAGTATCCCAAACCGGCGAGCGGCAGGGCTCCAACCGGGCGGTGTCCCCCTCGTGAATCGTCAGCTTCTCCAGCTCCTTGAGGGCCGCAAGTACCTCGGGTGAAGATTCCGAGTACCCCAAACACTTGAGGGAAATGATGCTCCAGATGATCGGCGGGAAGATCGCACCGAGTCCATCACTCTTCGAGAACCGCGCGAGCATCCACTTCGAGGCCCGCTGAACCGCCCAACTCCGCAAGGGCTTCAAATGGAGCCGCTCCATCGTCTTCCACACAACATCAATCGTGCCGAAGACCTTGTGCCAGTTCACCCAGCTCTGGCTCTTCAGGCCATCGAGCTGTCCCGAGGGCGGCATCGTCACTGGCAACTTCTCTGGACCATTCAAGAAGAGTTCGCTGATGCCATATTCCGGCAGTAGCTTGACCACCGGTTGAAAGGCCCAGATCAGACTGAGTGGCACGACAATCGTTCGCGACCACGCCGACATCTCGTAGATGTTGAACGGCATCCAGGATGGAATGAACATGAGCTCCGGCGGCACAGCGGGGCACTGCTGGTAGGAGATAATCCCGAGCAGCGCAAAGTAGAAGCGAGTGAAGCTGTTGACCCGTTCGGCTCCCCCGGCAGCGCGGATCGCCTCGCGGGCGCGGATCATGTATTCGGTGTCTGGGTCATGGCCGGTGATCTTGAGGGTCCAGTATGCCTTGACCGACGCACTGACCTCGAGCGGGCCACCGGGGAACAGCGCCCAACCACCGGTCGAGAGTTGCTCCGCTTGAATCGTGCGGGCACACTTGCGGGCCAGCTCCGACTGCCCGCGTCCGAGGTAGGCCAGCAGCAGGATGTACTCCGACTCGAGGATCGTGTCTCCTTCGAGTTCGCCGACCCAATACCCTTCGATGTGTTGATGGTCCAGCAACCAGTCGCGGGCAGACTCGACGGATTGCGAGACGGGATCGCTGGTGTATGAATCGTCCCCCAACAGCGTCGACGGGGCTGGGATCAGCGAGTTCCATTTCGAGGGAAAATGGGCTTCATCGAGTCGACGTCCCAATCGGGAAGAACCTGAACTCATTCCAGAACCTGCACTGCAAAGGGACTTCCTGTCCAGCCTGCCCACGGGGCTGCGATTTCGAGCGGATCGTACGGGGTGTTCAGAGCGATTCACAAGACGAGTTTGATTGGACATCGCCACTTTTTCGAATAGGTGTGGGAAAAGGCTGGTATTTATGATTGATTGATGGGAATGCAGGACTTGATTTGATCGACGTGGACGCCGAGTTGTTCGTAAAGTTTGATGCGGGTTTGGGTGTGGAGCGTTGAGCTTGGGCGTTGCGGTATTGGTGGTCGTGGTCGTGTGGGTGGTTAAGTTCTTGTTGGAACTTTTCGTTGCGGAGTGTTGGGGGCAGGTCGTGGTGTTGGAGTCAGGTGTTGAGGCTGCGGCGGACTTGCTCGACGGTCAGCGCTGGAGTGTCGCCGGGGCCCTCGTCTTGGCGGATGCGGCTGTCGAGCAGGAAGCTCAGGGCGGTCACGAAATCATGTCGGCTGGATGCCGAGTGGCTTCTAGCGGAGGGCTTCCCCTTCGGTGGGGCGAACGGTTCAAGCTGCTTGACCAGTCAAATGGCTCCCCGGTCCGTTCTGCCCGGACCTGGGGCTCCAGGCGAGCGGCCCATGGAAACCGACCCACCAGGCTTCCGAAGGAGTGTGGTCGCGATTGTACGCAGGGTCTCGGTCCTCCACCCCTGGGCTTCCCAGGCGTGGAACACCGGGAAATCACACGCCTCGCCAGAAGAGAGAGGCCACTGCTGGCCACTCTATGTCCCGGCAAGGACTCCCGAAAATAGCCCACCGCTTCAGCGGTGGGACCACGAGTCGCTCGCGGCCAAAGCCCCGACAGGGGCGACAGAAACTCGCACGGTGACTTCTGTGGCTTCGTGCCAACTGCCGCGCGACCACGGCTTTCGCAGGCTTCTGCCGTCCCTGGCGGGACTCGACGGGTTAGTCGGGATCGCTTTCCCACCGTTAAAACGGTGGGCTAGTGCCCGGTCCACGCTAAATTCTGGGGTTCGCCTCGCTAGGGAGGGCGAGGCTCCTGCCGAGCCGCAGCCACCAGACAGCGTGTCCCCTGGCTCGT
>JAYTCW010000128.1:0-36315 GCA_043736295.1 Planctomycetota bacterium | reverse complement strand
AGCGACGCCGGTTCGCCGGTGCAGGGGATGGGCAAGCTCGTCGATGACAACAAGCCGGATGCCAAGGGGTATGAGTCGAGCGAATCGAGTGTCCGCACGATCTACCTGCCGGTCATTCGCAACGAGATCTCCTCGTTGCTGACGGTCTTCGACTTCGCCGACCCGGACTTCGTCGTCGGTCGCCGCGAGACGACGACCATTCCCTCGCAAGCTCTGATGATGCTCAACAACCCGTTCGTGGCCCAGGCCGCCGCCCAGACTGCCGACCAGATGCTGCGCGAGGCCAGCCCCTCGGACGATCAGCGACTGGAATGGGCTGCGGTGCATCTGTGGGGCCGCTCCGCCGGACCGACCGAGCAGGCGAAGATTCGCGAGTACCTCGACCAGGAACGCCCCGCTGGTGCAGATGACGCTGCGGTGCGGAAGGCGTGGGGCCGCACCGTGCATGCGATGTTGACCTCGACGGAGTTTCAGTTCATTGATTGACGGAGGTGTTCGTCCGGCTAGCCGATTCGCGTATTCTCGAACTCGATGTCTCTCCGACGACACCTGCTCACAGAGGAATCTCCCATGTCGACGGTCCCGCCCAAGTTGTCTGAAGTGCAATATCTGGAGATCGAGCGAAAGGCGGAGTTCAAGAGCGAGTTTTTCCGGGGCGAGATGTTCGCTATGTCAGGAGCGAATCGCCAACACAACCGAATTTCGGTGAATCTGATCCGATACCTCTCAAAGCGGTTAAACGCTGGTCCCTGCGATGTACTCGGGAGTGACATGCGGATCCGGGTGTCGAAGACTGGGCTTTACACATACCCCGATTTGTCGATTGTCTGCGTCAGACCTCAATTTGCTGATGACCGTACAGACACCCTGCTCAACCCGAAAGTGCTGTTCGAGATCCTGTCCGACTCGACCGAGAAGTACGACCGGGGGTTCAAGTTCGAGAACTATCGTCAGCTCGATTCGATGCAGGAGTTTGTCATTGTCTCGCAGACGGAACCTCTTGTGGAGGTGTTTCAACGACTGCCTGATGGCGACTGGCTCCTGCGTGAGGCCCGGGCGCTCGAAGAATCGATCACGCTGCATTCCATCGGCATCACGCTTCCGCTGAGCGAGATCTATCTGCGAGTTGAGTTTCCCGGTCCGGACACCACTGTCGATTGAGGCAGGCAGACCTCAAATCGCGTAGACTAGAATTCCATCTCAGTCTCCGACGGCACACGCACCCAGAGGAATTCTCCATGTCGACGGTCCCGGTTCGCAAGCTGACTCCGGAGCAGTATCTGGAGATCGAGCGAAAGGCAGAGTTTAAGAGCGAGTTCTACCGAGGCGAGATGTTCGCCATGTCGGGAGCCAGCCGCGAACACAATCTGATTGCCAACAACATCGGCGGGGAAGCTCGCAGTCGCCTACGAGGAACACCGTGCGAGGTCTATGGCAGTGACATGCGAGTCCGCGTCGATCGTACGGGACTCTATGTCTATCCGGATGTGGTGATCGCGTGTGGCGAGCCTCGTTTTGTGGACGAACACGTCGACACGCTCGTGAACCCCCGAGTGTTGTTCGAGATTCTCTCTGACTCAACCGAGAAGTACGACCGCAGCACGAAAATGTCTCAATACATGCAGATCGATTCGCTGCAAGAGTACGTCCTCGTCTCGCAATCCCAACAGCGAGTCGAGGTCTACCAGCGCAGGTCCGACGGCAAATGGAACTATAGCGATGCGAGTGGTCTGACCTCTTCGATGACGTTGGAGTCGGTCGGGATCACGCTCCCGCTGAGCGAGATTTATCTGCGGGTCGAGTTCCCACCTCTGGAGCCACAGACTGGCGAGTTGGTGAGTCGTGACCCGTGAAGCTCGTCTCCCTGAAGCGTGAATCAGGACGAGTTCAGTGACCCGCCCCATTGACTGCCCTCTTCAAAGCCAGAGCCGATGTTACGAACGATTTTCTATCTGCTGGTGCTGATTGCTGGGGCCAGCGTGGGGATTGCCGCAGACCCGGTCGACTTCGACCGGCAGATCGCCCCCTTATTCGCCAAGCACTGTCTGGAGTGCCACGACGGGGCCGACCCGAAGGGCAAGCTCGACCTGAGCGAGGCTGCGCTGGCGATGACCGGCGGCGAGAACGGAGTGGTCCTCGTCGCGGGGGATGCGGCGGGTAGTCTGCTCTGGCAGCGAGTCCGCGATGGCGAGATGCCTCCGAAGTCCCAGCTCAGCGAGGGGGACAAGGCACTCCTCGAAGCCTGGATCAAGCAGGGTGCCCAGTGGGGTAGCGGGCCGATTGACCCGTTTCGGTACTCGTCCGAGAAGCGAGCGGGGTACGACTGGTGGTCGCTCAAGGCACTCCAATCACCCGCCCTGCCCGCCCTGCCCGCGATTCCCGCCGAGTGGGAATCGCGAGTCCGCAACCCGATCGACCGCTTTGTCCTGGCCAAGGTGCAAGAACAAAAACTCACTCCCTCGGACCCTGCCGATCCGCGACTGCTGGTCCGGCGACTGGCGTTCGACCTGACCGGGTTGCCGCCCTCGACCGAGGATGTGACGGCGTTTGAAAAGTCACCCACGCCGGAAATGTTTGACCAACTGCTGTCGAAATATCTCGACTCGCCGCAATACGGCGAGCGCTGGGCCCGGCACTGGCTGGACCTCGCTCGCTATGGCGAGAGCCAGGGGTTCGAGCGCGACAAGCTGCGGACCAATTCCTGGCCGTACCGTGATTGGGTGATCCGGTCGCTGAACGCGGATATGCCCTACGACCAGTTCGCACGGATGCAGATCGCGGGCGACCTACTGAAACCTGACGACGCGGACGGGATCATCGCCACCGGGTTCCTCGTGGCCGCTCCCTATGACGAGGTCGGGCACACGCAGCAGAGCCTCGCCATGCGGGCGGTCGTGCGGCAGGACGAACTGGAGGACATTGTCGGCACCGTGGGGCAGACGTTCCTCGGCCTGACTGTGAACTGTGCCCGCTGCCATGACCACAAGTTCGACCCGATCACGCAGGTGGAGTATTACCAGTTGGCGGCGTGTCTCGACGGCGTGCGGCATGGCGAGCGGAAGTACACGACCGCTGCGTTGCGGACAGAACTGACTCAGACTGAGGCTCGACAGAAAGCGGTCGAGCAGGAACTGACCGCGATCGAGACTCCCGCACGCGAGAAGATCCTGAAGAGCCGCGCCACCGGGAACCGCCCACCTGCGCCGCAGCCGCTCGCCCGTTGGGACTTTGCCAGTGACCTGAAGGACCAGATTGGCAGCCTGCACGCCGAGCCTCGGAAGGGAGCTGAGGTCCGCGAGGGCCGTCTGATCGTTGATGGCAAGACGGGCTTCGTGACCTCTGCCCCGATCCCAGTGCGGCTCCAGGCCAAAACCCTCGAAGCCTGGGTGCAACTGGCGACCTTGATGCAGTCGGGTGGCGGCGTGATCGGCGTCCAGACCAAGGACGGGGCGAGGTTTGATTCGATCGTCTTCGCCGAGAAGGAACCGAACCACTGGATGGCGGGCAGCGAAGGATACGCTCGCTACAAGAGTTTCGGCGGACCCGGGGAGAGCGAAGCTGCGACTCGCCCGGTCCACATCGCCATCGTCTACGCCGAGGACGGCACGATCACCGCCTACCGCGACGGCCAACCGTATGGCCAGCCGTATGACAGCGGCGAAGCGGCGACCTTCGAACCAGGCACCGCCCAGATAGTCATCGGGATGCGGCATGGGACCGAAGCCGGTGGAGCCCGCATGCTGGCGGGGAGTATCGAGACTGCTCAGCTCTACGACCGCGCGCTGACCTCCGAAGAGGTCGCCGCCGCCGCCGGTCGCACCGACTTCGTCACGCTGGCCGAACTCGTGGCCTCGCTCAGTGAGACCGGCCGGACGCGGCGAGAACAACTGCTGGCCGAGGGAACCCAACTCGGTGAGCGGGCGAAACAACTGAGGGACAACTCCGTCTACGCCTGCACCCCCAAGCCGCCCGAAGTCACCCGGCTGCTCTTGCGCGGCAATCCCGGCACGCCCGGCGACCCAGTGGCCCCAAAGGCATTGACCGCTGTCTCGACGCAGTCACCGGATTTCGGCTTGGCCCCCGATGCCCCCGATCAGCCGCGCCGCGTGGCTCTGGCGAACTGGATCGCGTCGAAGGACAACCCGCTCTTCGCTCGCGTGATCGTCAACCGCGTCTGGCAGCACCACTTCGGAGCGGGACTAGTCGATTCGCCAAACGACTTTGGCTTCAACGGCGGACGACCGACGCATCCCGAACTGCTGGAGTACCTCGCTAGTGGATTCATCGAGAACGGGTGGAGCCTCAAGCAACTGCACCGGTTGATCCTCACTTCGAGTACGTGGCAGCAGTCGAGCCTGCGGCGGGCCGAATGTGCCACGACAGATGCCGAGAACCGTTGGCTCTGGCGATACACGCCGCATCGGTTAGAGGCGGAGACGGTTCGCGACGCGATTCTGTCGGTGTCAGGCCAGTTGAATCCGCAGGTCGGCGGGGCTCCGTACCAGGACTTCCGTACGTTCAATTTCAACTCGCAGTTCTTCGAGATGATCGACCCCGAAACGCCGGATGCCCATCGCCGGACAATCTACCGCACCTGGATTCGTTCGGGCCGCAACTCAATGCTCGACGCCCTCGACTGCCCCGACCCGAGTACCACAGCTCCCCGCCGAGCGGTCACGACAACACCGGTGCAGTCGCTTGCGCTACTCAACAATTCGTTCGTGCTGCGGATGGCCGACGCGACCTCGAAACGCCTCGAAGCTGAAGAACCCACGAGCACAGTCGCCCGGATCGACCGCTTGTTTCAACTGACGTACGGGCGGCATTTGCTTGAAACCGAGAAGGCCCCGCTGGTCGAATTCGCCGAGCAGCACGGCCTCTCCGCACTCTGCCGGGTCGTGTTCAATAGCAATGAGTTCGTGTACGTGGAGTAGGCCAAGAGATGTCCTGTCGGATTAATTCCCGTGATCTTCTCGCCGCGATTCATTTCGTGATGACGATCCCGCCAGGCCAGGGCCAGCGCGCACTCGAGGTCGCCAGCGTGCAGGCTGGGAGGACTGGCGCCTGGTGTTGAATTCTGAATAATCTCTGCCTGTGAGAGGCTTGATCGTTCCTGCCGGGAGGTCCGTCATGGCCGAGAGACGCAGGAGTTGGCACAGAGTTGTGTGGGCCGCGAAGTGATGTTGTGTCATTTTCCAGGAGTGAGAGGATCTGCGGGAACCGATTCCCATTCGAGCATTTTACAATACGGTGAGTGCCCTCGTCGCTTGGACCCCGAGGTCCGGGCGGAACGGACCTCGGGGGTCCGTTCGACTTGTCGGCGCTCACCGCATTGTGGAATCCACGAAAGCCATCGTGTCCTGACTTTCCGCTCCTTTCATGAGTGGCGGTCTTTGTCAATCGCCTTCGGGGCAACAATGGCCCTGCAGACCGAATTCGCCGGAAGTTTTCCAGACGGGGGAGTTTCTGTTGGGATCGGTGGTGTTTCGAGGTAGAATGCCGGGAACAGACACCCCGCATCCCCGCACTCGCCGGGGGTCGTACAAGTCACAGATCATCTGGCACACAAACGAGTTGCGGCTTTTCCCCGCAGTTCCCTTCTCATGGCGACCGGGGCAGACCATCCACATGTCATCCCGCTGCGCAGTTCGATCGCGGACCCGCCTGATCAGGCAGGTTGTGATGGCGTGCGCGCTGGGATGTTTGTTGAACGTCGGGATTCGGACTGTGTCGGCTCAGGGAGCAAAGCCTCCCGTGATGGGGTCAGCAGGCATGACCGGGGGGTCAGTCCCCTCCAGTACAACCGGGACTGGTCCCAAGCCTGCGGACCCGATGGCACCGGTTCCTCGAACGGAAAAAGATCCCGCGAATCCTTCGCCACCCCCAGCCGGCACACCGACTCCTCGACCAGTCAGTGCGACAAGTCCAGTCACAGACAACGGCATCCCGCCCTTTCATCTGGCGAGTTTATCGCTCGATGGGGAGGTCACGGGCGACCGGGCGGTGATCACGGCACTGATCGATGTGGATGTCAACCGGGATCAGGGTGAAACTCATGATGTCCCCCTGCGGCTGACGCAAGCTCATGTTCTTTCGAAGGAGTACACCGGCCCCGGCCAGGAAGGCCCCGTCGTCGATGGTCCGGTCGAGGACGGGATCGTCTGGCGGTTCTCGGGCTATGGAACGCATCATCTCCAGCTCAAGATGTGGGTGCCGATTCGCCAGTCACCCGCCGGGCAGCAAATCGTCCTGTCGCTCCCGACGATGCCTCCCGGGTTTGATGCCCAATTGAATCTCGCCATCGCTGGCCCCCCGGTGGTGATTCGCGCGAGTAAAGATTTGAGCGTGTTATCCAATGACCGCGTCGGTGCTGCCAACCAGATCGCTGCCATCGTCCAAGGGGCTCGGCTCGATCTCTCCTGGAGTGAATCACCAGCTGTCCAGTATTCCTTCCTGCAGGCCACCACATCCGTGACGCTACGCCGTGAGGGAGACCGAGTCATCGCGGCTGCGGAACAGATTCTGTTCCCGGAGAATGTCGGAGTGAAAGAGGCGGAAATCAAACTCCCGGATGGGTTTGAACTGGAGGAATTGACGGGGCCACTGGTGAAGGGGCATGAGGCCATTCTGGGCCGGACCGGTTGGCGAAAGGTCAGTTTTCGCGAGACCAGTGGAGAGCGGATCGAGCTCAGTTGGATCCTGTCGGCTCCCTTTTCGACCGAGGGCGGCACTCTCCAATTTGACGGGCTGGTGGTTCCCGATGCGCGGCGGCAGGACGGGCGGATTCGATTGCAGGATTTTCCGGGTTACCAGATGGTGCCCCGGCCCGGACAGTTTGTCAGACGGACTGCCCCCTCCTCACCACAAACTGCGGAAGCCTTTGAATTCACGAAGCAGCCGTTCCGAGTGGTGTGGGATGTTCAGCGCGTGGTCCCGAAATTCTCGGTACGACCACGACACCTGCTGTTGCTGGGGACGACCCAGTTGACGCTGGAATCGCGTTACCGCATTCAGACTGACACGGGCTCTGTGGATCACATCGAATTGGAGAGCGATTCCGCGAACTCCGACGGTTGGCGTCTGGACCCCGCATCGGTCACTGGCGAAGTGTCTTTGTCCGCCAGTGAGAATCCAGTCGGGCAGAACGGTCGCTCAGTGATCCGCTGGAAGACCCCGCAATCGGGCTCGTTCGAACTGAACTTGCGATTTGTGAAAACGATTCCTGCGGGACAGCAGGTGTCTCGCATCACTCTGCCCAGTCTTCCGGCTGGTCGGTCTCAGTCCGCTGAACTGCTGATCGCCGCTGAAGACCAGCTCGAAGTTCAGCTTCTGGAGACAGAGAATGGCACGTCACCAAGTGTCAGGGTGGATCCACGTCTTCTGGAGGGCGTGGCTCCCGGCGTCGTGAGTCAGATTCAGCGGACGATCTTGCTCAAACCCGATCAAAGAGAAGTCGAACTCCGCTGGAAAACGCAGACGAGAGTCGTGGAAAGCGAGACCGAACTGGATTTGCGTCGCGCTGCGGACGGACGATTGCGAGTCCAGCAGACGGTCCGTTTTCGCGTTCGATTTGGCCGGTTGTCGACGTTGCGTTTTTCACTCCCCAAGTCGCTCGTGGCAATGATTCCCGCAGGAGCTGGCGGTTCGGCGATCAGTGTGACCGTCAACGGGCAACCCGTCACTTCGCAAATTCGAGAGGGCGTACTGGAAGCTCCGCTGAGTGAACCTCAATTGGGTGAGATTCTGGTGACTCTGGAATATTCACTGCCTCTGCAGCCGGAGTCGCCGGAGTCGGGCGTGGTGCCAGTACTCACCTCTCTGGACGCGCCGCTCGCGTCGATTCGGGTGCGGATTCCGGATGGTCAACCGCTGCGTGTCTCGCCGTCGGCGAAGGAGTGGCAACCGGTGCCGACCTCCCCGGATGCGACCGTGTGGCTGGCGACGAGAGCCACGCAAGTTCCGGTCATTCTGGATGCCGATCAGACGACTTCACCTCGGTTTAGTGTTGATCTCGCGTTCTATCGAACTCGCTTCGACAACGCCGGGCGGATCGAAGGAGTGTGCGAATTCCACTGGACGGGGGATGTCCGTGGCCTGCCGGTGACATTACCGCCCGAGTGCGAATTGCTGGGGGTGATGTACAACGGAAAACACCTGGATGAGACTCCCGGACAGATTGTGGGAGATGCACAGAACCCCTCACAGTTCCTGTTTCGTATTCCGCCCGCTCGTGACGGCTCGCGCTTAGCGATCTTGTATCGCTCGCTCCACGCAGCGGGATTTCCGCAGCGTGACATTCGCTCGGTCCCCTTGCCTCAGCTTCCCAAGGATGTCTCGGTGGTCCGTTCGATCTGGGAGTTGGAATTGCCCGTGGGGAGACACCTGTTTATCGGGCCCAGCGATTTGACGCCGGAGCATTGCTGGCTGCGAAGTGGACTGATCTGGTCGCGAGCCCCGGTCAGTCAGTATCTCACTGAACGTGAATTGGCGACAACGGAGGTCCGACAACTGACCTCTTTATCCGAACCCGGTCAGGTCTATGCGTTCAGCAGCATTGGACCGATCGAGTCGCCGCGATTTCAGTCGATGAATCGGACACTGATTCTGCTGCTCGGAGCAGGACTGACACTGGCGATGGGGTTCCTGTTCTGGAGCCTGCCGGTCCTCCGCAACATGCTGGCACTGCTCATCATGGCCTTTGGAGTGAGCCTGCTCAGCTTGTGGTTTCTTGAGCCGATTCAACTCTTGTTACAGCCCGCTGCACTCGGTGCGGGGCTGGCGATTCTGGCTTCTCTGATTGATCTGAAATCCAGACGCCCGGCGCTGCCAGCGTTTTCTCCGTCGGTTTTGCCGATCCAGATTCCGCCGCCGTCGCCATCCTCGCCCGGCCCCTTTGAAGACGGTGAGCCGAATGCCACAGGACGAGGCAGTTCCGTTTCGCGGTTTCGCAATTCGCCCATGCTTCCGACGGCGATTTATCCTCCCGGCGTGTCCGAGGCGGGGCGTCCATGAACGACGCTCACTCGATCATCACCCGGCGCATGAGTCTGTTCTGTGGACTCGTGCTGTTGGCCTGGATCGCTTTCGGGATGACCTCCAGAAACGCGGCTCATGGCGCGGACCCGATCATCTCGGTCCGGAAAATCGAGCCCCCGGAAGACTGGCAGAACCCGGCGAACGCTGAGCGGTGGATTCGGGCCACTTCGACGGAATGGAAACGATTTCGAGAAAGCCTACTCCCCTTAGCGGCACGCCCCCCTGCTCCCTCTCCCGTCATTCTTGATGCGGTCTATCGGGCGACTTTTCAAGGGACCACTCTCACGGACGGCCAGTTCGATTGGACCATCCATCGGTTCCAACCCAAGGCAGGATTTATCTCTCTGGGAAAGGGTTCTCTTCCGGTCTCCCAGTTGAATTGGAAGTCAGACGTAGCTGTACATGGAATTACTCCCACCGGAGACTGGATGCTGTGGAGCGAAGTGGCCGACGATCATTTAACGGGTCGCTGGTCACAGCGCGGCGCGGCCCAACTAGAAGAGGTGGTCTTCCATCTCGCCTTGCCGAGATCGTTGTCTTCTCGGTTAGAGATACGTGTTCCACGGGGCTGGGAGGCCCGAGTCATCGGAGCAATTGGGGTCGAAACTTCCAGTTCCCGCACGAAGGAAGATGACGTGTTGTGGAAGTTCGAACTGGGAAGGCAGCAGTCCTTCCAATTGCGATTGGGGCGAGTGCAGGCGGACGAGACACCTCGCATTCTCGTGCGAGAAAGCACAATCTACGGGCTGACGACTACCGACGATCTGATTCGCTTGCGGACCGATCTCGACTGCACCATCGACGGGACGCACCATGCCGATCTGCTGCTGTCCGTTCCGAAAACATTGCGGGTCTTTAACGTGCTGCTGGGGAACGAACTGCCCCTCTCCTTCGATCGCGTGTTGGGAAGCGAGGAGGATCAGCTGCGCATTCCACTGCGAGCGTTGACTCCGGGACAGCGTGTCACGTTGCGAATTCTCGGCGAGTCTCAGCGCAGATCGGATCGGTCTTTTCCGGTCCCACGACTGCGACCGCTGAATGCAGTGTTGCAAGAGGGGAGCCTCCGCGTGGCGGTGGACCGTCCCCTCGAACTTCGCGCGGTGGAGACGACCGGCCTGCGGCAAACTCAGCTGACGGAAGAGGCCGGACAGGAGATCCGGTCCTACGAAGTCCTCTCCAATGAGTGCCGACTAGCGTTGCAAGTGAGCGAACCGGCTGCGGCATTGCAGGGCGAGATGCTGTTCATTGCGGATGTTCGGGGAGAGTCCCCGGTCAGCCGCGTGCGTGTCCGGCTCTCCACTCGAGAGGGAGAACTCTTCTCGCCACAGATGCAGATCCCTTCAGGCTGGGATCTCATTTCTGTGACCTCTGCCGAGCCCGTCGATGTCGCCCCCGCAGCCTGGCAAGTCACTCCGGGAACTGGTGGTGACAGCCTGCTGAACCTGGAATTAAGACAGCCCATACGGCCTGATCGGGATTGCACTCTGCTGATGGAGTTCAAGGCCACCGTCCTCAATCCCGGATCGGTACGCCGCTTGCCCGTCCCACGCTTGAGGAATGCACAGCGCAGCTTCGTTCGAGGTGTGGTCTGGGATAATCGACCTTGGGAACTGGACAACGGGTCGACGGGTGCCGTCGAATTGGATGGCTCCGCTCCGGATGAAGAACTGATCCAAGCGGTCCGTTGGTCGCAGCGTGATGACACCCAGGCAGTGCCCACCGGGATTCGCATCCCGGCCTACGATGCCCAGTCGACCCCCCTGTTTCGAGAGGAAGGGTCGACACTCCTCGACCCCGAAAGACTCTCGCGAGGAACGGTGGCCCCACCCGAGTCCCTGCTGCTCTGTGCAAGTCTGGAGGTCGAGACTCGAACATCAAGAATCGGGAAGTCCCATCCCCACCACGCGATCTTTCGGTTCACACACGCCGCAACTCCACTGGAATTTCGACTGACTCTACCCGCCGAAGCCGAGTTGACCCGTGTGGTCGCGGATGAGCTGGAAATCTCTTTTGTGCGTCGTGATGGCGAGGTCGTCCTGGACCCGGCCGCCTCGCCGATGTTGGAACTCGTGCTGGAGTACCGTACTGCGGCGGCACCCGGCTGGATTGTCTCCCGAGACGAGGTGGTGTTCCCTCGACTCGACTGCTTGATGACCGAGTTTGCCTGGCACCTGATTCTAGACTCGGAGCGGATGCTCTTTCGCCTGCCGATCACAGCCGCCGTCAGTCCTCGGGAGCAACCACGGCCCGGAGAGCGACTGCTGGGACCATTGGCGCGGCACGCTGGGGAAGACCTGTTTAACCCGTTCGTCAAATCGGACTGGAAATCACTCATCAATGGGACTTCCCGAGCGGGGTCGTCCCCCCGCTCGAACGATATCTGGTTTGTGGCTCCCCAAATCCCCGAGCGGCTCTCGCTGAAAACCTGGAACCGAGATGTCTCACACGGTTTGGCATGGTGCAGCTTCCTCGGATTACTCGCCGCGGGAATCGGATTGCGCCGAGGGCGATCCTTCTGGTTTCGCAAGGGCTGGATTTACCTGGGTGGTGCCTGGCTGGTGACAGCCGTCATCGCTTCGGAGCCTTATGCTCCGGTGGCTGGTGGAGCATTTCTGGGGAGCTTGCTCGCGCTCATTATCCCGCGTCGTTTCGCCATCGGTCGCGACTGGCTGGTCGATCAGCCTTTACCGCGCCCCTCGGCCATCGGTCGGGCTGCTGTGGCCACAGGAGTCCTGGTCGTCGTGGGATTCCAGCTCGGGAGTCCTCTGGGACATGGCCAAGAGACAGCCTCAGCGCCAGAACTGAGGTACTTTGAATTTCAAGACGGAGAGGACGCTGTCGTCCACTTTGACTCCACTTATCAAGCCCAGTGGGACACATGGCGTGACAGTGAAGCGGGGCCACCGTGGCTGTTGAAATCGAGCCACTATGAAGTGCGAGCCGATGCGTCTGGCCCCCCTCGAATCACGGCCACCTATGAGGTCGCCGTCTTTCACGATTCCCCCCGCTCGCCTCTGCGACTTCCCTTAGCGGGCGTGTCGCTCGATCAAGTCGAAGCCGTCATGGATGGAGAGCCGGTCCGGCTGATTCCCGCCGCAGATCGGAAGGGATTCGTCCTGCCTTTCGTGGGTCGTGACGACCAGCGACAACCCGCCGTGCCACCGCCACCACCTCCGACCAATTCGGCCCCCGAGTCTCCGACCTCGAAGTCGGTCGCGATGCGAACAGTAACCCTGAAATTCCGTCCGCTTCCGAACACCACTGAGAACGACCAAAAAAACGTCTCGGCCAGCCTGCCACAACTGCCGGAATGCATCGTCACTCTGCAATCCGCTCGCTGGCGGATGGTCTGGGGGCCGGAGGATTCCCTGACGACCACCGACTCTGACGGTGTCTTCGAACTGGGACCAGTGGGCCGTCTCGATCTCACCAGTGATCCCCCAAAATACTCTCCTCGCGAGAACGTCACCGACGTCCAGCTGCGCACTCTAATCGAATGTGGCCCCTTAGGAGGCCGGGTCCAGTTAGGACTGCTGGCCAGTGTGGCCGATCCTCTCTATCCCAGTGAGGTCTCTCTCGCATTACCCCCGGGCTTGTTCCTTCAGTCGATCAGCGGTCCTGCACTCGAACAGTCCCATGTGGAGAACCTGGAATCGGAGACGCGCGTGACTCTGCGTCTGCGACCGACAGCGGCGGTCTCCACACTGGTGGAGATCACGGCGTTTCTGCCAGTGACTCCCACCGGATTTCGGATGGCTCCTCCTCGGTGGCGACCTCAGCGGGTCAATCAGCCCGTGCCGTTACCGACGGGGGCCGCAGCGGACGCCCGCACGGGGAAGTCCTTCATCGGTGTCATCGCCAAGCCAGGATTCGAAATTCTGGATGAGACTCTGAGGGCGTCTGCCACACCGATCTCCCCTCAGACGTTTTCTGAGTCTCTGTTTGCGGGAACGGTGTGGCAGGTGCCCCAGGTGGCGTGGTCCTGTCGTGATTCGAGCGGCCCCACCTGGAGCCTGACAGCCGTGGCTTCCATACCACGCGCTCAACTCACGCAGTCAATGACATTGCGGGCCTCCCGATCCGAGTGGAGACTGGAAGCCAGGGTCGACACGACACAGGGCGTGCCGTTTGAACATCAATTCACCATTGATCCTCGAATTGAAATCGACCACGTCTCCGTCCAGCAGGATGGGGCTGATCGACTGTTGAATTGGACCCGGACCGGAGACCAAGTCTGGCTGGGAATTCGGAATAGTCAGCCGGGGATTCAAACCGTCAGGATTGAGGGGACGATCGCACAGGCGACCGGAAAATGGACTCCGCCCCAGTGCGACTATCGATCCGGACAAACCATGGAGTCGTCTGTCGCAGTGCGGAACTCAGCGCACGTCATCTCCACTCTCAAATGGGCCGATTCGACGACGCGACTCCGCCCCAACGATGGTTCCTCGGATGAAGAGGTGCGCTACCGACCCGGAACCGTCTCCGCTCCATTGACCATACAAGTGCAACCGATGGCCGAGGAACGGTCCGCCCGCGTGTGGGTCGGCCTGACTCCCCGACGGGACAGCACTTGGCAAGTGACATTGCGTGCCCAACTGCTCGACAGCGTCCCGGGGGCCGCTCCGGTCCGCATCGAATGGGATCAGCCCGGACTCACGGAGTTCCGGCTCACGAATCGCCGCGACAACGTGCGACAGACCGCAGATGGCAAGGCGTACCTCTGGCGTCCGCAGGCCCACTCCTCCAAGCCCGCCGAGCTATCGCTCTCGGCGTCTGTCACCAAAACGGAACTGGACCGCCAGACGATTTGTCTCCCCAAGCTCTCTGGCGTGGTCTGGTCCGAGATCTGGGTCTCGTTGCCGCGCGGGGCAGGGTATCGCCCAGCCCGAATTGCATCGACACTCCAAACAGCGGCTCCCACGAGTTGGCCCCCGACCTGGACTGACAGCTTGGCCAGCTCGAGGGAGGATCTGTTTTTCAGCACCACTGCGGAGGTCTCGTTGGAGGCTTCCGCCAGCGAGCCACTGGTGCGACCGGTGCTGGCCGAATCGCTGATCTGGATGGAGGGAGACAGCGATCTCGCGACTGCTGTGCGTTATGGGGTCACGAAGTATCTCCTGATTGCGGAGCGCGACATCACGCTGGAGGTCCCGGACTCCGCGAAGTCCATGATCCGCGCCATCGCGATCGATGGACGCACTCAAGGCCCCGACGCCCCCGTACGGGTGCAGTCGCGAGCCACTGATCTGTCGCACGAACTGGTCGTCTGGTGGCAGTCAGCGGCCGGTCTTTCCACTCCCGATCCGCGAGATCTCGTGCGACTGCCGGGATCGAATGACTTACCTCATTGGATCGGCGTGGTCCCGCCACATCAGCAGGTGCTGCTCGATCATTGGGGGCGTCGAGACCCTCATCTTCCCGATTTCTGGCTCGACCGGTCCGCTGCGTTGTTGCAAGCAGCGGGAGAGTTCAAAGGGGCTCCCTGGTCCGTGGATGGTCCGCTCATCCACGACTTGTCCGACAGCCGTGATGAACTGAGCCGCACCACGGGTTTGTCCACCGGGGAGGTCGCCCGTCGCGAACAACTCCTCCAGAGCTGGACAGCGTTCTCGCAATCCGGCGGGAACATCTCTTCACCCGTACACAGTATTGATGGCGGGATGCAACACTCGGGACTGGACGCGACCCTCGCGTTATGCGGCGAGTCGCGCTCTCTGTGGCTCCAGTCTCCCCACCCCCCTCAGCAGGCCTGGCCACGACTGCTCGATCGCCGCTGGGCCCTCATCATTACGGCGTCCCTCACCTCGATCGTGTCGCTGTGGATTTTACTGTGGGTCGTGCGTCTCTTCCGTAAGTTCGAAATCGCTGAGAAACTCGCGGTTCGCCCTCACTCCACCATGGCGGGTATGGGCTTGATCTGGTGGGCCTTCCTGTCTCCAAGTGTCCTGGGGCTGGGCTGGGCAATGATGGGGGGCGGGTTGTGGATCTGGGACCGGCTCAGGGCCACTCGTCCCGTGCCCAGTGAAGCCGCCAAAAGCACCGGACGATGAGTCCCTTGGCCGAGACTCTGCCAGTGTCGATTTCAAACGGCTTCGAACACTGACAGAAACGCACCGAGAATCCATTCCCACCAAGAAACACTTCGCAGTATGAGGGCCCTGACCCAGAGTCGAGGCAAATGTCGCTTGCGATCCGACGGTACACAACGGACACTTCGAGCCGAGACCGACACAGGAGGATGTTCCATGCCCGATTCCGGGAAGTCGCGTGAGCAGCTAGCAATGCTGGCTGAGAATCAGCAGTTGCAATCCCGTCTGCAAGATGCGGAGCGGCAACTGGACGAACTGCGAGCCGAGCAGTCGTTGCTGGAAGCGTTGATGGAGACGATCCCGGACGATATTTATTTTAAGGACCGCGATGGCCGGTTTCTGCGGATCAACCGGGCGAAAGCGCTGCGGTCGGGTTTGACCGATCCCCGCCTGGCTCGCGGTAAGACCGATGCCGACTTCTTTCAAACCGAGCATGCGGACGCCTCTCTCGCGCAGGAGCGGGAGATCATGGAGAGCGAAACTCCGCTGGTCGACGAAGTCGAACGGCTGGTCTGGCCAGATGGGCATAGCTCGTGGGTTTCCGCGACGAAGGTTCCGCTGCGTGACCACGCGGGTCAGATCGTCGGCACTGTCGGTATCTCGCGGGACATCACGAAGCATCATGAGACGGAAGAGGCTCTGCACGTGGAGCGGGACCGACTGCGGACATTGATCGACAACCTGCCCGATCACATCTTTATTAAGGACCGCCATGGCCGCTTCGTGACGGTCAATTCGACCCTCGTCCTCTCACTCGGTAAGCAGTCCGAAGCCGAACTGGTGGGGCGTTGTGACCGGGAAATCTTTGACTCCGCCACGGCGAATGTCTTTGAGGCCGATGACCAGCGGGTAATGACCACGGGATTGATGCTCTTCAATCGAGAAGAGGAACTGGTCACCTCCGAAGGCTTCCGCCGCACGATTCTGACCACCAAGGTGCCACTCCGCACAGTGACGGGCGAGATCGTCGGCCTCATCGGCATCTGTCGCGACATCACAGAACGCAAACTCGCGGAAGAGGAGCTGCACCGTGCCAAGGACGCCGCCGAAGTGGCCAGCCGGGCGAAGAGCGACTTCCTGGCGAACATGAGCCACGAAATCCGCACGCCGATGAACGCTGTCATCGGCATGACAGAATTGCTGCTCGGCACTGAGGTCCAGTCCGAACAGCGCGAGTACCTCGAAACCATTCGCGACTCAGCCGACTCGCTCCTGGGAATCATCAACGACATCCTCGACTTCTCGAAGATCGAATCGGGTAAGTTCGAACTGGAAAGTTATCCGATCGAGGTCCGCGAGTGGCTGGGCGATGCAGTCCGTACACTCGGGATTCGAGCCCATGCCAAGAAGATAGAACTGGCCTTCGAAATCGAAGAAGCCGTCCCGCAGTTCATTCTCGGTGACGGGCTGCGCTTGCGGCAGATCATTCTTAATCTCGTCGGTAACGCGATCAAGTTTACCGAAACGGGCGAGGTGCTCGTCTCTGTCAAAGTCGCTCAGCAAACCGACGAACGCGTCAAGCTGCACTTCATCGTGCGCGATACCGGGATCGGCATGACCCCGGAACAGCTGAGTCGGGTGTTCGAGGCGTTCGAGCAAGCGGACACATCAATGACCCGTCGCTTTGGCGGGACGGGTCTCGGGTTGTCGATCTCGTCCCGACTGGCTTCACTCATGGGGGGCCAGATCAAAGCTCAAAGCGTGTTCGGCCAAGGCAGTACGTTTGACTTCGTGGTGGACTTCACCAAGACGACGACCGGTGCCCATGAGAATCCAGTGAATTCCGATCTGGAGTTGTATGCGGGTCTGCGCGTTCTGATCGTCGATGACAATGACACCAACCGCCGCATCTTGCTCCGGATGTGCCAGAATTGGCGTATGAGCCCCATCGCTGTCGGCGATGCCACATCCGCCCTCGAGCAGTTGCGACAAGCGAGCGAAACCGGTCCGCCATTCGATTTGGTGCTGACCGATGCCAGCATGCCCGACATTGATGGGTTCACACTCGCATCCCACATCCAGCAGGACCGCAAGATCGGCAGCGTCGTGGTAATGATGCTCACCTCGCTCGATCAGACGCATGGATCGAAAGACCTCGAACGGTTTGGAATTAAGTCGTTCCTGGTCAAACCGGTCAAGCAGTCCGACCTGCTCGACGCGATTATGCTCGCCATGGATGGGCGTCGCAGTGACCGCCCAGCCCCCGTTGCGACCTCGCCAGCTGCCTCGCAGATCCGTCCGCTTCAGATACTCCTGGCCGAGGACAGCCTGGCCAACCAGAAGCTGGCCATCGGACTCCTGAAACGCTGGGGACATGCTCTGACCGTCGCCAACAACGGACGCGAAGCCGTCGACAAGGCGGCGAAGGGGACGTTCGATTTGATTCTGATGGATGTTCAGATGCCCGAGCTGGATGGCCTGGAAGCGACCGCATTGATTCGCGAGGAGCAGGCTCGAACCGGTCATCGCATCCCGATCATCGCCATGACAGCCCATGCCATGAAGGGAGATAAGGAACGTTGCCTCGAAGCGGGAATGGATGCCTACGTCTCGAAGCCAGTCCGCCCGAATGAAATCCTGGCGGCGATGCTGCCGTTTTTCACGCCGGGCTATGTCCCGCCAGTGCTGGCAATTGGAACCGGGTCATCATCCCCGCCCCCCAAAGTCGCTTCCGCGACCTCGCATCGAATCGCGCCAGATGCCCTCATTGACTGGGCAGCGGCCCGTGTGATCGTCCTCGAAGATGAAGACTTACTGCGAGAGATTGTCGAGGCGTTTTTGTCGGAAGCGGAGCCGATTGCGATCGAACTCTCGGCAGCTTTGACCTCCGCCGATTCGCGGGCTGTGGCCCGGCTGGCCCACACGTTGAAGAGTAACCTGCGAACTTTCGGCGTTCCGTGTGCCGACGATATGCAGACCATTGAACTCTCTGCCAAGTCGGGTCGTCTTGACCCCGTGAAGCCACTCTGGCCCGAGGTCCGTCCGCTCATTACGCAGGTGGTCGAACAGATGCAGACTTACCTTCGCGGGAATCCCCCCCGCTGATCGCTCGACAGAAAATCGAGGATCGAACAAACTCGGCTCTCCGGTTCGTCCCCTATCCCCAAACTTCCGAGGTCTCAGAAGACCTCGGAAGTTTCGCCCGATCGATGTGTTGACACCCTCATGCCAAAACTCGCCGCCTTCCCCAAAGCCTACATGGACGATTTGGTCGTGCATGGCACGATGACCCTTCGCCAGTGGATTGATCTGGCGGCCACGCTCGATATCGACGGGCTGGAGTTCTACACCGGGTTGCTCGATTTGCAGGACCGCACCCGCTGGCCCGAGGCTCGCAAGGCGACCGAAGACCACGGCATGACGATCCCCATGATGTGTGCCTCGCCCGACTTCACGCACCCCGATCCCAAATTCCGGCAGGAACAAGTCGACAAGCAGAAGTTCTGGATTGAGATGACAGCTGCCCTCGGCGGCACCTTCTGCCGCGTCCTCTCCGGCCAGCGGCGTCCCGAGGTCAGCCGCGCCGACGGGATTGAGTTCGCCGCCCAGTGCATCGAGACCTGCGCCCCGTTCGCCGCCCAGCACGGCGTGACCCTCATCATCGAGAACCACTACAAAGACAACTACTGGACCTACCCCGAGTTCGCCCAGAAGATGGATGTCTTCTGCGACCTCGTCGAACGGATCAAGGTGCCGAACTTCGGCGTCAACTACGACCCGAGTAATACGATCCTGGCCGGTGAAGATCCGCTCGAACTGTTGCAGCGCGTCAAGCACCGCGTCGTCACCATGCACGCCAGCGACCGTACGCTGATCTCTGGAACGATTGCCGACCTCCAGAAAGAAGAGGACAGCATCGGCTACGCCAAACGCCTCAAGCACGGCGAAATCGGCCAGGGGATGAACGACTACGACGCCATCTTCTCGACCCTCAAATTGGTCGGCTTCGACAGTTGGATCAGCATCGAGGACGGCGTCGACGGCTTCGAACAGCTCAAGGGGAGCGTGGCCTTCCTTCGCCGCAAAATGGCTCAGCACTGGGGAGCAGAGTTCGGCACCTCGGGCCGCAACATCTGACCCCCGTTGAGCTGCGACGCGAAGTCTTCGAAGCAGAGCATTTGCACCTTCTCAGTCCTCGCCAGCAGATTCTTGCGTTGACAGTCACTTCCGGGCTAACCTGAATCACGGTGAGCACACCCGTCGTCCCATCGGCGACCTGTGCAACCATGCTTTTCTTCCCAATCCCACTCGTGGTCCGCCCTTATGAACATCCATCGCGTCTGGCTCGTCGGGGTCACTCTCACCGCCGCACTGTCCGGCAGTTTGCTCACCGCAGTTGAGCCTCCCAAACGTCTGGTGATTGTGGCGGGCAAGCAGTCACATCCGCCCCGCATGCACGAATTCAACGCCGGGTCGCAGTTGCTGGCGAAGTGCCTCAAGGACTCCCCACTGGTGACGGTCGAGGTCATGAAGAACGGCTGGCCCGAGGACGAGTCGATCTTCGACAAGGCCGACGGAATCGTATTTTATATGGATGGCGGCGGCGGGCATGCTCTGGTTCAGGAAAACGGTCGGCGGATGAAGCTGGCCGAGGAGTGGACGAAGAAGGGGGTCGGCATCGGCTGCATGCACTATGGGGTGGAAGTGGTGAAGGACCAGGCGGGGGCTCAATTTCAGCGCTGGATCGGTGGCTATTACGAGAGCATGTTTTCGTGCAACCCGATCTGGGAGCCGCACTTTACCGTCTTTCCGGAGCATCCCATCACGCGCGGAGTGAAGCCATTTCAAGTCAAAGACGAGTGGTACTTTAACA
Source organism: Planctomycetota bacterium (assembly GCA_043736295.1). Taxonomy (GTDB): domain Bacteria; phylum Planctomycetota; class Planctomycetia; order Planctomycetales; family Planctomycetaceae; genus TH-plancto1. The sequence goes on along the minus strand of JAYTCW010000128.1, from coordinate 16,374 downwards.
TGCGGTTCGTCGGCGACATCCCCGGCAACGTGGCCTCGACTCAGGGCGATCTGAAGTTCCAGCCGATCCTGGTGGCCGAGGCGAGCGACGCTGTCCGCAACGGCCCGTATGTTTACCCGCAGGGCCCGTACCCGCATATCCAGGCCCACAAGAATCGGGCGGAGGCGATGATGTGGGCGGTCGAACGCGCAAACGGCGGTCGCGGTTTCGGCTTCACCGGTGGCCACTTCCACGACAACTGGGGCAACCCCGATTTCCGCAAGACCGTCCTCAACGCGCTGGTCTGGCTGACCCAAGCCGAAGTCCCTCTGACAGGCATCGAGTCTAAAGTCGACCCCGCCGATCTGGAACTGAACCTGGACCCCAAGGGCCCAAAGAAGTAATCCCGGGACAACCCCACGGCGTCATTCAACAACGTAGCCTGTCGGCTTCTATGTGCATCACGCCAGGGTCCAGTGCCTGGGAGAGCGGCACAGTGACAGTCTGCTGAGGTGTTGAGCGGCTGCACTCGCCAGTTCGGTGGAGAAGCTTGGGAAGGGCTCCAGTCATGGTTGAGCACAGCTCAGACAGTAGCCCCGGGCCTGTGATGGTCCTGTTGCCAAACAGTGATGAGGGACCAGTGCAGACGCCCATTTGAACGGGAGTCGTCATTTGCTGATAGCCCCCACGTGATCGATCACATACAACTGTGGAGAGTCTATCGACACTTTGTCGATGGAGAGGGACTGGAGAGGTTTGGAGCAGTGGCATGGTTCGAACAATTCGTAATCTGTCCCTCGCGATGGTCTGCTGCTTAGTGAGCGTCGCAGGGGCGGAACCGGTGCAGTTCAATCGCCAGATTCGCCCGATCCTCTCGGACACCTGTTTTCAGTGTCACGGCCCAGATGAGGCGAAACGGCAAGGGGGCTTGCGGCTCGATCTGGCTGCGGAGGCGTATAAGGGTGGGGACACCGGGCCCGCACTCGTGCCGGGGAAACTCGACGCCAGCGAGGTCTGGAAGCGAGTCATCTCGACCGACCCGGAATTCCAGATGCCCCCGCCGAAGTCGGGCAAAATCCTCAAGCCCACGCAGGTCGCCTCACTGAAACAATGGATCACCGAAGGGGCCGAGTACCAGGGGCACTGGGCGTTCCTCCGCGTCGAGCGACCCACAGTCCCAGCTGTGGCGGGGGTGACGAATCCGATCGACCAGTTCGTGCGTCACCGCCTGCAACAGGAGGGGCTTAACGCCTCGCCGGAAGCGTCGCGAGAGACACTGATCCGGCGGGTGTCGCTCGACCTGACCGGTTTGCCGCCGACTCTCGCTGAGGTCGACGCCTTCCTGGCCGATACCTCACCGAACGCGTACGAGAAGGTCGTCGACCGGTTGCTGGCCTCGCCGCATTATGGAGAGCGGATGGCCCAGCAGTGGCTCGACTTCGCCCGCTATGCCGACAGCAACGGGTTCCAGGTCGACTCCTCGCGGCAGATGTCGCCGTGGCGTGACTGGGTGATCGCGGCCTTCAATCGCAATTTGCCGTTCGATCAGTTCACCATCGAACAGCTGGCGGGTGACATGCTCCCGAATGCGACGCCAGACCAGATCGTGGCGACTGGCTTCAATCGCAACGTCAAGCTCAACGGAGAGGGCGGGCGCATCGCCGAAGAGTGGTTCGCCGAGACCGTCATCGACCGCGTCGAGACGACCGGCCTGACCTGGATGGCTCTGACCTTCAACTGCTGCCGCTGTCATGACCACAAGTACGACCCGATCACGCAGAAGGAGTTCTACCAGTTCTTCGCGTACTTCAACTCGGTCGAGGAATCGGGTGTTCTCGACGGGGAGGGAAGCAACTCCGCACCGATCCTGCGCGTCCCCGGTCCAGAACACGAGCAGAAGATCGCTGAGCTGAAACTAGCCATCGCGTCAGCGGAGATGAAACTGGCCGAACTGCGGAAGTCCTCCCCGGATCGACAGGTCGCCTGGGAGACCGAGTTCGTCAAACAGCTCACCGAGCAACCCGACACCTGGCAATTGCTGACTCCAACCGAGGTCAAGAGCGCTGGCGGAGCGACACTGACCAAGCAACCTGACAACAGCTGGCTCGCCAGTGGGACTAATCCTACCAATGATGAGTACACCATCATCGCCTCGACTCCAGAGGGGAATCTGACGGGCGTGCTGCTCGAAGCATTCCCCGATGCCTCGCTGCCCAATCAGAGCCTGGGCAGGTATCCCAACGGCAATTTCGTGCTGACCGATGTCGATGCAGTGATCACTGCCCCGTCGCTGACGACTCCGCTGACAGCCAGTATTACCCGGGCGGAGTCGGACTACGACCAGCCCGATTGGCCGGTGAAGGCGATCGTGGACGACAAGCCCGGACGCCAGGGAAAGAACAGCAAGGGCTGGGCCGTCGATGGACCGACGAAGCGGGAGAACCGCAAGGCGATGTTTATCTTCTCGGCCCCGCTGGCGATCCCGGCGAATGCCACGGTGACGATCACTCTCAAGCACGATGCGATCGGCGGACACAACATCGGTCGCTTCCGCCTGTCGACAACCGGCTGGGCGGCGGAAAAGGTGAAGCTCGATGGTCCGACCTATCCGGAATCGTTGCGTATCGCAGTTAAGACCGAGAAGTCCGAGCGTACGCCCGAGCAACTCAAAGAGATCGAGACCCACTTCCGCGAGTCCGCCGACGCCGCGATTAAGCAGGGAGAGCAGTCCGTCGCTGATGCCAAAAAGGCCGTTACGACCTACGAGAACAACCTCCCCAGCGTGATGGTCATGAAGGAGCTGCCGAACCCGCGCGATGCGTTCCAGCTCAAACGTGGTGAGTATGATCAGCCGGGGGATAAGGTCCCGCGTGGGGTGCCGCAGTCGCTGCCACCTCTCCCGGAAGGAGCCCCGAACAACCGACTCGGCCTGGCGCAATGGCTCGTCTCACGCGAGCATCCGCTGACCGCGCGGGTCTGGGTCAACCGGGCCTGGGAGCGGTACTTCGGCGCGGGTCTGGTGCGTACGACCGAGAACCTCGGCTCGCAATCGGAGTGGCCGAGCCATCCGGAGTTGCTCGACTGGCTGGCGGCGGAGTTCATGGAGTCGACCGATCTCCCGACAGTGGCCGGACAGCCAGCAGTGAAGTGGGACATGAAGGCGCTTCAAAAGCTGCTGGTGATGAGTGCGACATACCGCCAGAGTGCCAAGGTCACCTCACCCGCTGACCCCGAGAATGTGTTGCTGAGCCGTGGCCCTCGGTTCCGTCTGTCGGCGGAATCGACACGGGATCAAGCACTGGCCCTCTCCGGCTTACTCGTCCCCAAAATCGGCGGCCCGAGCGTGCGGCCTTACATGCCCGAAGGGGTGTGGGACGAGACCAGCCGTTACGGCGACCTGCGCGGGTACAAGGCCGACGCAGGCGAGGGGCTCTACCGTCGCAGCCTCTACACGATCTGGAAACGCACCGCCCCACCGCCGTCGATGATGCTCTTCGACTCCCCGGCCCGCGAGATCTGCACCGTCAAACGCTCCCGGACGAACACCCCGCTACAGGCACTCGCGCTGCTCAACGAGATCACCTACGTCGAGGCCGCTCGAAAGCTCGGCGAACGGATGCTGTCCGAGGGTGGCTCGACGGTCGAAGGGCGTATCGCGTTCGGCTTCCGGCTGGTCACCGCCCGCCCGCCGACAGCTGAGGAACTGGCCATTCTCATCAAGGGCTTGAACGCCGACCTCGCACGGTTCCAGGCGACTCCCGAAGCCGCCCAGCAGTATCTCGGTTTCGGAACGAGCCCGAGTGCTGGCACAATCAACCCAGTGGAACTGGCGACGTACGCCCTGACCGCCAACGTGCTGCTCAACCTCGATGAGGTCGTCACCCGCGAGTAGCAGAATTCGTAAGAATTCTGCCGTGAGCCCTTTTCTGCAACTTGCTTCACTGACCCCAGCGAGACTACTGAGATGGACGATGAAATCAAATTCGACTTCGAACTGGCTCCCTACGCAAAGTTACGAGATGAGTTGCTGCTAGATGACATCCACTGTGGGTGGAATGCTCGCCATCAAATGACACTCTCGTATCAGACTGGCCCGATTTGGCCAGACAGCAATTCGTTCTGGGTCACATACGCCACAGGTAAATGGCTCCTCTTTCCGTGGTACTTGGATGGCTACGCCATTCGAAATGAAGCGGATTTCTCATCGCTCTGTCGGCGCTGCATGGAATCAACAGACTCCGTGATGCGAAATGTTCCCGAAGAGATTGTCGAAGAGTTTGAATTAAGGATTTTGACCGAGAAGGAATCCAGTGCAGTGTCTTTCGCAATGCGTCAGTCCACCTAAGCTGTGTCCCCCCAACGAATGCATTCTGAGTGGTGATGTTCGACGGAGTGCACTCGAACAACATGCTACATCACTCTCCGAAATCCCGGTGCCCCCATGACTAACCCCTTCCAACTCACTGACCACCTCAACCGTCGCGTCTTCCTGCGGTCCTCCGCAGCCGGAATCGGCACGGCGGCGCTGGCCTCACTGCTCCAGCCGGGGCCAGCCAGCGCGGATGCGGGGCTGACGCATCACGCTCCCAAGGCGAAGCGGATCATCTATCTGTTTCAGTCGGGGGCTCCGTCGCAGATGGATCTGTTCGACCCCAAGCCTGCAATGGCTGGCAAGCGAGGGGAAGACCTGCCCGACTCAATTCGCAAGGGGCAGCGGCTGACCACCATGACCTCGGGCCAGGCGAAATTCCCGATCGCCCCGTCGATCTTCAACTTCGCTCAGCACGGCGAAAGCGGCATGTGGCTCAGTGAATTGATGCCGCACATGGCCAAGGTCGCAGACGAATTCTGCATGATCCGCTCCCTCCATACCGAGGCGATCAACCACGACCCGGCCATCACCTTCTGCCAGACCGGCTCCCAACTGGCCGGACGCCCCAGCATCGGGTCGTGGTCCAGCTACGGACTGGGGAGCGAGAACAAGGATCTGCCCGCGTATGTCGTCCTGACCTCGTTCGGGTCAGGGCGGCCCGAAGACCAGCCGCTGTATGACCGGCTGTGGAGTTCGGGGTTCCTCCCTACCATGCACCAAGGGGTCAAGTTCCGCAACCAGGGCGACGCGGTGCTGTACCTGTCCAACCCGCCGGGCATCGATCCGCTGGCCCGCCGCAGCACGCTCGACCGGCTCAAGGCCCTCAACACGCAGCACCACCAGACCCTCGGCGACCCCGAGATCCAGTCCCGCATTGCCCAGTACGAGATGGCCTTTCGCATGCAGACAAGCGTGCCGGAGCTGATCGATCTGAAGAGCGAGCCGCAGCACATCCTCGACCTGTACGGCCCCGATGTCACGCGCCCCGGCTCGTATGCGGCCAACTGTCTGCTCGCCCGCCGTCTGGCCGAACGCGATGTCCGCTTCGTCCAGCTGTTCCACATGGGGTGGGACCACCACGGCGGCCTGCCGAATGCGATCAAGGGGCAATGCAAAGACACCGATCAGGCGACAGCTGCGCTGCTGACCGACCTCAAGCAGCGGGGTCTGCTGAATGACACGCTGATCGTGTGGGGCGGGGAGTTCGGTCGCACGATCTATTCGCAAGGCGGCGTGACCGAAACCGACTATGGCCGCGACCATCACCCGCGCTGCTTTACGGTCCTGATGGCTGGAGCGGGCGTGAAGAAGGGGCTGACGTACGGCGTGACGGACGACTACTGCTACAACATCGTCGAGAACCCTGTGCATGTCCACGACTTGAACGCCACGATTCTCCACCTGATGGGTGTCGACCACACGCGGCTGACTTACCGCTATCAGGGTCGCGACTTCCGCCTGACCGATATTCATGGGGAGGTCGTGCAGAACGTACTGTCGTAAGGCGAGCGGTCGCAAATCAGTTCCCGTCAATCGGCCTTTCCTGAAGCGCCCGACTTCCTTCGGGCGCTTTTAGAAAGGCTGTCTGACGGCAGTCGGGGTAATCAAGTCTTTCCGCCTTCCCGCTCGTCGGGGTGGTTAGAACAGCTTGCGCTGGCCGTCTTGGATCATCCCCTGAATCCCGGCAAGCGGGTATTTCTTCCCGATGTGTTCGTACCCATTGGCGGTCAGTACTCGCCCGCGCGGGGTGCGCTGGATCAAACCGGTTCGCAGCAGGAACGGCTCCACATCGTCTTCCAGAGTGTCCGGCGGCACGCTCATGCTATGGGCCAGTGACGACAGACCCGCTGGCCCGCCCGCGAAGACTTTATAGAGCGTTTCCATGTACCGCCGGTCTTGTTTCTCCAGGCCGAGTTGGTCGATCTCCAGCATCTGAAGAGCTTCCTTCGCGATGGCGTCGGTGATCTCTCCGTTGGGGTCTTGCAGCGTGGCGAAGTCGCGGGTTCGCATCAGCAGGTTGTTCGCCTTGCGCGGGGTTCCCTGGCTGCGACGGGCGATCTCGAGGGCCGCTTCCACGCTGATCGAAGTGCGGAGCTTCTTGGCATTACGCCGCACAATCTCGGTGAGGTCTTCTGTCTCGTAAAAGTCGAGATGCTCGCGGTACGGGAACCGATCTCGCAGCGGAGCGGTTAACATCCCCGAGCGGGTCGTCGCCCCGATGACGGTGAACGGCTTCAGCTGCATATTGATCGTGCGGGCGTTAAGACCGTCGCCGAGCGCGATGTCGACGCGAAAGTCCTCCATCGCCGGATAGAGAAATTCCTCGACGGCGGGGGGCAGGCGGTGGATCTCGTCAATGAACAGCACCGACCCGTGCGACGCATTCGTCAGGTACGGGAGAAGATCCTTCGGAGCAGTGATGGCCGGTCCCGCAGCGATCTGAAAATCGACGCCGAGTTCCTTGGGGATCACGGTCGCGAGCGTCGTCTTGCCGATTCCCGGAGGTCCATCGAGCAACAAATGCCCGAGAGTGTCGCCGCGCTTCTTGCACGCATCCAGCATGATGCGGATCAGGTTGACGACCTTCTTCTGGCCAACGACCTGATCGAGACGCTGCGGCCTCAGCTGTTCGTCGAACTGATCGTCCTCGACGCTGAAGTTCGCGGCGAGCGGAAGCTTCGTGTGAGAAGAATCCGTTGGAGTCTCAGATTGAAAAACAGGTTCACGCGCCATGACATTCCCTCCTTGGGACAGTTCCCTGCCAGTGTGATCGGTAGGGTAGGGACTGCAAGCTGTGAAGGATACCTCGCAACTCCCCGTAGGCCAATCACACAGAGTGGAGGATTTCCCCCGTGGCCCCCTGTTTCGAGGGCTGGCCAGCAATTCGCTGGGGGCCCCTTGCGGCTGCGGTCGACCGGGGCCTGGAAGCCATAGCCACGGCCTGGCTGCACAGGCTGGCAGTGGGACAGCGATCCTGAGGGGCACATGGAGAGCCCGTTGTGGGGACAGCGACACGACCGCTATTTGGCGGCGGGCAATGCCTGCTTCTGGCTTTCGAGGTAGGCCACGATGTCGGCGAAGTCGGAAAGCGTCATTCCTTTCTCCAGTCCGTTCGGCATGGCAGAGAGAGCGCTGCGCTGCTGCTCGTCGATCTCGGCCTTCGGGATCATCACGACTGTTCCGTCGTTCTGGGTCAGCTCGACTCCAGCCTCGGTCTCACTCTTGAGGATGCCTTGCACGACCTTGCCCGCAGAGGTCACGACAATTGTCAGTTCGTAGCCGGAGACGATGCGGTTCGAAGGCTCCAGTACCGACCGGATCAGCTCCTCGCGGGCGTACTTGGCTCCGACCCCGAGCAGGTTCGGACCGACCTTGGCCTCGCCGCGATCGCCGACCATGTGGCACTTCACGCAGCCCACCCCGTCCTTCGCAAAGAACAGTTCGGCCCCCTTCTCGGCGTTGCCGGTGTTGTTCATCGCCTGATCGCGGAAGGCGGTCAGGTTGAGTTGCGGTGGCACGTTCTCGTACAGGAACGCAAACGCTGGGTTGGTGCCGCCAATCGAGAGGCTGTACTGCCAACCGCCGCCGGTGTTGCCGGTCTTCAGCCAAATCTGGCTCTTACCGGGCGGGAGAATCACTGTCCCCTTGAGTTCGTCTGCGTTCCAGCCGCCATCGCTCAGGTTTTCGTTCACCTTCTCCCCGTTGATCCAGAGTACGGATTGATCGTCGCTGCCGACCATCCACGACACGGGTCCGCCGGTGGAGGATTCGACGGTGGCATGCACGATCGACCAGACGTTGCTGCTAGTCTCCGCGTATTTGGCCGCGTCGACCATACCTTGCGGGTGAGTCGATTCGACGGACTGCCACTTCAGTTCGCGCTCCCCAACCTTCACGGGTTGCGTGAGGTCTGGAGCCGACTTGAAGTCAAACATCGGATCGGCGGTCTCCTTCGACCACGCTCCCAGATACGACCACTTCAAAACCGGTGCCGGAGTCGCGAACAGCGATCCCAGTTCCGCACGGATCGGGCCGGAGAGTTCGTTTCGCTTGTGGAGTTCTCGCAGGTCGTCGCCGATGACCGTTCGCAACGAGTTCACCGCCACGCCACACGCCGCCCGCACGTCCGGGTTCTTGTCGACCAGCCCCTCCAAGTACGCGAGTAACGCCCGCCGATCGGCCAACTTGGCCACGGCGATCATCGCCTCGCTCCGCACGTCGGCCCGGTCGATCTGTTTGAGCATCTCGGGAAGAGCCCCCTTCGCTCCGATGGAGGCGAGTGCGGTCAACGCTGCCTTCCGCACGCCCGCATCTGCATCATTCAGCAGTGGCTGAATCCGGGCAGCAGAGTCGGCCCCTTGAATCGCCGCCAACGACACGACCGCCTGCCGCCGCACGTTGACATCGGCATTCGCGAGGTACGCAGCCACCGGATCGATCACATCCGTCAGCTTCAGCGTCTCCGCCCCGGTCAGGAGTGCGAGCGCCATCTCCGGGGCGAGTTCGCTCTTCGTCAGCAACTCCCGGTGCAGCTTCGAAGCCGCCTCGCCACCAATCGTCTGCAACGACCGCACGGCCTTCTCTCGCAGCTTCCCATCGGCAGTTCCATCGAGCGCCACCTGCGACAGCAGAGGAGCGGCCTCTGCATCCTTTGTCTCGGCCAGCAGGTCCATGATCTGCGACCGCACTTGCGGGTCGGGGTCGCTGAGCACCATCGACCGCGCCGCGGTCAGGGCCTCGGGGTCGCGAATCGACAACTGAGCCTTGGCAGCTGCTACGCGCAGGGCAGGTGATTGGTGCCCGAGAGCCGACTTGAGTGCGGCCAACACCGTGGGTGTCCCGACCCAGTCGAGCTTCTTTTCGCGTGAGGGTTTCCCCTTCGCAGGCTGAGTGCCCCACCAGCCCTTGGTGTATGGTTCGCCTTGGCGGGCGACTTCGGAGAGGACTTCGAGGGCCTTGAGCTGGACCTCTGGCAGGACGGCGGTCTGAACGGATTCGGCGAGTACTTTGACTGCCGCTTCGTCGTACACCGTGGTCAATGCCAGCACGGTCGTCAGCGCGACTTGTGGATCGTTCGAGGTTGTCCGCGCAAGTGCCGTCTCCCAGTGATTGATTGCCCGCAGAGCTTGGACCATCGTGAACCGGGCGTAGACATCCGGTTGTCGCAGGGCATCCAGCAGCGGTTCGACAGCGGCCGGATCGCCGATTCGACCGAGGGCCACGGCTGCCTGCAAGACGACGCTGGCGTCTGCATCTTGCAGAGCCTTGCACAGAGCGGGGACCGCGTCGGCGTTCTTCACCACCGGCTCCAACTTGCGACGCACGTTGCGAGTGGTTGAGGTCTCCGACCAGACCGATGTCGCCAGCCGCAGGCCGAGAGCCCGGGCCGCTTGAGCCCGCACATCGGCGTCCTTGTCCGACAAAGCCATCACCCATTCCGGCGTGGGGTTGTAGCCCTTGTGCGTGTCGATCAAACCATTCTGCGCCCAGATCGCGTGGACCTTGGCCCGCTTCGGTGTTCGTGGTTCGTTCAGCACCAGCGAGGCCCCACCGATCGCGCGCTCATCGCCCCGGGCCAGCCCCTGTTGTGCCTGCACACGAATCGAGTAACTCTGACTGCTCAGGGCTGTCAACTGCGTCGTGACACGGGCACTGTCGACCCCCATCGCCATCATCATGCCCGCCTTGGGGGCTCCCTCGCCCACATAGGTCACGCGGTAGAGCCGACCACAGACCTTGGGATTCACCCAACCTCCATAGTTCCAGTCGGCGACATACATGCTGTTCCCATCGGGCGAGAAGCACACGTCTTGCGGTCGGAATTCGCTGCCATCTTCGGGGACGAGGAAGTCCTCCATCTCGGCCTCGAACGAGGCTCCCGATTTCTTCAGCGTGAACAACTGGACCTTGCGCTTACCCCACTCGCAGGAGAACACTGCATCGCGAAACTTCGCGGGCCAGTACGCATCGCTGTAACACGCCGCCCCGACCGGCGACCCGCCGCCATGTTCGCTGATACGGGGCAAGTGCCGGTCCGCGTGCGGATGGTAGTCGTACGGATAGCCGTAGTAGCCGGTCTCGACGTGGTGCGTAAACCGCGTCCACCAACCAAGGCCATCATCGGTGTTGTCATAGGTGAAGATGTGGTCGAGCGAGTCCATCGCCACATCGAGATGGTTGCGAGTCCCGCTGGAAAATATCTCCAGCTGCGATCCATCGGGCCGCATGCGGATCACGCCGCCGCCTTCGAGAGAGATCATGCTGCCATCACTGCCGGTCGCCTTCGGAACGCCCTTGTCGCCGACCGACACATAGATCAGTCCATCCAGCCCCATTCGCGTGCCGGTGACGATATGGTCATTAAAACCCATCACCCCCGCCGCCGGGCCGAATCCGTCGGCGAGGTCTTTCCGGATCTCAGCTACGCCATCGCCATCGGCGTCTTTGAACATCGAGTAATGCGGCGCGTGCATCACATACAGCGCCCCCTCATGCCACACCATGCCGAACACCGCAGCCAGGTTCTCGCAGAACACCGTCTTCTTCTTGACGGTCCCATCTGGCTTGAACTCGACTCGCAAAATCCGGTCGAACTCTTTCGTCGTCGGCCCGCGCATATCCATCGGATCTTCGCCAATGAACAGGTTGCCGTCATCGTCACAGGCCACCACCGACGGGTGCTCGAGTTCTGGCGGCTCCAGCAACAGCTCGACCTTGAACCCCGGATGCAGACACTTCTGGGCCTCGGCAGTGTCGACCGCAATCAACAGTCCACAGAGCGCAGCCAGAGTGACAATCGCTGACAATCGGCGGGGATGGTGTCGCATGGAGGGAGCCTTCAGCAGGCGGGGTAGGATCGCCACCTCAGCAGGAGGCAGGCAGCGACGAAGCATCGTAGCGGCCTGATGGGTTCGGCTGTAGCGAAGGACCAAGAGGTTTGGTCGATGAACAGCACAAGCTGCCCCCACCAAGCACGGGCCGAGCGGGCCGTCCGGCGTCTTACTTCACCGCCAGCTCGACGCCAGTCACTTCCATGATGAACCGTCCGATCAGTCGGGCGGCGATGTCCCAGTTCTCTTCTCGGGTCCGCTTGGACTCCTTGGGAGGCTGGAAGCTGTGGTCGCCTTCCTTCATCCATTTAAGTTGGACTTGTGGGGAGAGGGTGTAGCTTTGGACTTCGCCCCTGTCGCCGAAGGTGTCCCACTCGCCCTGCATCAACAGGGTGGGCGTCTGAATCGTGTCCAGAGGAGTCAGGTCGTATTGGTCGGGCTTTCCCGTCGAATGAAACGGGAACCCCAGGCAGACGACGCCACCCACTCCGCACTCATCGGCCACAGCTGCAGCTGTCCGGCCTCCTTGGGACTTGCCGCCGATGAAGAGCTTCTCTGCCCCGAGTTGAGCAATCACCTGTCGCCAGGTGTCATGCAGGACCGGCTCTCCATCGGGAGCCCGCCGCCGACCAGTGGTATCGCGTTCGGCCATATACGGGAAGTTGAAGCGGGCGACACGCAGGCCGACATTGCCGAGAGCCTCGGCGAAGTGGGCCATGAACTCGACCTTGAGGCTCTGTCCCGAAGCGGGGGCCAACACGATGGTCAAGGGGGCCTTCTTCGGACCATCGAAATCAAACTTGATGTCAGCCATGCAATGCCGCGTCTGTGCGAGTCGGGAAGTCCTGGGTGAGTCCGCCTTGGTCTCCCCCCTCGCGAGCAGTTTAGCAAGCGGGGAGCGAATGCGGCATTGGCCTTGATCCCGTAGCCACCTTCGCCAGAAGGTGGGCGACATGATGTCGGCATTCTCGGCTTTCGCCAGTCTTCACTCACGTCTCGCCGCCCGGCTCGCTTGTGTTTGCGTGGGGCATCAAAGGGCTGGAGAACGTGGCTACGCAGCCTGATAGTCCAGCAATTCTTCGGTAATCGACAACACCAATTCCGCATCGATCTCCTGGCGCTGGTCAGCTTTCGCCGCGAGCAGCACAGCCCGGCCAAGGCGATTGATCTGCCGAGGCACTCCGCCGGTCATGCGGGCGATCAACTGCGTCGCATCGCGTGTGAACTCCGGCAAGGAAGCCATCCCGCGATCGAAAGAGTGTTCGATGTACCACTGCGATTCTGCGATCGACAGAGCAGGCAACTCAATCCGCAGTCCCGTATGCTCGCTCAGCGTTTTCATCAGCGGAGTCCGGCCCTCATGGCGAGCGGCGAACAGCAGGACCATCCCCCGTGCATGCACGGAATGCAACAGCTGCTCCAGCAGTGACAGCGCCCCCGGTCGCAGCCGGTCGGCATGATCGAACAGCACCACCCACGGTTGCTGCACTCGGGCCGCAGCTGCGAGGATCAATTCCAGTTGGTCCCATGTTTCGTGCGGGTCGGCGTCGGATGCTGGGTTGGCTCCCAGTTCCACGGCCAGCCGGTGCAGCAACGCAGCCTGATCGACACCCGCCAAGTCAATGCGGCAGGACTTCCATCCCGTCCGGCGCAGCTGTCGATGCAGCCGCATCAGGACTGTCGACTTGCCAGTCCCCGCTGAGCCGGTCAGCAGGCCACAACACTCGCCCTCTTCGACCAGATAGAGCATCCGGGCGAGAGCCTCTTCGTGGGCCTCGCTGGGGAAATACATGTCCGTCGATGCTGCTTCGGCGAAGGGGACAGAAGCCTGGTTGGCAGCTCGCATCCCGGCGGTACTGAGCGGGCGAACAGTCACTGACATCGAGAGTCCTTTCTCGCCAAGTGGGGCCAGGCCAATCATTGGCCTGGGGCGGCAACACGTTCGCCAGGACTTCCGAAGTCTTCGGAGACTTCGGAAGTCTGCCAGACGATTCCCTCGGCGACCGACTTCTGAGACAGTTCGCGGGGAATTGCAGTTGTTGCCGATCTTCGCCTCTTCCATCGGATGGCAACACCAGCGTCCCGCACGGTTCGGAATTCCCGGCAGAGAACTTGAAACAAGAATGTCCGCTCTCCATGGATCGATTCTTTCATTCGGCAGGACTCTCACGACCGACGCTTTCGCTCGATGAGGCAGAATCGCACCACGCGGCGCGGGTCTTAAGAAAACAGGCGGGAGACCGCGTCGAGCTCTTTGACGGGCGGGGCCAATCTGCTATTGCCGAAATCACTCTCGTCAAAAAAGATCGTGTCGAGGTTCGCATCGTCGAGCTGCGAAAATTGCTGGTCGCCCCACTCCCCACGATCCGTCTGGCCGTTGCTCCCCCGAAAGGCGATCGCTTTCGCTGGCTGGTGGAGAAGGCCACCGAACTCGGAATCGATCAGCTCATCCCGATGATGACCGAGCGAACCGTCGTCGAACCCGGCGGGGGAAAGCTCGACAAACTGCAAGCGGCGGTGGTGGCGGCATGTAAGCAGTCGGGGCGAGATTTGGTGATGCAGGTGGCGGAGAATACTCCGTTCGCAGAAATGATGGTCGCCTTTCGCTCCGCGAAAGAGCGTGCTTTGGCGGAGCAAAAGTCGACCGAACTAGACTCTGGCGTAGTCGCACTCAGCACCCTCATGATCGGCGATCCACACGGTGAGCTGTTCCAGCCCGAGATGATTCCGGTCAGCTCCGACGAGGTGCTGCTGCTCATCGGCCCCGAAGGTGGTTGGAGCGAGACCGAGCTGGAACTTGCCGCTCAGTCCGGTGCCAGGCGAGTGCGAATTGCAGACCAGATCCTGCGGACCGAAACGGCGGCGATCCAACTGGCCGGGCTCTGCGTGTGGGCGCGGAGCGGTCAGAAGAGCACATGAAACACTGGGCGAAAGTCCCGCGATTTGCGAAGGCGCTTCTCGATGAGTGCAGAGAAAGGGCAGACAACGGAAGAGACAAGGAACCTTTCACGGGCACTTCCCTGGTTTTCTGGCCAGAAACGGTTCCTGCTCCCTTGATTTCTGCTCACGATCTCCGCCGAAGTCGCCACCGCCACGACTAACATCAAGGACATGGTGCAAAACATTTTCCGATTTGAACAGAGGAATTCAACGAGAAGGTCGCCCAAGACGTGAAGGGTTGGCCAGATGAAACAGACGCGCACGGCGCGTAGATGTGGCAGAGTCAGATTCTCAGCATCTGGCCGCGAGACGAAGAACAAACGTGATGGGTTTTTGCTCCCCCTCTGATTGACTCCCCGACACCACTGATCGCTGCGGTTCTCTCCGTGAATCAGCCGCGCGGGTAGGTCTTGGAACGGGCATGCGTGGCGGAGTGCCGAACATGCCACTCTTGCCCAGTGAACCCCGACTCCAGGAGCCAGCTGAGGACCGGGTCACTGGCCTGCGGAGTGATTTTGATTGAATCCTCATCGGGTTGAAACGGGCTGATCTCAGTGAGTCCTGCGAGACGGGCGTAGAACACTTTGCCGGGACCGCGAGCGTGAGCGGGACGCGGCGGCAAGTAGATCGCACCTTCCCAGACCTCATCGACTTGTTCTGTCGCGGGAGACTGAGAGTGGCGAACCGCACTGAGCATCTCCACCGAGCGCTGCTTCAACTGGAATGAGGGCTGCCGTCCACATTGGACCTCCACGGTTCCGTGAGTATAGGGTGTCTGGAAATACCGCTGCTCGATGAACGCAAAGGCCCGAGACGTGTTGTAAGCCGATAACAAATAGAATCCGGGCGAGGAGCCAGGCTGGGGTGATTGATGTGCGGGATTCGCCTGCACTGCGATCAAGAACTCCCGGAACCGCACCCCCAGCCAGTTCGACGCCACCGCCGAGATCATCATCCGGGCTTGACCATTCTCTTCGACGGGGACCAGCTTCTGCGGCAATAGCCTCTTCGTCCAGAAGGCCAGATCTGCGGAACCGTACAACGTGACCTCTTGCGAATTGCGGACCTCGGCAATGTATTTCGGGGGCATGCTCAGGCGGGACGTTGACATGGGAGAAATCTCTGAGTGGCAGAGCTTCCAAGGTGGTCGTTTTTGAGGGGATATCCAGGCTTTTGTCCCTGCCGGGACAAAGAGCGACGACGGTGCTGGCGTGTTCGTCGATGCCAGGCGAGTTCCCTGAGCTGTACACCCTGGAAGCCTTGGCCCTGAAGGGTACGGAGGAGTGACAGCGGTAGTCTAGCAAACGGCTTGTGCTGCTGCTGGTATCGCTTCGGGTGACTGATTCCTGACTCTGAGCATCAACTCGCTCGCGAGCGATTTCCGTGGAAGGTCAGGCGGTCCTCCGGTACAGTGGGGGGCGACAACGCGCTCAATCGCTTCGAGGAGTTCTTTTTATGGTCCGCACCGCTTCCACCATGTTGCCACTCGGCAGCCAGGCCCCCGACTTCTCACTCCCCAATGTGGATGGGCAGACTCTGACTCTGTCGGACTTTCAGGGGAAGGCCGGACTGCTGGTCGTCTTCATGTGCAATCACTGCCCGTTCGTCGTGCATCTGCGACCGCACCTCGCCGAGTTTGCGAAGGAGTACACCGCGAAGGGATTAGCAATCGTCGGCATCAGCAGCAACGATGTTGAGGCCTATCCACAAGATGGTCCCGAGGCCATGAAGCAGGAACACGTCACAGCCGGGTATACGTTCCCGTATCTGTTTGATGGGACGCAGCTGGCTGCTAAGGCTTACCGGGCGGCGTGTACCCCGGACTTTTTCCTGTTCGACAAAGACCACCGGTTGGTCTATCGTGGCCAGTTCGATGACAGCCGTCCGAAGACCAACATCCCCGTCACCGGTGCCGATTTGCGGGCCGCTTGTGACGCGCTGCTGGCTGGGTTACCGGTCGTGGCTGATCAGAAGCCGAGCATCGGCTGTAACATCAAGTGGAAGGCCGGGTCCGAGCCGGATTACTTCACGGGTGTGTCGGCGTAAGGCCGGCTCATCGTGAAACGGTCTTTCCGGGCCGTCTTGCTTTAAGAACCGATCGCGGACGGCCTGGAAAGGCCGTCCTACGGGGGATTTGAATTCCTGCCACTTGCTTAGTTGGACAGCGCCAGGTTCGTCTGACACCTCTTCCGCAAGATATGGTGGTGAGTGAGTTTAGTTGCGATTGACGAGAATGTGAAAAAGAGGCGACCC
>JAYTCW010000127.1:0-7439 GCA_043736295.1 Planctomycetota bacterium | reverse complement strand
CCCTGGAATGGGCCTTCAGCCAAGTCACAGAACATGGCCAAACCGTCGATCGCGTGATGGTGAGACTGGGGATCGGGTGAAATGCAAAACTTCAGTCATAAGCAGTTTCTTTCGATTCCCGCTGTCCAAGAGGAACGAAGAATTACGGGAACGACTGATCCGCCTTGGAAGCCAGTCATCACTTGGTTTGACCTCGCGTTAACCGACTTTCATGTCGAATGGAAAGGCAAATTGGTTGTACGCTGGCCTTCTCCCGAAATCGTCTGGAGTCGATGGGCTGCCAAGAATTCCATTGAGGTCCAAGCAATCCTCGGCGAATCGCTCTTCGCTCAATCCATCCCCGACTGGCGGAATCTCGTGCTTTCCTGGGACGACCTCCAAACGATCCCCTCGTCATGGCGAGATGCCTTACGCCAATGGAGAGGTATCTATTTCATCGTCGACTCGTCCACTGGCAAAGGATATGTCGGGTCAGCTTATGGGGCAGATAACATCTTCGGTCGCTGGACGAACTACGCCAAGACGGGGCATGGAGGAAACCGCTGGCTCAAGGAGTGCAAACCTCACAACCTGAGGTTCAGCATCCTGGAGCGAATGTCTCCCGATACTCCGAACGATGAGGTCGTTTCACGAGAATCGTCGTGGAAGGTACGGTTGCATACGCGAGACATCGGATTGAATGGGAACTGAATTACTTCAAGTGCCTTGCTCGCCAGTGCCATCACCGTTCGCAAAGCGATGGGCGAGGATGTTCTTGCTCATGGGGATCGAAACGTCCCACCCGATGGCCGTTGAACAGCGTCCCCTCTATCATACGCCCCGCCCGGTCCTGCGAGTCGGGACTGGTGCAGTGTTGGGAATCCTGGCAGGGAATCAAGAGAGCTGATCCATGAAATACGACGTGTTGGGAGTGGGCAACGCCCTGCTGGACATTCAGGCCCGTGTCGCCGATTCGGTGCTGACCGATCTGCATTTCGCCAAGGGGATCATGACCCTCGTTGACGAACCGACCCAGGAGCAGGTGCTTGGCCAGCTGCACGGGGCGGGGTTGCACCGCTGTGCTGGGGGCTCGGCGGCCAACACGATCATGGGGGTGGCGGACTTCGGCGGGAAGGCGGCCTATGTCGGGAAGGTCGGACGCGACGAGATCGGCGAGTTCTTCCTGGGTGACATGCGCAAGAGGGGTGTCAGTATTGAGGCGACCCCGATCGAGGGACGGACCGGCACTTGCGTGGTCCTCATCACCGAGGACGCCCAGCGGACGATGCTCACCAATCTGGCTGCGTCGAGCCAGTTGGGGCCGGACGACATCCTCGAAGCGGAGATCAAGCAGGCCAAGTACGTCTACATCGAGGGGTATCTGTTCGGCGGTGAGCCGACGAAGAGTGCCGCCTTGCGGGCCATCGATCTGGCCAAGAAGCACGGCGTGAAGGTCGCCTTCACCGTCTCGGACCCGTTCCTGATTCAGTACAACCGCGATCTGTTTCTGAAGCTGATCGAAGGCCCGGTCGACCTGCTGTTCTGCAACCTGGATGAGGCCCGTGCGCTGACCGGACGGCATGACCCGATCGAGTGTGCGCAGGAGATTCACAAGCACGCCGAGAACGTCGCGTTGACGCTCGGCGGGGACGGGTCGATCCTCATGCACGAGGGTCAGGTGATCCCGATCGAGGGGGTGCCGGTCAAGGCCATCGATACCACCGGTGCCGGGGATATGTACGCTGCGGGGATTCTGTACGGGATCACCAACGGACTCAGCTGGAAGCAGGCGGGGCATCTCGCCTCGCACGCTGCGGCGCGTGTCGTGGCTCAGATGGGGGCGAGGCTGGAACGCAAGTTTACGGCGAAGGAGATCGCGGAACTGACCGGCGAGAAGTAAAGACTTCGGAAGTCTGTTGGCGCTCGAGGCTCCGCTCCGCTGCGCAAAGCCTTCGCGTCGCAGCTAAACGTAGTCGTGAGCATGGCTACGTTACCGGTCGAAGAAACTCCCGGTGACGAACTCCATCGCGAACGGGGCGAGGATCACGATCACGGTGGCCATCATCACCAGCATGGCGGGGAAGAGCATCTGCACCCCGGCCTCGCCCGCCAGCGTTTCGGCCCGCTGGGTTCGCTTGATGCGGAGAAAGTCGGCCTGCCCGCGCAGGACATGAGCCAGTGGGGAGCCGTGTTCTTCCCCCTGAATGATGGCCCCGACGAGGCTGGTGATCTCGTCGTCTTGCAGGCGGTCGCGCATCGATTCGAGGGCGGCGGAGCGCGCACGACCCAGGCTCAACTCGGTCAGCATGCGACCGAACTCCTGGCCGACCGGTTGTTCAGAAAATTCTCGCACCGCCTCGCGCAGGGCATTCATGAATGTCGCCCCGGCCTCCATCAACAGATTCACCAGATCTAAGAAATACGGCAGCCGCGTCTTGATCCGCCACATCCGGCGGACCGCCTGCGAATGCAACCGCCTTCGCAACATCACCCCCACCACCGCCACCAGTGCCCCGTACATCACGAAACCCGGGATGCCGAACTCCCTGACACACCACAGCCCGCCGGGCAGCGAGAACAGCACCGCATTGATGAGCGCCGCCGCCAGCCACTCCTCCGGCTTCCACGCCCGCGCAGCCCCGGAGACATGCAAGTCCCGCTGCACCGACGGCAGCTCCTCCGAAAACATCCGGCGACAGAACTCACTGAGCAACCGCACCAGCGGCTCCAACAACCGCACCGTCAGACTCGCCGCCCGCAAATCCGCGAGCCGCACCACATCGAACCGGTCGGGGTCCACCCTCTCCCCCGTCGTCCGCTCCAGCGCTGAACGGATCGTGACCACCAGCACCGCCACCGCGGAGCCGATCAGGCCGCAGGAGATCCAGAACAGGGTTTGGGGGTGGGGCATGGGTGGGCTGTTCCTCTTCGGACAACACAGACGATACTTGCTGGACTGTACTCATACCACACGGATCAGCTTTCGGGGAGCAGATGAGTGCGAGTGTCGTCCGCTCAGTCGACTCTCTGCTTCGTGACCTTCGTGACCAGCGCTCAATGGACTCAATCGGTTGTTTTGACTTGGGAACAGAGAGTGACAAGCCATCTTTGATTTCCATTCTGCCGCGATGTCTGGGACCGCCCCGCCACAGAATGATCAAGTGATGCTTGGGCTGCCAGGGTTTGAAGACAATTGCTGAATCAGCAGTTGTTGGATCAATTCCGACATCTGATTCACATCTACGATTCCAACATCCCAAGCAGCGTCAGCGGCATCCAGCGCATGATAGTACGGTTGACGCTGTTTGACGATGAGTTCTGGAATGGTCGGAACGCCAGGCAATTCCATCTTCAACGCAACCGACAGAGCATAATAAGAAACGGCTCGAGAAGTCCGTCCGTAACCATCTCCAAAAGGGTGAATCCAATTCAGCCTCCACATCAAGTAGGCTGCCACATGAAAGGGATCTGACTGCTGATTGGCATAGTCACACATACGATCAACAAGATCGGGTATCTGATCGAAATGAGGCGGTTGGTGCGGCGTATTCGTAATCTTGACCGAATGTTGCCGAAACTTTCCCGCAGACGACCAGATGCCTTCCGTTGCAAACCACTGCAGGCGCAAGACACGCTCCGGAGTCAGAGAGAGCTGCCAATTTGACTCCCGCACCATCCGCATGGTTTCGTCGAATTGTCGAAGACCATTTTGCGCTTCCCGTAGGGCAATTTCGTCGGGGTCGTCAATCAATTGGACATGAGTCGCCGGATTGCCCTGTGATGTACTCCGCCGCATTCGCTTGGCCCTTCAGCAATTGAGATGCGCGATTGACCGTCTCTCGAGTGATGTCTTCGTTCTCAAAATGTGTGTTTCCGTACGCAAAGCTCTGCCGCTGAGTTTCTCTTTGCTCAGCAGTCATCTGTGTATTGCGTGCTGCGCTGATGAGTTGGTCCAGTGTTTGTGCCATTGCCAGTCCCTCCAAGAACTTCGGGTGTTCCCAATCCCTTGGGGCGCCGAAGTTTTCGGCCAATATCCATTTGATGTCAATCTGAATGTTGATCGACCCATGTCCCGTGGCGATTCCAGAAAAGTCCACGCATTGCGGTCGCCGCTGCCGAACTCGATTCAGTCTACAGGAAGAAAATACCGTTTGCCACTTGCAGCCGTTTTGCAGCCAGTGCCACCAGCACACTGAAGGTGGCCCTGCCTCAGTTTGAATCATCGAGCATCGACCTGTATCGCGTCAAAGACACCGGCGGCAAGGTCTGCGGGACGGGGGCCCGCTCGCGCCGACTTACCTACTGATCGTACGAGAACTTCACGACTCCACCCACAATCGTCGAATGCACCCTCCCCGTCGCGGCCCGGTCGTGAAACGGAGTATTCTGACCCAACGACCGAAACCGGCTGGTGTCGATGCGGTAGGTCTGGGTGGGGTCGATCAGCGTCAGGTCGGCGACCGTGCCGGGGGCCAGGGTCTTGGTCGACTCCAGGCCGAACAGCCGCGCGGGGCCGGTCGTCAGCTTGGCGATCAGTTCCGGCCAGGTCAGGTGGCCCGGTGTGATGAGGGCCTCGACGCACAGCGGCAGCAGGGTCTCCAGTCCGGAGATGCCGAACGGCACCAGATCGATCTCGCGGGCCTTCTTCTCCGAGGCGATCGGCGTATGGTCCGCGCTGATCGTCTCGATCGTCCCGTCCTTCAAGCCCTCGATCAGCGCTGCGATGTGCGGCTGAGTGCGCAGCGGAGGGTCGACCTTGTAGTTGGCGTTGTACGACTCCAGCTCTTGGTCGGTCAGCAGCAGATGGTGCGGCGTCACATCGGCAGTGACCCGCACACCGCGTTTGCGTGCTTCGCGAATCTCCTCAACACTGTGTAGCGAGGTCACCGCCATCAGGTGAATTCGCCCCCCGGTCAGCTCCGCGAGCGCAATATCCCGGCGGACCATGATCTCTTCCGCAGCTGTCGGCATGCCGCGGAGACCGAGGACGCTGGAGTAGTACCCTTCGTGCATCACGCCGCCCTGGACCAGTTCCGGGACTTGCGGGAAGTGCATGATGACCTTCTGCCACATCGACGCATATTCGAGGGCGCGGCGCATGACCTCGGCATTGGCGATCGGCTGCTTGCCATCGGTGAAGGCGACCGCACCGCCCTCGATCAGCCCGCCCATTTCGGCGAGTTCTTTCCCTTCGCGGGCTTTGGTCACAGCTCCCAGCGGAACCACGCGGCAATTCCCCGCCCGCTCGGCTTGTTGTCGCACGAACTCCGCAGCGGCGCGGGTCTCGACGACCGGATCGGTATCGGGCAGCGAGGCCACCAGCGTGAACCCCCCGGCCAGTGCCGCAGCTGTGCCGGTGGCGATGGTCTCATCTTCCTCGAAGCCCGGTTCGCCAAGTCCGACGCGGCAGTCGATGAACCCGGGGCATACGATGAGGCCAGTCGCCTCGATGACGCGGTCACCGGAGCGCGGGGCCTCGGAGAGGGGAGCGATGAGGCCGTTGCGGATGAACAGATCGCCGACGCTGTCGGTGCCGGTGAGGGGGTCGATGAGGCGACCGCTGCGGATGAGCAGGGTTGATGGTTGATGGTTTATGGTTGATGGAGCAGAGGGACTCATCGGGACTGCTCCTGTTGAGTCTGAGGCGTGGTGTCGCTAGCTCGCTTGAGCAGTGACAGGCAGGCCATGCGGATGAAGAGGCCGTTGGTCACTTGGTCGAGGATCACCGAGTTCTTGCCGTCGGCCACATCCGGGGTGATCTCGACGCCGCGATTGATTGGGCCGGGGGCGAGGATCAACACGTCCGGCTTGGCGTGCTTCATCCGCGTGCCGTTCATCCCGTACAGGTGGGCATACTCGCGAACCGATGGGAAGTACGCCCCGCGCTGTCGCTCGAACTGCACCCGCAACATGTTGATACAGTCGCACTCTTCCAGCACATCATCCAGTCGGTGGGCCACCTCGACGCCGAACCTCTCAATCTCTGCGGGCATCAGTGTCGGCGGACCACACACGATCACCCGTGCCCCGAGGGTCTTCAGCCCCCAGATGTTCGAACGGGCGACTCGGCTATGCTTGATGTCGCCGACGAGCGCGACCGTTAAGCCCTTCAGCGAGGGACGGTGCGAGCGGATCGTGAAGATATCCAGCAGCCCCTGCGTCGGATGTTCGTGCGTGCCATCCCCGGCATTGATGACGCAGCAATCGACCTCGCGGGCGAGTTGTTCCGGGGCACCCGAGGAGCTGTGCCGGACGACCATTTGATGGATGCCCATCGCCTGGATATTGAGGGCGGTGTCGATGAACGTCTCGCCCTTGGAGAGGCTGCTGCTCGACGCGGTGAAGTCGACCGTATCGGCGCTCAGACGCTTCGCCGCGAGACTGAAGCTGGTTTTGGTGCGGGTGGACGGCTCAAAGAACAGGTTGGCAATCGCGGTCCCTTTGAGGTCGTCGAACTTGGTCTCGCCCGCGTTCCATTTGGTCTTATAGCGGGCCGCCTCATCCAGAATCGTGGTCAATTCCCCAGCCGAGAGCCCTTGTAGGCCGAGTAAATGCTTCCGCGTCCATAGTCCTGGAGGGGCGGAAGTCGGCGTGAGGTCTGGCATTGGCGGGCGAAGTGAGGAGGGAACTATACCGCGTGGCGTCTGACGCACTCTGCCTCTCACTGTACCCCGAAAGAAACGGAGATTCAACTGCTTGGCTGTTGGCGATGGCACTGTGCGACTCGCATCCCTCACGCGGGAAATCTGACGGAAGCGCTCACTCCTCACCGCTTGGCGCGGTGTGAGCTGGGTGAATCTGCCCGCGGTAGATTGAAGTCTGGATTTCCAATGCTCAGCGGGAGTTTTTGACTCGTCCGCATGTCAGCTTCAGGCGTTCCGACCGAGGTCACATGGGCCAAGGTGCTGAAAAACGGTTCATCCGACTATTTTTTAGGGGTGCCACACAACGCCGTGAACCCATTTTTGGGATCGGAAAAGAAGTCTTGATGCGACAGAGGTTTGTGGCGACGCTTCGTTTCTTACGCTGAGGTGTCACACAGCACTCACCGGAAAGGAATCAGGCATGTCTCATCAAGACCTTGAGGTCACGTCAGAGCGGTTGAACGCGGAGTATTAGCGGGTCGCGTGGCAGTGGATGTTCGTGGGGGTGGGCTGGTCGGTCATTGGGTTCCGTGGGGATTGTACGTGGACGCCGCAGTGGCTGTCATCCACGGCGTTGTTGTGGGCGTGGTCGAGCGAGGGGACGCTGGTCGAGCGGTTTAATACGGCGCGTAAGACAGCGCTGTTCTTATTTCCGGGGTTAATTAATCCTGCCGGTTCCTTCCAGGCGTTCACGAAGATCCTGCGGAAGTGGATCAGGCCTAGATGACTGTTTCACAAGTCGTTCCGCAACTGGTATCGCGGTCGTTTTCCTTTTCTGCGAACCTGTGTTGCTGAGGTTGAAACGCATTTCGGAGA
>JAYTCW010000126.1:0-14769 GCA_043736295.1 Planctomycetota bacterium | reverse complement strand
GACCGAACGCACCGTGAAACAGATGGGGCGAGAAGTCACCACTCGCCCGCGCGGTCGACCGAAACTGGTGAATGGAGGCGTGAATGGTTCCTGACCTTCTATGAATGACCCTTTTGAATGAAACCACCTTTGAATGACACTGGAATGGGTTCGCTAGAGCATTCCACAATTCGGTGAGCGCCCTCGTAGCCTGGACCCCTAGGTCCGGGCGGAACGGACCTGGGGGTCCGTTCGACTTCTCGGCGCGAACGCAATCGTGGAATGCTCTAACGGAATAAATCCCGTTCTACGAAATGCTCTTGTGGCTCTAGGGAGGCGCCGGTACGATCCCGCCTCGATTCACCGGCAGATTCTGCCGAGGGGCTCGTGCGTCGTCAGTGGGTGAGCATGGATGCCCCCGAAAGCTGCGGTTGTCACGAGTCGAATCGCGATCGATCTGGCATGGAGGCCCGCGCATGAGTTCCAGAGCTGGCAGCACGTTCTTGACGTTTCTGGTGTCGATCCCGCTGGCCGCGATGGGCCTGATGGTGGTCTTCGGCGTTCCCCCGCTGGCGTCGGTGATTGCCGCGACGCGTGGTCTGACCGACTCGAAAGGCGGGCTCGACAACGACAGTCGCAGCGGACGAGATTCTCCCCAGAGCCAGTTCGAGGACTGGGACTCCGGGACAGCCCCCGCTTGGAAGGCAGGCGATGCCGACCTGAATGATGTTGAACGGGGTGCCGGTGAATCCACAGATACAGAGACAGATCGCGATGATCTCGGCTTCTCGAAGTCGTCTCGAGAGGACGAGGACTCCGACGCGACTCTCTCCCAGACCAAGGGACGACGAACGAGTCCCCAGAAGGGCCTGGACAACAAATGGGCGGACAATACGCCCTCGGTATCTCGTCCCCTGCTGTCGTCTCGCGGTGGTGCCAAGACGGAGAAATCTGCTTTCGCTCTGAACACGGTTCCCGACCGCAACACCCCGCCGACCTCAATGAAAGAGTCGCTCAAGAAGCTCAACTCCAGGGGCGTCAAGCACTATCACTTGGAGCGGGGTTCCGCTCAGGACACGTGGCTGTTTGTCTGCCTGTATGTTCCCGGCGACGATGACCGGCTGACCCATCGATTCGAAGCCGAGTCCGATGATCCAGACCGTGCCGCCGCAGAGACCGTCCAGCAGCTCGAAAGCTGGCTCCTGCAGCGGTTCCGCGACAAGCAGCCGATCTCCCAGAATGCGATGTAGCCGTGATGTACGAGCCGATCTGGAATCCTCCTTTCCCGCCCGCTCGCCTGCATGGGGATGAGTCCACGCCTCGACCGGGGATGACGTGGGCCTGGGCGATTCGATCGACCGGTGTTGTCCCTCAACTCAATGCCCTCCGTCACGAGGGGCATGTCAGAACCCCCGCCCTGCAACGCCTCGAAGCAGCGCTGTTCGTCGCGGAAGGTTCACTGACCGCCCGTAAGCTGATGCAATTCGCCGCTCTGCCCAGCGCCGCGGAAGTTCCCGATCTGATCGACGAGTTGAACCTCGCGTACGAGGCCAGTGGTACGTCTTTCCGTGTCGAACGACTCGCGACCGGTTACCAGTTGATGTCGCGTCCGATCTTCGCCCGCTGGCTCGATAAGATTCATGAGCGGCAAGCCCGGCTCAAGCTCTCCCCCCCCGCGATGGAGTCGCTGACAATCATCGCTTATCGGCAACCACTGACCCGCGCCGACCTCGAAGAGGTCCGCGGCGTGCAGTCGACAGAAATCCTTAAGCAACTGATGGATCGCGGACTGGTCAAAGTCGTCGGCGAGCACGATTCCCTCGGGCGACCGTATTTGTATGGCACGACACGGTTGTTCCTCGAATCTTTCGGTGTGCGTTCGCTGGACGAAATGCCGATGGCGGATGTCCTGCGCCAGCCCGCCAACGCTCCAGTGGTGGAACCCGACACCGAACACGCCGCCTAATCTCGGCCAGCCCGCCGCGCCAGCCAGGGCCGCGTGCCAGAAACCCTGGCCAGGTCGCCGAGGGGCGATCTCCGATTGTCGCCTTTTTCTCCGAAAAAGGACGCCAGTTCGGACACTCCTCGCCCAAGCCGACAGAGTCTCCCGAGTGTTCCCCGCCAAGGCCCGCGCACACCGCAATTCAATCACGCTGGCAGAGGCCGGTTGTCGTACACAGATTCCACAGATTTTTACAGATGCGACGCCAGCGGGGTCGGTGATTGCAGGCAGGAGAGATCTCCTCTCCCCCCCTCTGAATCTGTGCCAATCTGCGAAATCTGTGTACCGATCCTCTGTCGCGGGCGAGAGGTTTCAGGGAATCGACGATGGGCTCTCACTCAAGATGCTATGTGCTCCGTGAGAGACTGTCGGCTGGGGCGAGGAGTGTCGAAAAAGGACGCCAGTTCTTCGACCGAACGGCGGCTAAGGTCGGTCGGAAATCCTCCGTGAGTGCAATGGGTTTGGCATGCGGCCCTAGCTGGCGCAGCGGGCTGGACGCTGGCATGTGACCGTCGCGTCTGCAACTCGGAAAGGCGAGAAAACTGGTCGCCGAGCGATATCGCCTTGCGTAGTTTTGGTAAACTCTGCCGGTCCTGCCTCGCGTTCCAGTCATGCGGACCATGCCGGACCAGCCCCCTCGGATACTCACCGATCCTCACTCCGGCCCGGCCCCCTCTCAAGCGGCATGTCCGTTGACCTCGATAGAACCGTAAGGGATGAAATACGCCGCTGATGTTACGCGCCCGATTCGGACGCGTTCGCCCGCTGGTGATTCTTCCCGGAGATCAAGGATGATTTCCCGGCACTGCACACTGATGATTTTGCTCCTGGCCACATGGCTCGTGCGCCCCACGCATGTCGTGGCTCAAGATGCGACCGAGGCACCCGCCACGATCGAGGCCACCGAGGCGTCACCGCTCATCACCGAGCCGAAGACACCTGCCGAGCATATGAAGGCGGTGATCTTCACCATGAAGATCGCCAGGCCGGAAGCCGCTAAGAAGTACATCGAGGCCTTGCTCGCTCTCGATCCGGACGATGCCACGTTGATTGGGTTTCGGACCGAGTACGGGACGGGCACCTTTTTGCAGCTGGCTCGCTTCCCGGAACTCAACCCGCCGGCCACGGTGTTGCTGGAGCGTCTGAATGCCGCCAGTACCCGGCAGGCAAGCGACCCCGTCTTCATGGATGGGGTACTCAAGAACCTCTCGGGATCGCCGCGCGAGGTGGACCTCGCCATGCGTGACTTGCAGCACCTGGGGGCCCCGGCGGCCTCCCGCCTCGTCCAAGCCGCAGCTGATCCAAACTCGGGAGTCGACCGAGACCAGGCATTCATCGCCCTGACCCGCATGGGCGAATCTGCGGTGGCCCCCTTGATTGGCTATTTGTTTCAAGGTGACGAAGCTCAGAAGATGCTCGCGGTGGATGCCTTCGGCTGGGTCGCGACCAAGAACGATGCGGCCTATTTGTACTCGACAGCATACGCAACGGAAGGGGAGCCGGGAATCCGCCAGACGGCCCGACAAGCCATCTCGCGGTTGCTCTACAAAGACCCGAGCCATGCCGGTCGACTCGAAGGCTTCGGAGCCGCCGCTCAACTGCGTATCACTGCCGAAAAACTCCTCAAAGGGGAGACCGTCATGGAGCCCGAAGAGGACGGACTGGTCCCCGTCTGGGTGACCGACGTGACCTCCGCGAGTTTGGTGGAACGACGAGTCACCCCCCACTCCGCCGCGATCTTTCGGGCCGAGCAGTTTGCCCGCCAGTCACTCGAGCTGGCCCCGACCGATACCCGGACGCAGAGCGTTCTGCTGAATACGATTCTCACCCGAGACATTGAGGCCGCGGGCTGGGATCAACCGATCCCCAGTGGTCCCGGTTCCGCTCACGAGGTCGCAGTTCTCGCGGGGGCGTCGGCCTGCCTCGAAGCCCTCGCCCTCGCCAACGAGATGGGCAACACCGCAGCTGCCGAATCACTGGTTCGGGCACTGGCCCAGAATGGCTCAGCTTCTCTTCTGCGAACGGGTGGGCAGCGCGGAGCCGTGGTGACAGCCTTGGATCATCCGTCCTTACGCGTCCAGTTTGCCGCCGCTGAAACGATTCTCCAGTGGGATCCACAGCAGTCGTTCTCGGGTTCGCGCCGAGTCGTGGAGATTCTGGCTCGCGCTCTGAACGCTGATGCTCGTGCCAATGGAGTCGTCGTCGACCCCAACAACACGCGGGGCTCGACGATGGCCACGTTCCTGTCCGAGATGGGTTACGACGCTCAAATCCTCCCCACGGGAGCGGCTGGCTTTGAAGCGGCCACAACCCAGGGAGACATGGAAATCGCGGTGCTGCACTTGAACACGATTCGATGGGATCTCTCGCCCACGATTGCCAATTTCCGCGCCGATTCGCGAACCAAGAACATGCCGATCGCCATCTACGGCCCACATGGGTTTCGCCGATCCATCGAGTATCTGCTCGCTCGCGACCCGCTGATTACCTATGTCGAAGAGTCGGTCCTGTCGACCGACCTGTCTCGCCAGCTGCGACCGTTCCTGGCTCAAGTTGAGCCACCGACCCTCACTCAGGCTCAGCAGTCAATGCAATCGCTGCAGGCTGCTAAGTGGCTGCGCAAGATTGCCGACAGCCGCACGCACGTCTACGACTTGACGCCCGCCGAGGATGCACTGGTGATCGCCGCTCCTCGCACGGATCAGGGAGATGACGCCCTCATCGCTCTGGGGGCCATCCCGACCGCTGGTGTCCAGACCCGGTTAGCCGAAGCGGCGCTCAACAGCAACTACCCCGCCCCGAAACGCGCGCTCGCGGCCACCTTGACCGCTGCCCACATCCGTCGCCATCAGTCCTTGCTATCGGATGACCTGCGGATGAAATTGGCAACTGCGTGGAACAACGAGGCCGATCCCGCCGTCCGGTCAGCCTTGGGGAGTGTCGTCGGAGTCCAAGGCCCCAACGCACAGGGTGTCCCGACCCTGCTGAAGAGTTCCGCGCCGGCGATGACTCCGAATCCGTGATCGCCGGGTTGCCGTACCGATGATTCGTCATCCACCCCTAATGTGGGGTCCGCCTCCCTCGGGAGGGCGAGGCTCCTGCCGAGCCGCTACCGCGAGTTCACGAGTCCCCTGGCTCACGGCTCAGCAGGAGCTTCGCCCTCCCGGGCGGCCATCCCGCAACCCATATTCCTAGCGTGGACAGGGCACTCCGGTCGGGCACACGAATCTACTCCGGCGTCACTCGCCGCAACCGCAGTGACTCACGATCGAACCACGCAGACCCGTGCCTGGCCCTCAACTCCAGCACCAGTTCCACGTCCCGCTGATCCTCGGGCACGGCGATGTCGAACGTGACTAGCTGCCAGTCGTTCGTGCCGACCAGTTCGTTGGACCGACCCGTTTGCAGGCGGCGAATACCGGCTCCGCGCCCCTGGTCCTCGGGGATGGGGATGACGCTGTCGGTCTTGATGCGGGCCTCGAAACGGTAGTTCCCTTTCGGCAATAACACATGCCGTCTCCACGATGACGAGAAGTCCCCGAACGGCTCGCGCGTGATCGAGTAACAGGCCACTCCGGCGAGGTCGACCTCTTCCAGCTTCGCCTCCTCCGCTTCGACCGACGCCCCCCAATCGGTCAGGTGGAGTCCCCCCTGGTCGTCGAACTCCACCGGCGTGGGCATCCCGTGGTTGATCAACTCCTCCAGAGCCTCGGCCCGCTGCGTCAGCCGCTCCTTCAGTTCGTTGACCCGGTCGCCGTGGGCCGCTGCCTGATCCGCATTGATTGATTCCAGTATCGGCTTCAGCAGTTCTCGCTTTTTGTCGATCTTCGGCAACCAGCGATCCACCGGTCGCAACAGTTGCGACAGCTTCACCAGCCTCTCACGGTACTGCCCACGCCACTCGTCATTCTGCATCACCGCAGCTGGGAGTAGAGAGGCCGAGTGGTCATAAAGTCCGGCCCCTGGGTCGCCGAAGAGCTGGTCCATCCCATGCGGCAGGAACACGCCCTTGCCCTGCGGCGGGAAGTAGACCCGGTAGTTATTCATGTTGAGCGTATAGCCGTCCCAATGCCCGCACAGCCGTTCCATCGCCATGAAGGTCAGGAACTGATTCATGTCGAGGCGCTCGCCGATCTGCGTCCAGCGGATCTGCGCATCGGGCTGGTAACAAGCAGTCGCCAGCCCGACGAGATCGCCTCGGTTGTCGGGATCATCCCCGGCGTCCATTTCGAGCGAGGAGTCGATGTCTTGCACAAAGCCGCCATCGTAGAGGTTGCCGTTGTTGTCCTTAAATGACCGTTTCAGGAACGGCCCATCGAACCCCTCGCGCAGGACATAGATCCCCATGTCCCGGTCATTGATCCACAGCCGCACATGCCCCGCCCGCGGCACCGGATACCCTGCCTCGCGAAACAGTTCCGCACCCAGCCACTCACTCAGCAGCGATTCGTCCTGCACCAAATTGTTCAGGTGCAGCTTCTCCATTCCATGCCAGCGCTGGCCCTTCTTGTACTTGTCGAGATTGAGCGTCAGCCCCGGTCGATCGTCAAAATCCCGGTAACTCCCCGCCGCCCCCTTGAGCTTCACGCCGATGCTCTTGAACGTCGTCGTGCCGTTCTCGATCAGCGTACAACGCGTGTAATCGCGAGGAGCCTCCCGCAACTTCTGCTGCCCCTCGCCATCAATCACCAGTTTGAGTTCCGGGATGACGCCGGACTCGAAGAAAGACACGGTCTCCGAACCATCTTTGGGAACTTTCTCCTCCGCCGAGGTGATGGCAAAACAACACAGACCGATCGTAATGGCGAGCCACCGAGCGACTGCAAACATTGAGAAGTTCCTTTGTGCCGAGTTCATTTCATCCATCTCGCATGATGTTCAGCTTCGCTGTCGCTAGCTGCTCTCGATAGTCGGGCAACACGATCGCAGTCAGGAGTGGTTGGAGTTGGCCCTCCAATTTCCAGAGAACCGATTGTTCAGCATCATCCCACAACGGTGATGCGTGATCACGGTCTTGAAGTGATGCGAGCCATTCGAAGAAAACCAATGCTTCTTCGCTGCTTAATCTGAGTGATATTTCTGCCAAGGATGTTCTTCCCGGTTTCAATAAACTTCGTCATGCGTGCCCAACGCCAGTAAGAGGATTACCTCTGCTCCTTCGTCATCCACAAATTCGAAAACCACTCGCAAGTCGTAGCCCAAACTGCATGCTCGACAACCAGCCAGTGGACCTCGCAGCTTGTGCGTACGCAGTGAGGAATGTGCTGCATCGGACGACAAGAGTTCCAGAGCGACCGCTATGGGCGCATCCTCTTCAGGATGCGATTTCAGTCGATTCCGCAGATCACGTGCGAATGCTGGCGTACGAAGCAGGAGTCGCCTCACGGCTGAGCCTCGCGAACCAGCTCGGCTGCGGTCATTGGCTGGCATTGTCCGGCTGCGAACTCGCGGCGAGCTTGTGCGACAGTATCGACCACACGCTCCCGACCACGCTCCGCGAGTCGGCGGGATAGAACGGAAAGCAACTCGGCCTGGGAGTCCGTGTCGAGTTGCTCGGCGGCTTCGAGGATGTCTGAAAAAACAGTCTTCTGAGTCATGGTGATCTCCTGACATGCAACAACAATTTGAGCTTACCTGCCCCACAAGACCGTGACAAGTTGTTCCGGACCAGTTCATTCGGCGTGCGGCCATTAATCATAGACCGTGGCATGGGCGTCTCGCCCATGTGTCTTCGCCGGAAAACACGGGCGGGACGCCCGTGCCACCGGTGAGACAAGTCTGACCGTTCGCCTTACAACGCGTAAAACGCATTCGCAGCGGCCACACCCGCCCCCGCAGGGACTTTACCCGACAGGCAGCCCTCGAGCGCCGCCAGGAATACCAGCACGTTACGCGGCGTGCTCGTTTCTCCCATCAGGCCGACTCGCCACACCCGGCCCGCCATTGATCCCAGCCCGCCGCCGATCTCGATGCCGTATTCATTGAGCAACTTGCCCCGCACGGCCTTGTCATCCGCTCCGTCCGGAATGCGGATCGAGTTGAGCATGGGCAACCGGTACTGCTCAGCGACCACAAAGCTGAGGCCCATCGCCTCGACCCCGGCCCGCAGTGCCAAGTGGTTCCGCGTGTGCCGAGCGAACCGCGCGGGCAACCCCTCGGTGAGAGTCAGCCGCAGCGCTTCATGCAGCGCATAATTCATATTGATCGGGGCCGTGTGGTGGTAAGCCCGCGATTGACCCCAGTAGTTTCGCACCAGCATCGTGTCGAAGTACCAGCTGGCGATCTTCGTCTTGCGAGCTGCGATCACGTCGGCAGCTGTCTTTGAGAATGTCACCGGCGACAGTCCCGGAGGACAGCTGAGGCACTTCTGCGTGCCCGAGTAAGCAGCGTCGATCTTCCAGGAGTCGATCTCGACGGGAAGTCCACCCAGCGAGGTGACGCAATCGGCCAGCAGCAGTGCCCCGGCGTCATGCACGATGCGGGAGATGTCGACCAGCGGCTGGCAGGCCCCGGTCGAAGTTTCGGCGTGGACGATGCCGACGACCTTGGGGCGGCACTGCTTGACGGCGGCTTCGATCTCTTCGGGGGTGAACACCTCGCCGAAGGGGCGCTCGATCTTCGTGACCTCGGCCCCGCAACGCCCCGCCACATCGGCCATGCGACCGCCAAAGACTCCGTTCACGCAGACCAGCATGCGGTCGCCCGGCTCGATGAGGTTGACGACACAGGTCTCCATCCCCGCGCTGCCGGTCCCGCTGACCGACATCGTCAGCTCGTTGCTGGTCTGGTAGACCTGCCGCAGCATCGTCTGGACTTCGTCCATGACCTTCAGAAAGTACGGGTCGAGGTGCCCGACGGTCGGTGCGGCCAAAGCCAGTGAGACGGACGGAGCAATATCGCTCGGCCCCGGTCCCATCAGGATACGACGCGGTGGACACAATGCGGCAGGCACAGCAATGGACATCAACAGACTCCCGAATCAGATGAGGCTCGTCTCAAGTCGATACAAGACGGAAGACCATCTTAGAAGATTCGCGGCAGACAATCGACGGCTGCAGGTGCGAGAGGAAACCATCAGTGTCAGCATCAGGAAAGTCGGCAGAGATTCACCACGGAGAGACTTTCGATCCAGTAAGGCGAGCGGACAGACTTGGCATACCGTCAGACTTCCGAGACTTCGGAAGTCTGACGGGTCACCTTTCACTGGCCGCTCGACTAACATCCCTCGACTGCGGTGAAGGCAGGCAAAACCGGATTCGCAGGAGACCGCTCAGCTGCAGTGATGAAGCGTCGCCTGTCGAGTCAGTCCACAGTGGGGCGTCCGAATCATGGAATTTCACCGAGCCCCGGGCCTCCGCGGTGAATTTCCTACGCCGCCGACTTGAGTGATGCGCACACACACACTTCGTTTGAGTTCCAGATTCGGTCTTGCCTTTCTCTTAGACACCCTATGATTGCCAGCACCATGATGGCCCCACCGGTCATTCACGAGCGATCGAATCACCCCCGCGCCGTCGTCCCCAGGCTCATCAGCATGCCGACTTTGATCGTCGCGAACTCCCCCAAAGACTGGCCGTTTGACATCCCCGGTGTCGATGTGGTCGACGCCTGGGACTACTTGACCAGCCCGCAGTACAGCGATTTGCGAGGGGCCAAGGTGCTCAACCTCTGTCGCTCGTACACCTATCAAAGCACCGGATACTACGTGTCGCTACTGGCCGAGGCGCGAGGCCACAAGCCGCTGCCCAGCATTCAGACGCTGCAGGATCTGCGGTCGCAATCGCTCGTGCGGCTGGTGTCAGATGACCTGGATGAATTGATGCAGCTGACGCTGCTGCCGCATAAATCCGAAGACTTCGAGCTCAGTATTTACTTCGGTCGCAATTCGGAAAAGCAATACGACCGGCTCTCGCTCCAATTGTTCTATTTGTTTCAGTCACCGCTGTTGCGGGTGAAGTTTTCCAAGCTGAAGAAGTGGCAAATCCGCAGCGTGCGGGCGATCTCGGGCAGTGACGTGCCGGAGACCGATCGCCCGTTCGTGGCCGAGGCCGCCCTCAAGCACTTCTCGGGTCGAGCGGTCAGCAAGCCTCGCAAGTCCCGCATGCGCTACGACATGGCCATGCTGTGGAACCCGGAGGAGAAAGAGAACGCCCCGTCCAACGAGGCAGCTCTCAAGAAGTTCGTCAAAGCCGGGGCGAACATGGGGATCGAAGTCGAACTCATCACCAAGGACGACTACGGTCGCCTGCTGGAGTTCGACGCCCTCTTCATCCGCGAGACGACCTCGATCAACGACCACACCTACCGCTTCGCCCGCAAGGCCGCTAGTGAAGGGCTGGTCGTCATGGACGATCCGCAGTCGATCGCCCGTTGCACCAACAAAGTCTTCCTGGCCGAGCTATTGGAACGGCACGGACTGCCCACCCCCAAGACGGTCGTCCTGCACGAGGACAACGTCAACGAAGCGATCCATCAACTCGGATTCCCCATCGTCATCAAGAAGCCCGACAGCTCCTTCTCGCGCGGTGTCGTTAAGATTAACACAGCTGCCGAACTCCACGCCCGGCTGCCGGAGTTTTTCGCGGAATCGGAACTGCTCGTCGCTCAAGAGTTCATGCTGACCGACTTCGACTGGCGGATCAGCATGATCGATCGGCGTCCGCTGTTCGCCTGCAAATACCATATGGCCCCTGGTCACTGGCAGGTGATTCAGCAGGAGAAGGAGGGCGACGACCGCTTCGGCAACTTCGACACGATGCCGATTGAACTCGCCCCTCGCAAGGCCGTGAACATCGCCATGAAGGCCGCCAACCTGATCGGAGACGGTTTGTACGGCGTGGACATCAAGCAGTCCGGCGGCAACTTCCATATCATCGAGATCAACGACAACCCGAACATCGACGCGGGGGTCGAGGACCAAGTCCTGCGCGACGATCTCTACACCCGCGTGATGAGCGTCTTCCTCACCCGGCTCGACCGAGCGAAAGCGTGGGGACCGGGGGAATAAGGCCGAAGTCGATTTGCTCCGTCGATCCGTGGCACAGTAACAAAAGGGATTGGAAGGCGAGCGTGTCCTCCGCATTATCGCACTGCAGCCCAGACGCTCGAAACAGCGTCTGGGCCACCGCGATTCGGCCTCGGTCTACCTCACGTAGCTGCTCGCGTTCGTGGGGGTGCGTCCCTTTTCCAATACTTCTGTATTGGAGGCCGCCAGCGGATTGACGTTGGACTTCTTTGGCCCCCCCCCATTCGCGGCGGCAAAGATGTCTTCTGCAATCTGGAGGCCCAATGGAACCCCTCCAAAGTAGAGTGTCTCGCCGTTGGCATCCACTACGCTCCGGTAGAGTTCGGGGTCACCCGCTTTGAGGACAAACGCATCAAAGATCCAATGCACCCCGAGATAGATCCGGCTCAGTCCGTTTTCTTCGATCATCTGCCACAGTCCGTTAGAGAACCTGCGGTGATGGCGAGGGCGGACCGTTCCGGTATTGTCGGTGGTGTTGCCGTTGAATTCTTCAGAAACGAAGTCCAATCCGTTGAATAGCGTGTCGGGGCCAATACTTTTTGCCGCAAACGTTCCCCCTTCCCCGTAGAAGAGCCGTGTCATATGGAGCGCTGCTGCGCCAAACGTGGCATGTCCCGAAGGATATGCCGGGAAATTCGGCGTGAAATTCTTACCAATCCGGTTGCTCAGAGGAGCCCCCAATGGAAGCCAGTTCGGATCGCATTGAGTGTTGAATGGAGCGGCGGCAGCGGGTGGAGTACCCGGCCCCATTGAAGGATCGGCTTCTCGTACCCCGACGACGGGACGCCAGAAGTCATGTACATATTTCTGTTCCCACGCGAGAATTCCCGCGTCTGCCATCGCCACATTCACCAGCGCGAACAACCGAGCATTCGCTCCCACATTACCTGCGTTCCTCTGCTCGGCAATCTTGCGAACAATTTGGTTGTAGAGTCTCGGCGGGGTTCCCAGATTCAATGCTCCGTCGTAGCCCCAGTAGAGCCCAATCAAAGTCTCTTCCGGAGTCCGGGGCGAACTTCCCGCTGGCAGAGTGGCGATCAACTCGGGCTTGATCCCCTTTTGACGAACCTGACTCAAAGCTGCGTCGTATTCCGCGTTTCCATAGGGCGGGGGTGCCAGTCGGAATCTCTTTGTGATTCCAAACCCCTTCGACTTCTTGCCGTAATCGGGAGCATGGAAACCTTGACCGCTGTTGTCGGGATCAGGACGATGGCGACTCGGAAGATTTGATTGTTGATGTGTCGCGGACCCGACACCTGGATCGGCAGCGCGATCACCGAGTATGTCGTCCGCCGCGAGAACCCCCAGAACGTGAGCGGCACCCGCCATGGTGGCATCCCCGCTGGCCGTGAGGAATCGATCAAACGCGGGCTTCTGTGTCGGGTACAAGACGCTCAGAGTTCGATACGCCGCACCAGCCACAGCCTCATTGATGAAGAGATCGGTCGCGGTGGCTGGCGGAAGTTTCTTGGCAACGGTGTAGGCGTTGTACATGGCAACATGCACAATCGCCAATGCACGGGCACTTAGCGGCGGTCCCGTCTGCTCCCCCGCTCCATTGGAGTGGCTCACACGATTGGCTTCCAAAGCGATCTCATTCCACAGCAAGATGGGATCAAACATGTCATGCATCCAAGATGGTGATTGAAAATGGAGTGCAGCGTCACAGCACCACCCCCGTCGACTCAAAGTCATGCTAGAGTTTCCATTTCGAATCGCCTGACCTGTACAGGTCATTTCCTGCCTGTTTATCAAAAAAATACTTTCAAGTCTCTTTTGAGCTGTACTGGGAACGGACCCGCTCCCAGTGGCCTGCTTGGCTCACGCCGTGGCCCCCACTACACTTTGGCCTACACGCCCCCTCCCCATCGTATGGCCACATGTCCAGCCTTTCCCCCACTCTTGATGATCCGCTCACAGCGGTCCTCGCTCGGCTTCGCAGCCGCGTTGATGAGAGATTGCGGGCATACGTCAGTTTGTCGGAAGATTGCCCGCCCCAGCTGGGCGAGTCGATGCGGTATAGCGTCGCGGCGGGGGGTAAACGGGTGCGGCCGGTACTCACGCTGCTGGCCTGTGAGGCGTGCGGCGGGTCGATCGAAGCGGCCATGCCCGCTGCTTGTGCGATCGAGCTGATCCACACCTACTCGCTGATTCACGACGACCTGCCCGCGATGGACGACGATGACCTCCGCCGGGGGCTGCCGACCAATCACATCAAATTCGGCGAGGCGACCGCGATTCTGGCTGGGGATGGGCTGCTCACGCGGGCATTTGAGATCATCGCCCGCGACGTGAAACCGGCGGAGGTTGCAGCCGCTTGCTGCGTCGAACTCGCCAGCGCGGCGGGAGCCGAAGGCATGGTCGGTGGGCAGCAGGCCGACCTTGAAGCCGAAACCCACCCGATCCGTACGATTGAACAACTCGAAGCGATTCATCGCCGAAAAACGGGACGTTTGCTTTCGGCAGCACTGCTGATGGGTGGTCGCATTGCCCAAACGAGCCCGCATAATCTACGCAGCCTGCAAGTCTACGGCGAATCGATCGGACTTGCGTTCCAAATCGCAGATGACCTGTTGGATGTTGTCGGAGATGCGGGCAAGATGGGGAAATGTGTTCGCAAGGACACTGGCCTCAACAAACTGACCTACCCGTCGCTGCTCGGCCTCGATGAAAGCCGACGACGGGCCGAGGCCTTGGTCGAACGCGCGTGTGACGCAGTGGCGGTCTTCGGGCCAAAATCCGCCCACTTGCAAGCACTCGCCCGCTACATCATCGAGAGGGATCATTGATGGACTACCAGTTGCTGCCCCTGATTTCGTCGCCCGCTGAACTCAAGGCGATGAGCGATCCCCAACTGGTCCAACTGGCCCAGGAAATCCGCGATGCGCTGTGCGAAATCGTCAGCGACCGCCCCGCGCACTTCGCCAGCAACCTCGGCGTGGTCGAGCTGTGCATTGCCTTGCATCAGGTGTTCGACTTCTCGAAGGACCGGCTGATCTGGGACACGGGTCATCAGATTTACCCGCACAAGCTCGTGACCGGGCGCTATCCGCAGTTCCACACAATCCGGCGGAAGGGGGGTCTGATGGGCTACCCGAATCCGGCGGAGAGTATTTATGACCTGTTCGTGACCGGGCACGCGGGGTCGAGCGTTTCGACGGTCCTGGGACTCAAGGCCGGGGACGATCTCATCCACCCCGAAGAGGGCCGCAAGTCGGTGGCCGTGATCGGCGACGGAGCCTTTCCTTCGGGGATCGTGTTCGAGGCCTTCAACAATGCCGCCGGGCTCGACAAAGACGTGCTCGTCATCCTCAACGACAACAAGATGGGGATCTGCCCCCGCGTCGGTGGACTGGCCAAGTACCTCGACAAGGCCCGAGCTGCCCCGTTCTATAACGGCCTCAAGAAGGATGTCACCTGGCTGCTGAACAAGCTCCCACTCGTCGGTGAGCCGACCAAGGAGATGATCGGCAGCGTCAAGGAAGCGGTGAAGGGCTTCCTGCACGGCGGGAAGCTGTTCGAGGAACTCGGCTTCCGCTACATCGGCCCAGTCGACGGGCACGACCTCAAGTCGCTGCGTGAATACCTGCAACTGGTCAAGGAGATCAAGGGGCCTGTCCTCTTGCATGTCTTCACCGAGAAAGGGCACGGGTTCAAGCCTGCCGAGGCCGATCCGGTGCAGTTCCACTCGCCGTCGCCGTTCTGCCGCGATGATGACTCGGGCGTGATCTTCCTCAAAAAGGGCTCCAGCCGGGCCTACACC
>JAYTCW010000125.1:0-3375 GCA_043736295.1 Planctomycetota bacterium | reverse complement strand
GGAAGCATCACCGGAAAACGAAAGCAAGCCGGCTGGAGTAACGACCACCTGGAGACTCTGCTCCTGCAAATTGCTAAGTGATAAGATGCGGAGACCCTGTACTGACAACCGGTCTTCAACACATACAAAAACCCCGTCACCACCCGCCGCATGTCCAGCCGCGGACGCCCTCCATTACAACTCGTTTTTTAATTCGGGAGTACCGGCTCGACTCGTTCCCACAACGCATCGGGAATCTGGTGAAACTTTGACGACTCGCTGGCTGCCATGACGCACCTCCGTGAACTGAGTGAGACTCCTGAATCCCTCAGTTGCACGTCCAGTGCCAATCCAAATTGAGTTCTCGGACAGGTTCTTAGTCTGTTCTATGGAATTCTGACCAGTTTGCCTTTCCTCTTGACGAGGTTCTTGTAGTCCCATTGGATTGCTTGAGACTCCCTCAGCCATCGCCGGAGAACTGTCTTCTTGATTTCCGTGAGGTCGATGAAGAAGACGGAGGCATCCTTAAACTTCTTGCCAACCACATCGAGCCCCAGTTCGTCGAAGTCGGCACCACTCCAAAACATCAATCGGATTCCTCGCTTCTGCTTGCTGTACCCGACGATCGGATTGCCATTCAGGAACCAGACCGGATGCGCATGCCAAATCTTGCTTTCAGCCCCGTACAGGCTACGGTCGATTTCCGCTGTGAGTACCTCGCATATGTCCTTGTCGCCTGGTTCCAGCGTCTCGTTGTAGTTCGCGATCGTGGGGGCCACACCATCTCTCCAACGAATGAATCGAACTGAGGTCCGTCAAAACATCACGCCTCCAGCCGTATCCAAATCTCCATGCCGCCCATGCCGGTGTCAGGGTTGAAGGCAGACGCGTAGCATTCGAAACATGGGGCGTTCGGACGGCGGGACTATTTCTTTTTCCCGCCGACACCAGGGGCTGTCGTAATCTCTTTCATCCACGCCGCGATCTGGCGTTCGTCGAGGACATCAACGGATACCAGCTCCACGCCCCGCGTCGACTTCCCCATCGCCACCGGCGTCACCGGTGGTACCGGAACAAGCGTCGCGCCATTCACGAACATGAGCTTGACGTGCCCTGCGAAACCGCCGCAACAGAAACACCAACCATCGCCGACGCCATAGTATGACATGCCCCACTTAACGGCGCGCTGCAGGCCGGACAACGTCTTGGCCGCCAGGGCATCGACTCTCTCGGCGATGCCGCGCTGCGGCTGGGGCAAGCTGGCGATGTAGTCGAAGACCGGCTTGTCACCGTCCACTGCCTTCGCGGGGCTGGCTTTGCCGGTGATCATCGATTCTGGCAGCGTGGAGGCCGCTTTGCCTTGTGCAGACGAGCGCTTGGTTGGCTTTCGGACAGTGGGTTTGGAAGTCTTGTCTGCCTTGCGGCTTTGGCTCGCTTCAGTTTTGACATTCTTAGGCATTACGCAGTCTTTCTTTGAGTGATCGGGGGCGGTCTGGGGAAGAGTGATTTACTTCCGCCGGGTGTACTCAATGGTGAACGCCAGTTCGTCTTTGCCGTCCACGGCAGTAGCCATAAACATTTTGAAGGTCATCCGGTCCGCCCCCTTCATTTCGGTGGTTGTGCGGAACTTCTGGGGTTTCCCATCGGGGCCGGAGGAAGTTCCGGTCATTGTCAGTACCTTGTGGTCGGCATCGAAGTTCCCTTCGAATGCCATCGGGGCGCTCGTCATCGAATCGAACCAGTGTCCGATGTACTTCTTCTTCAACTGGTCGTATCCATCCATTCCGTGCCCCTGGTATGGAACGCCGCCCAGATCACATTCGAAGTCGCTGGCAATCCACATTCCGCTACAGATGGATTTGTAAGTGGCAGTGCCCTTCGACTTCTGGCCACCCATTTCCATGACTGTATCCCAGGTGCCTTCCATCGCATTCAAGTGAGCGTGTTCGGGACCGGGCCTCTGGGGCTCTTGCGCGGAGGCCATCGCACCCAACCCGCAGAGGGCAACGGCTAAGAACAGGCGGAACGAGTTGATTGTGAATGTGGACATAGTTGCTCCTGGAGTGAAACGTGAATTGTGGACGAGGTGTCGACAGGAAACGCTCCTGTCGTCGGTCACCTCAGCAAGTCGTCGAATGCCATCACGCGGAATCTACATCGCTGGCGAGAATTCACGCATTTCGCAGTGAAGAGGATAGATCGAACACTTGCCGCACTTCCACCGCTCCGACTCTCGCCCCCGAATGCTCGGCGGCGATTTCCAATGCTGCAGCTTGGTCTTGAGCGAGAATGAGGTAGTACCCGCCCAAGACTTCGCAGGTCTCGGCGAATGGGCCATCAGTCACGATCCGCTGACCGTTTCGGACTCGCACGCTGGTCGCCGTGGCGATTGGATGCAGTGGGGACGCGCTCAGATACTGACCTCGCGAGTCGAGTCGATGAGTCAGCGCGACCGCTTCCAACATCGCGGCATGATGGGCTTCCGGGCCGGCATCTCGCCACGCTTCCTCGTCGTCGTAACAGAGGAACATGAACTGATTGAGCGGTGACTCTGACATCGTGGGTTCGGCAGCCAACTTGCCGGTTGGCAGTCCATCGAGTTTGAACAGCGGCCGAATCTCCACGGTTCCTTTCTGGGCGGGGGGCAAGCGACCGGCGATCGCAATCGCCTCATCGAGGTTCTCGACATCGATCAAATAGTAACCCCCCATTTGCTCGGTCGTCTCGGCAAACGGGCCAGCTGTGATCATTCGCTGGCCGTTGCGAACCCTTACTGTCGAGGCAGTGGCGACGGGATGAAGCGGCGACGCAGCCAGAAACTGCCCTTTGGCGGCCATTTCCTGACAGATGCCCAAGGAGGTCTCGACGCACTGTTTCCACTCATCGGGAGACCAGGCGTTCTCGGGACTGTAGATGAGCAGCATATATTTCATGGTTGGTTCACTCCGGGGTTGGTCGGTGACAGAGGTTTCCCGAGCGCGAGGGAGAAAATGGCAGGTTGCCTTAGCCCTAGGGCGACCCACATCACGACGCCGATGATGATCGGAAAGAA
Source organism: Planctomycetota bacterium (assembly GCA_043736295.1). GTDB lineage: Bacteria > Planctomycetota > Planctomycetia > Planctomycetales > Planctomycetaceae > TH-plancto1. The sequence goes on along the minus strand of JAYTCW010000125.1, from coordinate 344 downwards.
CCACGGGTCGCCGACTCGCAGGTGCGTCCACACTGCCCCGCCCAGATAGCCGGTGACCAGGATCGCGCCGAAGAACGACGTGCGCGGGATCAGGAAGAGGAGCGTGACCACCACCTCGATCATACCAAGGGTGTATGACAGCTCCATCGGAACCCCGATCTTCTTGAACATGACCTCCTTGTCCGGAAAGTCAGTGAACTTGCCAACTGCACTACTTCGACTGTCCTAGAATCGCCTTCGTTCTCGGTTTTTTGGGGGGTAGGGCGTTACGGCTTTTCCAGTGGTAGAATCGGGCGTGTTGGTTTCGCAGCATGCGTTGTTGGATCCGGGCGAGTACGCAGGGC
>JAYTCW010000124.1:0-5880 GCA_043736295.1 Planctomycetota bacterium | reverse complement strand
CACAATGACTCCCGTTTGAGGACATCATTGCCCGGGCGCAAATCCCGTGCCAAGTTTTCCGGGGGCGGTAAAGATTCTAAAGTAAGTGCCATTGGGCTGACGGCCCCCGTAGATCCCGCCCAGCTTCGGAGCGACGCACCCAGCCCCTCGATCCCGCTGGCCGATGCGGTCGAGGTACTGGCCGATCCGAAGACGATGCCCGCCCCCGCGATGGGAGTGACGAGCGGATACGAGGAGGAGATGACCCAAGCGGTCTGGATCGATGAACCGGGACTCTTGATTCGCATGAAGCGACTGGGCTTTGAAGGGGAGGACGGTGCTGAGATCGAGTATTACTCGAAGGTCGCCTGGGGGACTGGGCCGTTTATGTCGGCGATCGCTGACGGCGAACTTCCGAATCACTTTCCCACCGGTCGCTATCGAGTCCTCGTTCAAGATCTCGATTACGGCTGGGCACTCGATCGGCGGGGGACGATCACGCTGGGATCCGGGCCGCAATACATCCATGTCAAGCGTTCGTTCGACTCGCATCAACTGCACAGTGACGGCGACACTCAATTTCCAGTCCCGTTCCGCTGGGCGGGGAAGACTTACCAGATTCACAATCATGAGGAGATCGCTGCTGTCAATGGCCTGCTGGCGGCGACCGTTTCCGTGAATCCTGTTTCGTTCGGTACGCCCAATTCGTTTCGCCAGCACCCCCTCTTCAAGGAGGCCGTGGAGATTGACCCCCTGGACGGCAGCACGCGGCTCAAGCGAGAGCGCACGCTGGCCCAGATCGACATCCAGTCTGCTGACATGCGGGCCGGGTTCATGTCACCGCTCGGACGCCTCGAATGGAACGGGCCTCACAAATCGATCGAGGACAATTTCGTTCCGCGGCTGGAGCTGCGCGGGTTCGCCAAAGACGAACTCATGGGGTGGGATCAGCCTGGCTGGTATGACAATTACCCGATTGCAACGGATGATCCACTCGCGTCCCCGCTGGTCGTTCGTCGCGATCGCGCGTCGGTCAAGAGATTTGCCGACACCGGACCCGGAGAGATTCCGGCGGTCAATTTCTTTTTCTACTGGTTCGGAACTGAAACCGATTTACCTCGCAAATCCGCCCCAGCTGTTCGCCGACTGGTCTCCGCGTGGGCGGATGGGCAGCCCGATGTTCCCGAAGCCGACCTGCTGCAACTGGGCGGAGCGACTTCGTTCGAAGAACTCTTTGTTCGGCCCACTCCCGCGAACGATGCCCCAGCCTTCTTGACGAACAAGACAGAGGACCCCAAGACCGAGGAACCTAAACCCGAATTCATCCCCGCCTTCCTCGTCCCCGGCAGCACGCCCGGGACGTGGCGGATCAAGGAACCGCCGGAAGGGGCGGTGGCGGAGCCAGACCCCCAGATTTAGCCCCCGCCATCGACCGAGGCCCCTCGGGCAATTCGCACGCGTGCCTCACCCGAGGTGCAACACGGTCAAGCGATCTCTTCGCGAGTCGCCAGGTCGACGGCCAGGGCGATGTCCGTTTGCAACTGCGTCCGCAAGGCGTCCACCCCCGAGAACTTCACCACCCCGCGCAGGCGATCAACGAACTCGATCTCGAGCGCCTGCTCGTACAAGTTCCCGGAGAAGCCAACCAGGTGGGCTTCGACTTTGAGTCGGTCTTCGCCAAAGGTGGGATTGGGGCCGATGTTCAGGGCCACCGGGTAACGGACTCCCTCGATGGCGGCTCGCCCCGCGTAGACTCCGAGCGGGGGGAGCAGCGTCTCGATCCCGTCCAGGTTCGCTGTCGGAAACCCCAGCTGGCGACCGCGTTCAGCTCCGTGGGCCACCGTGCCCGTGATGGAGTACGCACGCCCGAGCAGGCGGCGCGCACCGGCGACATCCCCTCGCCCCAGCGCACTCCGGACTTCACTGGAAGAGACCATGATCCCCTCCTGTTCACAGGCTTCCACGATTGTCAGCGGTATCAGTCGAGGCAAACACAACTCGCGGAGCAGCGCCACGTCTCCCGCTCGCCCCCGCCCAAACCGAAAGTTCGGCCCCTCCACCAGCCCGACACCCCCCAGCTGCCCGACCAGGACGTTCTCGAAGAACTGCTCAGCAGTGAGGGAGAGCAATTCGCGCGAAGCTGGGTAAACAATGACCTCGTCCACCCCCAGCCCTCGAATCAATTCGACCTTCTGAGTGAGGGTGGTCAGCTGGGGCGGCACGCGGTCCGGGGCGAGAATAGCGAGCGGAGGCGGGTCGAAGGTCACTGCGATGGCACGTGTCCCCAGTTCGCGGGCCAAGTCGACCAACTGCCGAATCATCCGCTGGTGACCCAGGTGGACTCCGTCAAAATTCCCCACGGTCAGCACGCCCCCGGATGAAGCCGGAGCGGGAACAGGCATGGCGTCAGTTGTCGACATGGACCGGCGAAAACTCTCTCGAACATGAATCGCGATACCCGGTAGAATAACAGGTGAGAGAACCGGCCAAAACCATGCCGGGCAAAGCCGTGAAAGATTTCCACAAGGCGTTTCCCAAGGCTCTGCCCCCTCTCCCCCACATTCGATGTCGCTTTCCGAGTGGACTCCACGATGGGGGAGAGGGCCGGGGTGAGGGGGCAGAGCGGTCGGTGTGGCCCCCTCACCCCAACCCTCTCCCCCGCAATACGCACAGGGCAAAAGACACATCGATCGCGGGGGAGAGGGGGCCGGAAACGGGCTGGAAACTTTGTGAACGTGTTCCCTCAGAATTCCTTCACGGCGTTGCATGCCGGGTTCGACCCGTATCGCCCACTGACACCGTGCAACTGGGCCTCTTGAGGTGTTCTCTCCGGATTTCCGCCATGAGAGGGGCCTTCCGTCTGTCGCGATGACATCCGGTCCGTTGTACACTGGCGACACTTGGACTCGGTTTTAGGGTTTCGACCTCTGTCGGGGCTGAAACTGGAGTCCCGACACTTAGCCTGCCGCTCCTCGCCCGCCCTCTGCCAATTCGCGATCATCCGGAGTACGACCATGCCGATGTTCGATTTTCAGTGCCGCAAATGCGGGCAACAGTTCGAGGAACTCGTCCGTCGCGACGAAACACCCGTCTGCCCACAGTGCCAGGCCACAACCGTGGAAAAGCTCATGAGTGCCCCCGCTGGCCACGTCGCCGGGGGCGGCAGCCGATCGCTCCCCGTCATGGGACAGTGTGCCCCTCCTCCGGGACAGCACAGCTGCGGTTCTGGCTGCCGCCACGGGTAAGTGACCCCCGTGGGATAGGCTTCCAGTCTGTCATGATTTGAGACAGGCAACAGGCGGGAAGCCTATCCCACTCCCCACGTTCTGGCGAACGTCGCGACGAGACAGACATCACCCTTGGAGTCAAAACATGCGTATTCTGATGGCCGCCTCGGAGGCGAACCCTTTTGCCAAGACGGGCGGACTGGCGGATGTTTCATCCGGGCTGTCGAGGGCACTCGCGGGACTGGGGCATGAGGTGACTCTCGTCCTGCCGTACTACCGCAAAATCATCAAGCCCGAACTGGCGGGAGAATCGGTCGGCAAGATCACCGTCCCGGTCGGCGAAAAGCGGGTCGAGGCTGAGATCCGCTCCACCACGCTCCCCGGCTCGCAGGTCCGCGTTCTGCTCATCGACCAGGCCGAGTATTTCGACCGAGCGGGTTTGTATGTCGACAAGGGGCACGACTACGCCGACAACGCCGAGCGGTTCATCTTCTTCTCGCGCGCCGTCCTTGAAGCGGTCCGCCGACTCGATCTCCAGCCCGACATCATTCACGCCAACGACTGGCAGACCGGCATCATCCCCGCGATGCTGGCCACCGAATACCGACTGCAACCGTGGTTCCAAAAGACCGCCAGCGTCTTCACGATTCACAACATGGCGTTCCAGGGACGCTTCCCCTGGTGGGAATACAAGCTCTCCGGGCTGCCCTGGCAACTGTTCAACTGGCGGCAGTTGGAGTTCTACGGCGAGTTGAATCTGCTCAAGGCCGGGATCGCCATGTCCGAGGTTGTGACCACGGTCAGCCCGACCTATGCCAAGGAAATCTGCCGCCCCGAATTCGGATATGGCCTCGACCCGGCACTCCAGACACGGGGCGATTTCCTCGTCGGCATCATGAATGGAGTCGACACGACGGAATGGAACCCAGCGACCGACCCAGCCATCGCGCAGCGGTATACGCTCGAGACCGTCAAAGAGGGCAAGGCCGCGTGCAAGGCGGCCTTGCAACGAGAAATGGGCCTGCCGCAGCGGCCGGACGCCATGCTCTTGGGTCTCATCTCGCGTCTCACCGATCAGAAGGGGTTGGGGCTGATCGCCTCGCGGGCGTCGGAACTCTTCCGCGCCGATGTGCAGTTCATCTGCCTCGGCACCGGCGAAACCAAGTACGAAAAATGGCTGCAAGAGCTCAAGGTGCAGTTCCCCACCAAAGTCGCAGCTGTCATTGGCTTCAACGAGGGGCTGGCCCACCGGGTCGAAGCGGGAATCGATGCCTTCCTGATGCCGAGTCAGTTCGAACCATGCGGTCTCAACCAGATGTACAGCTCGGCCTATGGCACGCCGCCCATCGTCAGCAACGTGGGTGGACTGGCCGATTCGGTCGTAGACTGCTCTCCCGAGACGATCGGCAACGGCACCGCCAACGGGTTTAAGTTCGCCCAATTCACAGCGGATGCGTTCTTGTCGACGGTGTGGCGCGCAGTCGGCGTGTTCCAGCACGACAAGCCGACCTGGAGCCGCCTGATCCGCAACGGCATGAACCGCGACTGGTCTTGGGCTCGTAGTGCCGCCGAGTACGTCCGCGTGTACGACAAGGCCCGCTCGCGCGTCAAGTAGGGGGGATGTCGTCGTCGGGCGCAGGCCAGTCCCACCCTCATCGCCGCGCCCGCCAGCGCGTGTCGACTGCCCGCTCCGCGCGAAGTACCTGAGCGCGAAGTCCGATCATGCGAGATCAACTGCGATCCACATGTCGACCGATCGAAGCGCATGCCCACGCCCGAAGCCAAGCAAAAGTACGCCGCGAGGCGCTCTCGCGGCGAACGCCCCTGCGCCCAAATCAAGCAGCACTTCGGCGCGAGACAGTTCCACTTGCACGGCTTGAAGAAGGTCCGCATCGAATGGACCTGGCTCGTAAACGCCGTCAACCTCCGCACGCTCTTGTAACCCCGCCCCCGCCACTCGACCCGCCGACCTGCTCCCCCAAAAAGCCCCGTCACGCACCGGGGAAAAGGGGGAAAGCCAATATCCGCGAGAAACGATCCACAAAATCAACAGGCCGTGACGCGTCGGGTGACTGGATTGGAGGATGATCAATGAGCGTGTTCACTCTCACGCTAGGACATCACTCAGCACATGCCCGTGGACATCGGTAAGGCGGCGTTCGATGCCGTTGTGGTAGTAGCTGAGGCGTTCGTGGTTGATGCCCAGGAGATGCAGCAGCGTCGCGTGCAGGTCGTAGATCGAGGTGACGTTCTCGATCGCCTTCGCCCCGAATTCGTCGGTCGAGCCGTAGCTGTGGCCCCCTTTGATACCGGCACCGGCGAGCCAGACGGTGAACCCTTTGGGGTTGTGGTCGCGACCGCTGGCTCCCTTTTGGAAGGTCGGCATACGGCCGAATTCAGTGACGAAGGCCACGACGGTTTCTTCCAATAGCCCGCGCTGTTTCAGATCGCGGATGAGGGCCGCTGCGGGGCGGTCGAGGATGGGGGCGTGGATGCTGTACTGGGTTTGGAGGGACTTGTGGCCGTCCCAGTTGCCGACCCCTTCGCCCATCGCGTAGGCCCCGTTGAAGAGCTGGACAAAGCGGACGCCGCGCTCGATGAGCCGGCGAGCGAGGAGGCAGTTGCGAGCGAAACCGGCCTGGGTCTTGTCGCTGGCATCGGTGCCGTAGGCCGC
>JAYTCW010000123.1:0-3011 GCA_043736295.1 Planctomycetota bacterium | reverse complement strand
CCTGCCCCACATCGAGCGTCAGATTCTCGTGCGTATTAAAATAGTCGACCAGCTCCGGCACCTTCGAACAGAACGTCGACTGCTCGTCCGGGCTGCCGCCATAGCTGTGGAACTGGATGTGGGTCAGGTGGCCGCGATGCCCTTCCAGAGCCTGCATCGTTTCGAGCGTGGTCGTCCAGTTTCCTGGCATGCCGAGGTTGTTGCAGTGGATATGCACCGGGTGCGGCAGCAGCAACTCGTTGGCACAGCGGGCCACCTCGCGGATGATTTGACGAGCGGTCACATTGAACCGCTCGACGTTGTCATCCAGCCCCGACACGTTGTGGCCGCCCGACTTCCAGACCTCGACCCCGCCCGGATTCACCAGCTTGCACGCAAACCCCTTCGACGCATTGAGCAACCAGGCGATGTACGCCTTGACCCGCTGCGGCTCGTTGGCCGCAATCTGCTTCATGATGTAATGGTTGTTCCCCATCAACACATAGAAGCCCTTGTCGATGATCGGCGTGTCCTCGAACTCCTCATGCACATGCCGCGCTGCGATCGGCGGCACAGCTGCGTCGAACGCGGTGGTGTAGCCGAGTCCGGCGTACAGGTATCCTGTGGCAAAGGTGCTGGGCACACTCCCCGTGGTGCCGGAGCGCTGGATGAGAGTCCGCTGGATCTTGGGAGCGTTGCGTTTCTCTTCGGGCCGCATTTTGCGAGCGGCGTTGACCTTGGGCCCCGCAATGTGGCAATGCATGTCGACCCCGCCGGGCATGATGACCATGCCTGTGGCGTCGAGGGTCAAATCCCCCTTGGCTCCCGGGTCGAGCGGGGCGGCGATCACCTTGCCGTCTTGGACCCACACGTCGCGCACTTCGCCATCTACGCCATTCGCCGGGTCGTACACCTTGCCGCCGCTGATCTTCAGAAGTCCCATGTTGAGATGTGTTCGTGCGGTCGCCGTCGCCAGGATTGCGCCCCAGCCGGGAGTTGCCTCCAGTCTGCCGGGAATCATAAGGGGAAGAACGGGAACGAAGCCATGCGAATTCGAAGCGGACAGCGATGAGAGAGTGCGAGACGCCCCCCCCGGTGAGACTGGGTGAAAGTCGATCTTGCGTCGATCGCCCTGTTGAGGGAACATCCAACCCGCAAAGGAAATGCGCCACCGTTGGGAACGGTGCGTGAGTTTCAAGGGGGGAACGCAGGGATGTGGTGTCCACGGTGTCATACAGAAGTTGCCGCTGAGATTGCGCAGAACGGGCAGTCGCTGCTCTGCACATCGTGCGGGACCGAGATTCAGCGCATCTATGCGCCATCGCTGCATCCGGAAACACGGAGTGCGCGCGAACTGTTGGAGCGGTGGTCGAAGTCCGACTTGCTCGATGTCGCGTCGGGATCTCCTTCCCCGGGAGCGGCAGAGTTTCCCGAATCGATAGTTCCTCCGGTGGTCGCGGCTGCGAGTCACGAGCAGTCGCCGGTGGTTGCGGCACCGCTGGTTGTCGCCTCAGTGATTCCAGTCAGCCCTTCGAGTTCGCCTCCACCTTCCCCGCTCGCCATCAGTGAAGTCACGTCTGACGCTGAGGAGGTCTCCAACGACACGTCGTTGGGCCGGCGTGATCGTCCCGAGCGCCCCAAGCCGGAACGATCGACTCCCAAGCCTCGCACGGTATGGCGAGTCGACGCTGCTCACTCAGTCACTCAACCGGTTGCTCCGCCGCCCCCACCGGTCCCGCCGCGTCGACCGCATTTCTCGGCAGTCGTGGGTGACGAGGCTGCGAAGCCTGCCCCAGTGGCTCCTGCTCCGCCCGTCGCAGTGAAGCTCGCGACAGCTGCTCGGATTCCCGATCCGGTGCCGTCGCCGCGCGAGGAGCCTGTTCTCCACGAGGCTCCGCGAATGACCGATACTTCGGAACCGGTTGCTCCCCGGACGGTGGCGTCTACGAATGTCCTGCAGCGTCGTCTCGACCCCGCTCACGAAGCACTCGGCGGACCGCATTTCGACTTGCAATCATTCCTCGACCAGGACAGCCGCAAGCCCGGCAAGTCCGAGTCAACTTGGGGGCAAGTGCTCGCCTACGCGGGTGTCGGCCTGATTACGGTGGGTACGACGCTGGTCCTGTGGAGTTGGTTTGGCAAGGTGCCGCAGTACGCTCCGACCGGCTGGCTGATCTGCACGGTCGGCCAGATGCTACTCTTTCTAGGCGTGACGACTTTGATCTCCGGCGGGATGCAGCAGACCTCGCACGAGGTCACGCGCCGGGTCGAGTACCTCGGCGATCGCATCCTGCGGTTCGAGCAATCCGCCGATCAGATCCTCCGTGGTCCGCACTTCAATGAGATCCGAGAGCGGTCGAAGTCCAAAGCGGGACAGAGAACGCAAGCCGGAGACGAGGAACTCGACGCCTGATTTTTGGCCTCCTGATCTCCACCAACGTCGCAGGAACAAACAGCTGTTGGCCAACAGTTCCAATGCCCAAAGCAGTTCGACCAGCCCGAATGAACAGAGCCGTGTGCCACTGGCGAGGGCCTTGACTTGCCAGTGTGATGTGTAGACGTTTGTCCATCAAACACTGGCGGCCCAAATACGCCACCAACGATATTGCAAACAATGGCGGATTCTTGGATAGATGGATTCCCAAAGACAGCCTGCGTCCCCGGCGGGGCGAGGGGCGTGTGGGGCTGCGGCCTTCGGAAAATGAAGGGATTGCGGCGGGATCGGGAGCTCAAATTCAGGAGCCGTGACATGGAAGTCGACTCGATGAGGGTGCCGGGGGCGGATGCGGCGGCGGGGTGCGTGGTGCGGCAGTTTGTGCCATCGCGGATCGAACGCCAGGTGTTGGTGCAGGTCTTCGAGCTGGTTTTGGGCGGGGATGGGGCCTCGGGAGAGGTCCGATCCGCGAGCAGCGGTCCCGCTCTGGCGGGCCCTATCGCACCGAGCGAACGGCGGACCGAGGCGACGGTTCTGGAGAGGAGAGTCGCATGAGTACATCAGCCCTTCCGTCTTCTTTGGTTCGCGTGGCGTTGTA
>JAYTCW010000122.1:0-2550 GCA_043736295.1 Planctomycetota bacterium | reverse complement strand
GAACGCCTCCTCTACCCACCCCGCCCCTACCGCAAAAAGCCATCCAACACCCCACCACCATGCCCTTGCGGAGAGACTTGTGAAACGGTCATCTAGTGGTGTTGACTGACACCTTTTCTCCTGCCCGCTGAGATTCTGGCCCCCAGTAGAAGTCTCGGTCGCTCAGTCCAATCGTGAATGCGACTTGGCGGTACTCCTCGCGACGCTCGGCCCTCGCTGACGCGTCGGGTTGCTGGACCTGGGGATCTTGTATCGCGAATAAACTGATCTCGTCCCCCGGGTGACGCTCAACCTCCCTTATCGGTTGCTTTAGAGCTATCCTACTCAGCAGCGGTGTCATCAGAGAGGTGACCCGGCCCCACTCATACTCTTCGCCCCTTGGCATTCCCTTGTGAGAGTTCTCATGCGTGCCCCCCTTCTCCTTTGTCTGGTGCTGTTGACGACCGCTCTTGCCGCCGGAGAGTGGCCCAGTTGGCGGGGACCAAATGGGAATGGAATTGCAGTCGGTGAGAAATACCCGACGGAGTGGTCAGCCACCGAGCATGTGAAATGGAAGACTCCGCTGCCGGGTTCGGCGGGGTCGACGCCGGTCGTGACCGGTTCGCTGATCGCGCTCACATGTGCGGAGCGGGATGACAAGGACCAGAACGGCAAGAACAAGGTCTGGGGCCTAAACCGTGAGACGGGCGAAGTGCTCTGGAAGACCGAGGTCGGCGACGAAAAGCCCGGTAAGCACAAGAAGGGGAGCGGCTGTAACCCGTCGCTGGTCACCGATGGCAAGCACCTGTTCGTCTACTTCAAGAGCGGCGACTTTGCAGCTCTTGATCTGACAGGGAAGATCGTCTGGCACAAGAACCTGCAAAAAGAATACGGCGAGGACACGCTGTGGTGGGACTTGGGGAGCAGCCCGGTACTGACCGAGAAGCATGTCGTCATCACGGTCATGCAGTCGCCGCCGTCGCCGTCGTATATTGCGGCCTTCAACAAGGAGAACGGCGAGGTCGTCTGGAAGGTGCTGCGGGAAATGGGTGCCCCGGAAGAGGCAGCCCAGAGTTACTCGACCCCCGTGGTAACGACGTTCAAAGGGCAAGAGACTCTCGTCAACGTCGGGGCCGACTTCGTGACCGCGCACTCAGCTGTCGATGGCAAAGAGTTGTGGCGAGTGGGGTCACTCAATCCCGAAGTGAACAAGTACAACCGGTCGATTGCGTCCGCAGTTGTGGCGGACGGAATGGTGATCGCGCCGTACTCGCGCGGGGGGATGCTGCATGGGATCAAACTGGGCGGGACGGGAGACGTGACGAAGTCGCATGTCGTCTGGTCGAAGCCGGGGATCTCGGCGGACGTGCCGACCCCGATTGCGGTCGGAGGCAAGACGTACGTCCTGACCGACAAGGGCGTACTCGCCTGTCTGAACATGGAGAACGGCGAAGTGGTCTGGCAGTCCGAACTGGAGAAGAATCGCCATGCCTACAGTGCGAGTCCGATTCTCGCTGGCGGCAATCTCTATGCGATTCGAGAGGACGGAAAGACATTCGTGGCCGAGGCCGGGGCCGCCTTCAAGCTGATCTCGCAGAACAGCCTGGGTGAGGGGCAGACCGTGGTCGCGACTCCCGTGTTCGTCGACGGTCAGATCCTGATCCGCACGTTCGAGGGGCTCTACTGCATCGGGATGTGAGTGGCCCGTCCCCCAAGACTTCCGAAGTCTTCTGAGACTTCGGAAGTCTTCACCGGCCCGCCAAGCTCTCGCGAACATTGCGAAACCCACGAGGCCCGACATGCCGATCTCGACTGCTCGACAGAATCTGAAAGATCTTTCACTTCGTGTCTTCGACCGCGCACTGCACCCGGAGTTGTATCCCAGTGTCATCACGGCCCGGGTCAAGTCGGGAGAATTCAGCTGTGTATTGTCCTTGGGTGAGGCGGGGCATGTGATCCTCATCTCGTTGGCGGGAGAGTCCGCCTGCGAAACACTGCTCACCACATCCATTCCGTTGCCGCAACGCGGGCAACAATTGGCATTCCCACTGACCACTGAACGAGAAGAGACTCTCGAACTGGCCGGAGCGTTCCGCTGGCAGACGCGGGTGGAATTTGAGACGTATGACCGCGAGGAATTCCTAGCGACCCAGGAGCGGTGGGAGGCCGATGCGCGGCGGGCTCTGGTCAGTCGGGAGTTCGGCGGCGGACACCGTTTCCTGCCGCCCGCGCTGAGTGGAGTCTCTCTCGATCTGTCCTACGACGCCGTGTCGTTGCAGGCGTGGCATACGTTCCCGGACAATCTCGCTGTCTGTCGTGTTCACTCGCGGTACGAGCGACTGTAGAACGGAATTCATTCCGTTCAAGCAGGTCAGGAATTGGTCCAAAGCAATTTCCCGATTCGTCGTCTTTCGCTCCGCGAAAGAACGTCCTTTCGCGGAGCGAAAGGCGACTATTGTTTCGAACCACATCCTAATTGGACAGCGCCAGGTTCTCAGGGAATCGTAGCGAGTTATGGGGACTTTGGGTGTTCGAGGGATTTGATTTTGTCGGGGTCGATGCCGAGTTGGG
>JAYTCW010000121.1:0-11803 GCA_043736295.1 Planctomycetota bacterium | reverse complement strand
ATTTTCAGTACTTTTGTGAGGCGTACTTCCCGCAGTCATTCCACCTCACCTGGTCCGAGGACCATCTGAAGGTGCTGCGGAAGATCGAACAGGCAGTGCTGCAGGGCGGCCTGTTCGCGATGGCGATGCCACGCGGGAGCGGGAAGACAACCATCTGCGAGTGTGCCTGCATCTGGGCGGTACTCAATGGCCATCGGGAGTTCGTGTGCCTGATCGGGTCGGACGAAGGGCATGCGATGGACATGCTGGAGTCGATAAAGACCGAACTGGACGCGAACGATCTACTGTTAGCCGACTATCCGGAGATCTGCCACCCGATCCAGGCACTCGACGGGATTGCGAACCGCTGCAACGGACAGTTGTATCAGGGGGAACGCACGCACATCGGCTGGACGGCCAAACACATCGTGTTGCCAATGATCCTGCCCAAAAACTGGGACCAAGACGAAACACTGGTTCCGTTTGTCCGCGAAGACGGAAGATCGCGCGGCAGCGGTGCGATCATCAAAGTGGCAGGAATCACCGGTCGCATTCGCGGCATGAAGTTCAAACGCCCGGACGGGAAGAGCGTTCGACCTGGGTTGGTCGTGCTTGATGACCCGCAGACGGACGAGTCGGCGAGGTCGATTTCGCAGTGCCAGCAGCGCGAGAGTATCCTGGCCGGTGCGGTGTTGGGACTCGCGGGACCGGGTCAGAAGATCTCGGGGATCATGCCTTGCACGGTCATTCGGCCGGGAGACATGGCGGATCGCATCCTGAACCGCGATCACCATCCGCAGTGGCAGGGGCAAAGGACCAGGATGGTTTATGCGTTCCCCACCGACACGAAGCTGTGGGACCGGTACGCGGAGATCCGGGCGGAGGGGCTCCGGAACGAAGATGGTGGAGCAGGAGCGACGGCGTTCTACCGCAAACATCAGCTCGAGATGGACGCGGGATCGGTGATCGCGTGGCCGGTGCGGTTCAACTACGACGAGCTGTCAGCGATACAGCACGCCATGAATCTCAAGCTTCAAGATGAGGCGGCGTTCTGGGCGGAGTACCAGAACGAACCGCTCCCGGAAGTGCAGGCCGATGAGAATGAACTGACGGCGGACCAGATTGCCGCCAAACTCAACGGGCTACCCAAAGGGCGGGTTCCGCTGGGCTGCCAGCATCTGACGATGTTCATCGACGTGCAGCAGAAAGTGCTGTTCTATGTAATCTGTGCCTGGGCCGAAGAGTTCAGCGGCACAGTGCTGGAGTACGGAGCCTGGCCCGATCCGCAGCGGTCGTACTTTTCGCTGCGGGATGTGACGAAGACTTTGGCGAGTGTGACGCCTGGCACGGGCTTGGAGGGAGCGATCTATGCGGGGCTGCAGGCCCTGACTGAGCGCCAGCTGGCCCGGGAATGGCACCGGGAGGATGGAGCCTCACTCCGGATTGAACGCTGCCTGATCGACGCCAACTGGGGCACGTCGACCGATGTGGTCTACCAGTTCTGCCGCCAGTCGCCACATGCGGCGCTGTTGCTACCGAGCCACGGACGGTTCGTGGGAGCGTCGAGTCTGCCGTTCGCCGACTACAAGAGGCGACCCGGCGACCGCGTCGGTCTGAACTGGCGTATCCCCGGCGTGATGGGCAAGCGCGCGGTGCGCCACGTCTCGTTCGACACGAACTTCTGGAAGTCGTTCGTGTTCGCTCGACTGGCTGTGGCGATGGCAGACAAAGGTTCGCTCGCCCTGTTCGGTCAGAAACCGGAGCCGCACCGTCTCTTCGCGGAACACCTCACCGCCGAGTACCGCGTCCGGACCGAGGGACGTGGACGGACGGTGGATGAGTGGAAACCTCGACCGGGGCAGCCGGACAACCACTGGCTGGACGGGATCGTCGGGTGCGCCGTCGCGGCGGCGATTTTGGGTGTGAAGCTACTGGGAGATGATGCTCAGAGGGCGGCACCAGCCGTGCGATTGAAGCTCTCCGAACTTCGCCATCGTCGACATGCCTGAAAACTATTTTCCAGAATCGCCCCCAGATTGCTGAGGAACTTGACTCAAACGGCATATGAATAAGAGGGGAGGGAGAAACAATCGACCAATGTCTGAGAACTCCCTTGAACAATCCATTCGAGACAACGCCTCTGGCCCGGCTGAGGCCCATGGCGACTCCGGGGGCGTGAAACAACACTCGCTTCCCGATCAGATTGCCGCCGAACGCTTTCTGGCGTCGAAACAGGCCGCGAAATCGAAATCTCGCGGCATCCGGTTTTCCAAACTCGCTCCCCCAGGGGCTTCCTGACGTTGCTCACATGGCTCAAATCACTCTGGACTCCGCCCACGCCCCCGACTCCGCCGCATGTGGCTCAGGCCCTACGGCTGATTCAGGCTCGGTACGACGCAGCCGGGACGAACGACGAGAACAGGCGGCACTGGGCCAATGCCGACAACCTGTCAGCGAATGCCGCCAACAGCCCCCTGGTGCGTCGCCTCTTGCGGAACCGTTCCCGCTACGAAGTGGCGAACAACAGCTATGCGAGAGGGATTGTTCTCACTCTGGCAAACGATCTGATTGGCAGCGGTCCCAGGTTGCAGATGCTCACCGACAAGGCGGATGCCAATCGGTTCATTGAGCAGGAATGGATGGCGTGGTCCAAGGCGATCGGGCTGCCTGAGAAGCTCAGGACGCTGCGAATGTCTCGGGCCTCGGATGGCGAGGGGTTTTCTGTTCTGACGAGTAACCCCCAGTTGCCGACAACCGTGCAGCTGGATGTAAAACTGGTGGAGGCCGATCAGGTGGCCACGCCCGACTTGAAGTTCGATGTGATCAACGCCGTCGACGGAGTTGAGTTCGACCGCTTCGGCAACCCGGTGGCGTACCACGTCCTCAAGAAACACCCCGGCGACACGTCCGGCAGTCTGTCGATCCAGTACGAACGCGTGCCTGCCGAGAGCATGATTCACTACTACCGCCAGGACCGGGCGGGACAAGGCCGAGGCGTTCCAGACATCACTCCGGCATTGCCGCTGTTCGCTCATCTCCGGCGGTACACCCTGGCGGTGATCACGGCGGCGGAGATCGCCGCTCTCCCCGGCGGAGTGCTGTACACGGATGCTCCCGCCAACGGAGAGGCCGAGTCACTCGACCCGATGGACCTCATCGAGTTGGAACGCGGCATGCTGATGACGATGCCGGGTGGTTGGAAGATGAGCCAGATGGAGGCTCAGTTCCCGACGACGACGTATGGTGAGTTCAAGCGGGAAATCCTCAATGAAATCGCCCGCTGCCTGAACATGCCGTTCGCAATCTCGGCGGGAAACTCCTCGGGCTACAACTATGCCTCCGGTCGCCTCGATCACCAGATGTACTTCAAGGCGATCCGCGTCGAGCAAGCCCATCTGGAGTCGGTGGTACTCGATCGCATCCTGAATGCCTGGCTCACTGAGGCGATGCTGATCGAGGGGTATCTGCCCGAGTTCGAAGCATCCCTGCGTGTCCCGCACACCTGGTTCTTCGATGGTCACGAGCATGTGGACCCACTGAAAGAGTCGAGTGCCCAAGCCCTCCGACTCGCGAACCACACCACGACATATGCCGACGAGTATGCCCGACGCGGTCTCGACTGGGAGACCCAGTTGCGGCAGCGGGCGAAAGAACTCTCGCTCATGAACGAACTCGGGCTCCCGATGCCCGGCCCTTCGAACACCAATACCAATACCAACACCAACGAAAACACTCCCCCCGAGGACTCTAATGCCGAACCTGACTCTCCGCCCCCGGAAGAAGATTGAGGCCAACTCACCGCCGACCCAGCTGTGCCTGACCGCCACGGCTCACATCGAGATCGAAGCCGCTGCGGATGGCACTCCCAACGCACTGCCCCGGTTCCAGATGGTGGGCTACACCGGCGGTCCGATGCGGGTGGCGGGATGGCGACATCCGGTGATCCTCGATCTGGCCGGGCTGTCGATCCCATCGCAGTCGCGACCAATCCGGTTTGCTCATGATCCGCTCTCCGGAGTCGGGCACACCGATGCGATCCGGGTGGATCAGGGGCAGCTGGTCGCCACCGGCGTCGTGTCCCGCGACACCGTGGCCGCCCGTGAAGTCGTCACCAGCTCGAAGAACGGTTTCCCGTGGCAGGCGTCTGTCGGGGCCAGCGTCGAAGAGTACGAGTTCGTCAAGGAGTCTCAGAAAGTGACCGTCAACGGCAAACAACATCCCGGCCCCGTCAATGTCGTCCGCAAGTCGACCCTCGGTGAGATCAGCTTTGTCGATCTCGGAGCAGACGGAGCCACCAGCGCGAGTGTGGCGGCGAACCAGGCCGATGACGACGAGACCTTCGCAGACACTGAGGAATCTGACATGACCACATCGACCTCGGAATCCGCTCAGTCGATCCGCGCAGCTGCCGTCGCGGAGACCGAGCGGATTGCCAAAGTCCGCAAGGCATGCGGTGGACGCCACCCGCAGATTGAAGCCCAGGCGATCCGCGACGGCTGGAACGAACAGCGGACCGAACTGGAAGTCCTGCGGACCAACCGCCCTGCGGCTCCCGCGATTCACAGCCGCGACACAACCGTGACCACGTTGATGCTGGAAGCGGCCTGTATGCAGGCGGGGAAGGCTCCCGATGTCGAGGAGATGTACGACGAGCCAGTCCTCGAAGCCGCTGATCGCCGGTTCAAAGGTGGGATCAACTTCCAGGAGTTGCTGCTCGAAGCGGCCTGGGCCAACGGCTATGACGGGCGTTCGTTCCGCGATCATCGAACCGTGCTGCGGTTCGCGTTCAGCCAAGGCCTCACGGCGGCCTCGTCGATGATCGACATCGGCGGGCTGCTATCGAACGTGGCGAACAAGTTCCTACTGGACGGGTTCTTCAGCGTTGAGCGGACGTGGCGGAACATCTGTGCGGTCCGCAACGTCAGCGACTTCAAGACCGTCACCAGCTACCGGTTGATCGGCAAAGACCAGTACGAACAGGTCCAGCCCGGCGGAGAGATCAAGCAGGGTACGCTCGGGACCGAAGTCTACACGAACAAGGCCGACACGTACGGTCTGGTGCTGTCGATCGATCGCCGAGACATCATCAACGATGACCTGAACGCGATCACCACCGTGCCGCGAAAGCTCGGTCGCGGTTCAGGTCTGAAGATCAACGATGTGTTCTGGACCACGTTCCTGAACAACGCTGCGTTCTTCGCGGCGGGGAACAAGAACTACATGGCTGGAGTGGACACGGTCCTGACGATCGATGGCCTGACCAAGGCCGACGTGATGTTCAATGATCAGGTCGATGGCGATGGCAAGCCGATCGGGATCATGCCCGCCATCATCCTGGTCCCGACCGCACTCAATGCGATCGGCACCCAGCTCTACAAGTCCCTCGAACTCCGGGACACGACCGCCAACTCCAAGATCCCTGTGGGAAACCCGCACGTCGGGCGGTTCCGGGTCGAGGTCTCGCGTTACCTGGCCAACGCCCAATACGCGGGCAACTCCTCGAAGGCGTGGTACCTGCTGGCAGAAGCCGTCGATCTGCCGGTGATCGAGGTCGCGTTTCTCAACGGTCAGGAGTCCCCCACGATCGAAACCGCTGAGGCCGACTTCAATCAACTCGGGATCAAGATGCGCGGTTACCACGACTTCGGCGTGGCATTGCAAGATCCGAGGGGCGGGTTGAAGGCAAAAGGCGAAGCGTAGTCCAAGGTCGGGAGACGGGAGTCCAGAGTCTGGAACTCCCGTCCTCACCGACTTGTAATCCTCCTGCTCCAGACTCCCACCTCCTCCCTCCGGACTTCTCCTCATGCCACAAGCCACGTTTGCTCACGAAGGTGCCAATGTCGATTTCACACCGACCAGTGCGGTTGCGGTGGGGGACGTGATCGTCCAAGGTGACCTAGTCGCCGTCGCCTGCCGCCCGCTGGCGGCGAATGAGCCGGGAGCCTTGGCCGTCACCGGAGTATTCGACTTCCTGAAGGCGACCAACGTCGCCTACACGGTCGGCACGATCTTGTACTGGGACGACACCAACAACATCGTCACGGCCACGGCCACCGGCAATAAGCTGATCGGTAAGGTGACCAAAGCGGCTGCGACTACGGACACGACGGTCCGCGTGCGGATGAGCCAGTAATGTGTGATCTCCTGGCCCAGGGGGCCGCGTGGCTCGAACAGCAGCGGACGCTGCATCTCACGACAACCGTGACGTACGTCAGGAATGACGTACAGATCACCGTCCCGGCCACGATCGGTCGGACGAAGTACGAAGCCGACGATGGCCAAGTGGTCCGCATTGAGTTCACCGACCGCGACTACCTGATCCTGACCGATGATCTCGTCCTCGGCGGTCAGGTCAGTGAACCCGAGCGGGGTGATCTGATTCGTGAAGGCCCCCGCGAGTTCGAAGTCCTCGACTGGCGGTACTCCGATCCGTATCGGACGACGCTACGGATCAATACCAAGCATGTGGGATCGGTCGAAGCCTGATGCCTGTCATTACGCAGATTGCCGATGCCGTCGTGGCCACTCTCAATGCCGCGACGTTGAGCCAGCCGGTCGCTGCCACGCGGGCTTACCTGCCTCGGGCCGAGGTCAGCGATCTGAAGTCACTCAAAGTAACGGTGGTTCCCAGCAGTGTGGTCAATGCCTCCGTCTCGAGGTCTCAGTCCCAGCAGGACATCGCCATAGACGTGGCCATCCAGAAGAAGCCCGGTAACGAGCAGAACGCCTCTTTCGATCCTTTGCTCGCCCTGGCCGAAGAGATTGGCGACGTGTTCCGGGCCAAACGCCTGGAAACATTCCCGCTGGCGGCCTGCGTCAAGACCGAGTTCAAGACGATCTACGCTCCGGAACACATTGAGAACCTGCGGACGTTCACCAGCGTGCTGACGCTGACGTTTCGTGTCATTACATAGCCCGAGGCCGGGTGCCTCATGCATATCGGTCTCCGTATTGTTCACGTCAAAGGGCTGTTCTTTGACCGCACGGCGATTCAGTCCGCTGTCAGCCGGTCCGAACGCAAGGTGTTGTCCCGGTTCGGAGCGTTTGTCCGGCAGGATGCGAAGCAGCGGATTCAGCGGCGCAAGCGCCCCTCGCGAGCCGGGGAATCCCCGACCAACCGGACGGGGCTGCTCAAGCGGCACATCTATTTTTTGTTTGATCCCGACCGCCGCTCGGTCGTGATCGGCCCCGCCCGGCTTAATCGCAGTACAGATGCCCCTCGCACACTCGAACACGGCGGCGAGATCACGATCGAGACCAAGTCGCACGACAAGGTCGAAGTCGAGATCAAACCGCGTCCCTTCATGGGACCGGCGTTCGAGAAAGAACAATCCCAGCTCCCGTCATTGTGGCGGGACTCCATCAAATGAAAGGAACCGTCATCGCACCCACCGAAACTGACTCCTCACTTCCGATGCACGCTCTCGGGATGAACGGCAACGGGTACATCGTGATCCCGAAATGGTTTGTGTCGTTCCTCAGTTTCACGGTCTCCGTGATCTTCGTGGGAGCGATCCTCTGGGCTTGGCAGATGTCATCCGACATGGCCGCCATCAAGGCCGAGGTCCGGGCTCAGAACGAGCTGCGCGGCTCCGAGCTGGAAGACATCCGCCGCCGACTGGCTCGGCATGATGATCTGCTCGATCGGATGAAAGGACGGGAATGACCGACTTCGCGTTCGAACCTCTCGATATCGCCGCCTGTTACGGCACCGGATTCACCGCGAAGGCGATCTCTTACGGAACCGCGTCGGTACTCGCTCCACCAAGACTGAAAGTTGGCCCGTCGCATGTGGCGACGTTCTGTGAGTTCCAGCTGCAGACGTTGTGGATCGAGTCGACCACGCTCTGTCCGCATCCGTGCGAGATCACCGGTCGCAAGATCAACGGTTGCCAGGCCCATCACCCCGAAACCCGGATTGCTGACTACCTCGCCGATGGCGGACGAGTCGATCTCTATCGGCTCTCGGCCATCGAGAAACTCTCCCGCGATGAGCGGGATCTGCTCAGCCGGATTCTCATCCGGCACTTTGTCGGACGAGAGGTCACGTATGACCTCGGCGGGGCACTGCTCTCCGGGACGCGGCTGTTCAAGCGGACCCGGTTGCTTCCGTCGGCGGACCTGAACGAGCTGTTCTGCTCGGAGCTGGTCGCCGCTGTCTGCATGCGGCTCGGGCGGATGAACCGTTCGAACCCCACGCAGTTCAACCCGGCGTGTTTACTCCGGGAACTCGTCCGTAACGGGACGTTTCAGTTTTTTCACTCATTCACCAAGGAGTCTTCTTGATCCTCATCTCGTTCATCGTGTCGTTGTGTGTTTATGGCATCGCTCTCGTGGCGACGTTTCTGAAAACGATCTGGAACCGGCTGATGGTGGTTCCACTGGTACTGGCTCTGGGAGCGACCGCCCCAGCTGCCGTGAAAGATTCGGTTGTGATGGTCGGTGACTGCTCCGGGGTCTGCGTCGCCCCTTCGGGGTTGGTTCTCACGGCGAAGCACTGTGACCATCCGCCCGTGGTCGTGGTGAAATTCAAGGACCGCGAGGTCACGGCGCGCCGAATCTACGTCTCTCCGGAAGCTGAAGGCCCAGTGGTGTTCGACTGCGACGGCGACGGGTTCCCTTTCGCCCGTGTGGCCGAAAAAATTCCCAACGTCGGCGATACGGTTTGGTCGTATGGCTATCCCGACACCACCGGCGAGCGGCAGCTGCGCTGGATTCGAGGACCGCTGCTGCGGTGCAGTACGTTCGAGTTCCAGGGCGGGAAGTTCAAAGGGAACGTCACTGGATTCCCCACTCGTCCCGGTTGGAGCGGTGGCCCGCTGTTCACCCGCGACAGCGAGGTCTGCGGCCTGCTCAATAGCAGCGATGACCGCACCAGTGTGTTCATCTCGTTCGGAGCGACCCGCGAGGCATTCGACACCTGCCGCAACCGTCCGCAGACCAAGCCGACTCTGTATGTGTTCGGTTCTCCGACCTGCGGACCGTGCCAGAGGTTCAAGCAGCACTACACCGAGCAGACGATCCTGCGGCAACGGCTCGATGCGGCGTATGCAGTGACGTATATCGACATCGATGTCTATCCCGCAGCGGCAGAGCAGTTTGGCATCCAGCAGGTGCCCGCATTCGTGGTTCCCAGCCAGCCAGCTGTGACTGGGTATGAAACCCCAGACGAGTTGCTCCGCAAGCTTGGGCTGGATCAGGACGAGAAGCTCGAAACTCCGGCGATCGTCCCACCTCCGCCGGTCGAGAAACCGAAGGCTCCGCAGCCAGCGGAGCCAGCAACCGAGAAACCCGTAGTCACTCCAGCCCCAGCGGCAGATCCCAAACCCGATCGCACACTGGGTGACAAGATCGATGCAGCGGCAGGGATCGCCCAGACCGCGATCACGATCGCCACTTGGCTGGGAGTCACTGGAGCCACGGGCGGAACTGGCGGTCTGATCCTCGGTGGCATTGCCCTGTGGCGAACGCTTCGGCGACGGAAGGAGTCGGTCACGGCTCGCGATCCCCCCGCTCCACCACAGGCTCCATCGGTTGTCACGATCGAAAACCCTCCGCCTCCCCAGGCGATCGTCTCCGAGACTCGGTTCGCCCCCTATGAGCGTGACACGTTCGCGGAAGCCTTCGCATGGGCCGAAACCGAACTGGTCCGCAAGTATCCCGGCTCGGTCTCGACTCTCGAAACGATGAAGGGACTGATTGACCAGTTCCTCTCGGCCAAGGGAATCAAGCGGCCTCACTGACCTCAACATACCCGTCCCACCTCTCACAGCTGTGGCTGTTGACGTGCATCACGAACGGGTTCCTCTTCTCACTCTCCACTTCTCACACAGGAAACAGACTCATGACCAATGACGCATTCCGCTGGTACAACGTCGGTGCTTGGAGCAACTACGGCCTCGCGGTGCCGAACTTCTCGAACGACACGCAGTCGCAGAACGACACGATCCGGTATCTCACCGATGTAGTCGGTCGCAATCTGCAGGCGATCTTGTGGCATCCCGACGCCCGGCTGCGGACGCCGCCGTCGATCAATACGCTGACGCGGATTCACAAGCTGTGTACGCGGGCGCGGTCGATCCTGGCCTCGCGGGCGGTCCCTGCGGCGACGCTGAATATGGAGACCGCCCACGCCCTCCCGGCAGCCGAGCAGTTCCTGGTCTACCCGACCCCGTACTTCAAGGTGCGGAACCAGTGGCTCAAGCAGTATGCCGGGCTGATGCTGCTCTCGCTGACCGAGTCGATGCAGCACCAGGAGAACGCTCGTCCTCTGGAAATCAGCGAAGCGTTCGCCGGGCTGATCGGCCAGTACGTCCAGCGGGTTTACCGGCTGATGGCGACGGAACTGTTCCGCGTACCTCTCGCTGAGGCCTCGAAGCCCGACTT
This sequence comes from Planctomycetota bacterium, assembly GCA_043736295.1. GTDB lineage: Bacteria > Planctomycetota > Planctomycetia > Planctomycetales > Planctomycetaceae > TH-plancto1. The sequence goes on along the minus strand of JAYTCW010000121.1, from coordinate 1,438 downwards.
CACGATCAGCGACGAACAGCTGGCGAGTTACAACCCCTCGGTGTGGTTCACCTCGACCGAGATGCTCGACACCGTGGCCCCGCTCGACGACTGGCCGACTGAGGATGACCTGGAAGTCCTGACCAGCGGCATCCCGATCAGCCACCTGCCCATTCTCGGGCGCTGGCCAGCTGGACCAGTGGCGACATCGGGAACCAATGGTCAGGCGACTGTCCCTCCCACGGAATCATTCGCTCCGGCACCCACCGCGTAAGTGAGGTCGTGATGTACGAGTACCGCGCCCGCATCACGCGGGTGATTGACGGAGACACGGTGGAAGCTGAGATCGATCTCGGGTTCCGCGTGTCTCTGGACGTGGTGCTGCGGCTGGTCGGGATCAACACCCCTGAGGTGCATGGTCCCGACCGCCCACGCGGCCTGGCTGCGAAGGCGCACCTGTCGGAAATGCTGCAGCAACTGACGGCTGCGGATGGTCGAATCATCGTTCGGACGCAGAAGGATCTGACCGAAAAATACGGTCGCTACCTCGCCACGCTGATCGCCAGTGATGTGAACTTGAATGACCGTATGGTGGCCGATGGCCATGCGGTCCCATTCATGACCTGATCCGACTCTCTGGCTCTCCACTCTCGTCCCTCCTCTCTGGACTCACCCATGTCTGTCAAACTCGGCCTTGATGCCCGGCTCTACCGCAACACGGGGGCTTACTCGTCTGTCACCTGGAACGAAGTGAAGAACGTCAAAGATCTGACGCTCTCCCTTGAAGCCGGTGAGGCCGATGTGACCACGCGTGGCAACGGTGGATGGCGAGCGACCATCGCCACGCTCAAGGACGGCAGCCTGGAATTCGAGATGGTCTGGGACACAGCGGACGACGACTTCACCGCCATCCGCACCGCGTTCCTGACCAATGGCACCGTCGAGTTCGCCGTCCTGGATGGTCCGGTCGGCACTTCGGGCTCGCAGGGGCTGCGAGCGGCAATGGCCATCACCAACTTCAGCCGGTCCGAACCGCTCGAAGAGGCGATCAAGGTCAGCGTCACCGCCAAGCCGACCTACAGCGATCACCCACCCGAGTGGATGGTGACTGCGTAACCGACTTCGTCGGATTGTTCTTTGGCTCCCTGATTCATCGAGACCATACTTCATGCACACGTTCAACGACACTCTCGGTCGCACCTGGACCGTCACGATTACTGTCGATGCGATCCGCCGGGTGCGGTCGTTGCTCGACATCAATCTGCTGGATGCCATCGAAGGCAAGCTCCTCGAACGACTGGTGATGGACCCGGTGTTGTTGTGCGACATCCTGTTCGCACTGGTTCAGCCGGAAGCTCAAGCTGAAGTTTTGCATTTCACCCCGCCGCTCTGCAATAATGCTCACAAAGGGATTGTGAAGTGATTGGCGCAAACGACCCAGGGAGGGCGCAGCCATGCC
>JAYTCW010000120.1:0-12640 GCA_043736295.1 Planctomycetota bacterium | reverse complement strand
AAAACCACCGGGTTTACCGCCCTCTTGGTCGCAAACAAGGTAGCCGCCGCCGCATTCACTGCGTCTGCACCGTGAAGGCGGACCAATGCGTAGTACACTGTGGCAAGTCCGGATGACCACATGGAGTGAGTCTTCAGAAAATCAAGCGTAGCCAATGGGGCAGAGTCTACGGGCTGCAAATTCCGATGCTCGTGCCGGTCTTTCGCGAGCTGGACGCGACCTGCAAGGATCGATTCTGCTTCGGCTTTGATGCGAACGAGTCCAATGATATTCCACTGGTAATATTCCAAATCGACTCCGAATCCGAGGATCTCAATGTCATTCGTGCTGGGGTAAACACCAAGCTCTTCTGCTAAGCCTCGTGCCGCAGCCTTCAAAATGTCCACACGTTTAGTCTTCTTGTTGGAATCCTTATGAGGATGTATTGCCTCAACAACGCTCACGTCCCATTCACCTTTCCGAGGGCCCACTCTCTTGGCTGATCGAAGCGCGAAAAGAAACTTCTTGTCCGAACTTTCGACAATGAGCGAAATACCAACCGCATTGGGGATGTCTTGAAGTGGACTCCCCTCTGGTGCAAACGTAGACAGGTGCCGCGTTCGAGACTCAGTTGCACGCGGATCGACGCAGGCTGTGTAAAACCTATAGAAAGTTGTCTTCTGCAGATTGAGATGAAGAGTTGGATTCTCTTCAACACCCAAGCGATTGATGTCATACGATTGCAGCGCCAACACGTCTCCGTTCGTCATCCCTCCCGTTTTCCCGGACTCTTCACGGAAAACCTGATCGTAAACCTCATCGAAATCAGGGTGCAGTGATAACTCCCCAGGGATCACGACTGCATTAATGTCTTGGCGACGATAAGCAAAGAGTCCGTTGCCATCGATCGGAATCCACCAAGTGGGCCGAGTACCGATATGAAGCGAACTACGAATGTGTCCTTTGGTGACCCAATTGGGTCGAGGACGCCACATCGAGAAACCATCAGAAGTGTGAATCACTTGTTCCACAGCGGTTCCAGCGATCGCCGCCTTCTGGAGTGGCATTAGAGAACTCCTATTGCACGCGGCGAAGCGGAGCTTCGGGGAGATGCGGTCCCAAGCCGGAGATTGGCTTCTCCAGCTTGCCAGAGCATCCTCCCCATGCTATCTGCACTTGCCGACGGAATCCAGTCCTGACATGCTGGCGGAAGTCCTGTGTGGCGCGGCGAAGCAGAGCTTCCAGGATCGGCGTGACCAAGCCGGAGCTTGGTCATGAGAGTCGCATGTTGCCGTGTCTCGTAAGCGATCCTGCCGGGAGTCCTTGATGCCAGATCGCCAGCTGTTCCCTTCGCCCCAACTCTCCCGGCGTGAGCTGCTTCACTCAGTCGGCGGGGGATTCGCGGGCGTCGCGCTCGCGAGTCTGCTGGATCGGGAGGGTCTCTTCGCGGGGGGCGCCCCGAAGCCGCTCCGACTCGGCTCCCCGCATCACAGGCCGCGCGCGAAGGCCGTCATCCAGCTCTTCATGGGCGGGGCGGCCAGTGCGGTGGACCTGTTTGACTTCAAGCCCGACCTCATCAAGTATGACGGGAAGCCGTCGGATTTCGGCGAGGCGGTCGAGGCGTTTCAGGATGGCCTTGGGCCGTGGATGAGGCCGCAGTGGGAGTTCCAGCCGTATGGCGAGTGCGGCAAGCCGCTCAGCGAGGTTGTTGCTTCTCTCGGCAGTTGTGTCGATGACATGGCGTTTGTGCATAACGTGGTCGGTAAGACGGGAGTGCATAGCCAGGCGACCTACCTGCAAGCCACCGGGTTTCAGAACCCCGGCTTCCCCGGCATGGGGTGCTGGGTCAGCTATGGGCTGGGGAGCGAGAACGAGAACCTGCCGGCGTTTGTGGTGCTGCCCGACCATCGGGGATTCGCGTCGAACGGGACCAAGAACTGGGACGCTGCGTTTCTGCCGGGTCAGCATGCGGGGGTAACGGTCTTCCCCGGTCGGAACCCGCCGATCCATGATCTGTTCCCCGACTCGCGCGTCCCCGCGATCTCGAAGGACCGCGATGAGGCAGCCCGCCAAGCGCTCGCACGGCTCAATGCCGAGTCACTGACCCAGACCCCCGGCGACGCCCGACTCGAAGCCCGCATTCGCAGCTACGAACTCGCCGCCCGCATGCAGCTGGCCGCTCCCGAGGCCCTCGACATCGGGGGCGAGCCGGAACACGTCCTCAAGATGTACGGGCTCGATGCAGTCCCAGCTGTGTTCCCGACGGAGATCAATGATCTGGAAGAGACGGTCCACTTTGGGCGGAAGTGTCTGGTGGCTCGGCGGTTGATCGAGCGGGGGGTGCGGTTCGTGCAGATCTGGTCGGGGAACGACAACGGGTTTCCGAGACGGAACTGGGACTCGCACGAGGATATCAAGAGAGACCACGGCCCGTTGGCGACCGGGATGGCGCGGGGAGCGAGCGCTCTGATCCGCGACCTGAAGCAGCGGGGTCTGCTCGATGACACGATCGTCTTCTGGACCACCGAGTTCGGCCGCATGCCGTCCTCGCAAGGCGGCAAAGGCCGCGACCACAACCCCTACTGCTTCACGAACTGGCTGTGCGGCGGCGGCATCAAGGGCGGCACCACCCACGGCGAAAGCGACCAGTGGGGCTACAAACCCCTCGACCGCCTGCACCCCACCCAGGTCTACGACATCCACGCCACCATCCTGCACCAGCTGGGGTTAGACCACACCCGATTGACCATGAAGAGCCACGGGATTGACCGGAGGTTGACCGATGTGCATGGGGCGGTGATTGAGAGGCTGGTGGGGTGAACTCCTCCCCATCAAGCGAAATGATGAAATCGGTGGAAGGTCGAATGCGAAAACAGCTCAGGCTCGAAAATGTCTCTTGATTGCTACGGGAAAATCTTCCGAGCCGCTCTTGCGAGCTTTCTGTTCACTGCCTTCAAGTGAGGTGGATAGGGCTTTCCATCACTGGAGAAAACACCGCAGTGCCCCGGGTCTTCTGTTGTAGGCTTGGCACGAACACACAAATGGCCACCAGCGCCGTCCTCGATTTGCATCACGTCGGCGACAGTAAGCCCCCAGACGCTCACGCCCTCCATTTGCGCCGGGCTCAAGTATTCCCTTGCCAATTCAATGAGGGCTTCCGGCGTTGTGTACTTCGCTCGACTGAACGAAAGGTGGTCCTCATTCGCCCGAGGCTGCATGGTCGGAGATGTCAATCGTTCCTTACCCTCAACGATTTCGATCCTGGTTGTATTCGCGTCAGACGGCAAGATTCGCCGCATGATGATTTCGCTTGGATCGATCTCGTCGAGGGATGACATTCCAGATCCGTCACGCACCGGGAATCAGGCTCAGGACCTTAGTCCAAGAGGAGTCCGCAGCTTCATAGTCCTTGGAGCAGTCGAGTTCATTCGTGTAACACGCATGAACCGCTCCGTTCGAGAGAAACTCAAGCTCAAGAGACTTCGCACCCTGTTCCCAAGTCCACCAAACATTGACGTTCCCCAGTGGGGTGGGGCCGATTGACGGACGTTGATTAGTCACCACTGCAAGTTGCTTCAATGCTTCGCAAGCCGAGTGAATTGATCCAGCGCTGATGCGTGCCGCACCATAGCTATCCCAGTTTACCTTCAGGAGTCGCAGCGATTGTGTTTGCAGGACGACTTCATCCCTCCACTTGGCAGGCCATTTGATGTCTTTAGTTGTCGGCGATTCATTTTGCTGCTTGAATTCGAATCGAGTTGTCGTTGTCATTGGTGTTGCTCCCAATCCTGCTGACGAACCATATCAGAAGTCAGTGCCTCGAAACCATTCACCACCCAATCGTGGGCGATCTTCATTCGGTCTCGCCACGATTGCTCTGGTTCAACCACAGCTCGTCCCGTCATCTTCAAGCCGATGGCATCCATTTCGACAAGCGGTGCGCCCGACTCGAAATAGAGTCTGCCTTGATCATCAGCGATATCGAACACCCGATTGTACGTCAGTGCTCTCGGGGTAGACAACCATTCAACCTGAGACTTGGGGTTCACGGACATAAACACCGATGAAAAGTATTCCATGGCGGTTTGAGGTGGCAAGGGCGTGATCTGGTTCACATAAGTCACTTCACACAGATCGACGACAGGTTCGCTGATCTTGTGATCCTTACAAAACGAAAGCAACTCTTCAAACCACTGTGAGAACTGCTCACAAATCTGCGTGAAGTCTACGTACTCCGAAACTTCTCCCGAATGCCCCCAATTCATGGTCAGTCGATTGCTCTGCAATTGAAGCAATTCATTTGTCGATCCCGACCGAGAGAACACCATCCGAGGCAAAGGCGGCGTCAGTTGTAGTCCGATTTGATGCCGCTGTTGACGAGCAATGAATGGAAAAGGCTCATCGATTCGCTCAAGCGGATTCTGACGTTCGAAATCCGGGTACTCATCACGAATGAGATTGTACCAAAGTCCGAAGTGAACAATGTCAAACGGGTACAGTTCCTGAAACTGCACTGAGAGTACTCGTTCCACCACCGGTGGCTTCTTGAACTTGGGGCCGTTCATCGCATTGATCCTGACCAAAGACTCCTCGCAAGTCCTTGAATCACAGAATTCTTCGTCGAATGGGAGGGAGGAGGCAATGCCAATTCCGTTTGACATTGATGATCCGTCTGAGTCTGCGAAGTGGAAGCTGCCAACGCAAGGGGAATCGGCGGTTTTTGCCGGTGGAGAGAAATCTCGTCAAAGGCTTGGTGTGTCGCTACAGCCTTCACAATGCTTTGGACAGTGCCACACAATTGGATGCGTGGCTCGAAAGTCTGTCGCCTTTTTCTCCGAAAATGGGCGGCGGGCTTTCTCGGAGTGAAAGACGATCGGTGGTTCACACCAGCGGGTCGGCGGACCGGTCAGCAAAAGTTGTCGAGCTGGTAACGAATTGTATGGAGTTGGGGATTGGGATCAGCTAGTATTGATGCGAAGCACACAGGAACACACTGTGGGATTCAGCTGGATGGAGTGAAATCCCATAACGACCGACGGACCCGGTCGGCTGGTCGAGAAACTCTCGCTTGAGTCGTCTATTGGAACAGGGGTGATGTCGCATGAACGATTTCCAAATGAACCGGCGGCAGGCACTCGTCGCGAGCGCACTCGGGACGCTGAGTCTGGGCATGCCGGGCGTCGTGCTGGGCAGCGACAAGATCGACGCTTCGGGCAAGGCGGTCGCATCGAATAAGTCCTGCATCTTCATCCTGCTCTGTGGGGGACCGAGTCATGTGGATACTTGGGATATGAAGCCCGACGCCCCCTTGGATTATCGCGGACCGTACGTCCCCATCGCGACCAAGGTGCCGGGCATGTACATCAACGAGATGCACACCGAACTGGCCAAGTTGACGGACCACTTCACGCTCATCAATTCCATGTCACATCCGGGTGCGATCAGCAATCACTTCGATGCGATGCACAATCTGCTCAGCGGCCAATCGGAGAAGCGTGTTCAGGAAGGCGTGCCAGACGGTCAACCCTATCTGGGTTCGTACGTGGCCAAACACAAACCCAGCCAGCGAAATATCGTGTCCAATGCGTGGCTCATCAAATGTGTGGGACCACCGGTCTTCTGTGCGCCGAACGTCGGCCTCGGCGGTTACCTGGGCTCGGCCTATGCGCCGGTCTTCATTGGCTCGGCAGACAACCATCCGGCGATGGAGAGCTTCCAGCCGCCCGAGATTTACAACACCTTTGACAAGGTCCGATTCGGCGACCGCAAGTCGCTGCTCGGTCATCTGGAGTCCGGCAAACTGGACAAGGATCAGCGGGTCAAAGACTGGTCCGATCTGCGTGAGAAGACTTACGACGGCATGACACGCGCCGAGGGGCGACTGGCTTTTGAACTGCACCGCGAACCCGCCCAGGTCCGCGAACGCTATGGGATGCATCCGCTCGGACAGAATTTGTTGCTCGCCCGGCGCATGGTGGAATCCGGCGTTCGCTTTGTCACCGTCAACGGTTGGACCGGACAGGCGGACCATGACAAGGCGGGCCCGCCCAGCAGCAGCTGGGACATGCATGGCGGTAACATGGGCATGGGGAACGCCTTTGGCAACGGCTCCTATGGCATGGGATTCTGCTTGCCTCGTCTGGATCAGGCGCTGTCCGCACTGCTTTCCGATCTGAAAGAAAGCGGCAAGCTGAAAGACACGCTGGTCGTGGTGACGGGCGAGTTCGGCCGTACCCCATTCGTGCTCAAGCAGGATCCCCCGGGCCGCCAACACTGGCCCAAGTGTTTCTCCTCAATCATGGCCGGAGCCGGGATCGCAGGGGGAAAGGTGTACGGCAAGACCAACAAGCTCGGCGAGTATCCCACCAGCAACCCGGTGCTCCCCGAGGACTTTGCCGCGACCATCTACCACGCCCTCGACATTCCGGTCAACGATCCCCAGGACGCCAGCGGCCTCTCGCGCACGTTGACCACGGGCCATCCGATCATGGATTTGTTTGGGTGATGGTCGATCACGAACATTAATCTGGAAGGGGTGGGCTCGCTGGGAAGCCTACCGGTCTCCGTCATTCTTCAACAACGAGTCACTCACGATCTGGGCCAGCGCGAGCTGCCGTAGGAGCCAAGTTCCGTGGCGCTTGTGGAAGAACTCGACTCAGCACGAGACGGGAGTAGCGATCAGCGTCTTGATGGTTGCACTCAGGCGGTTCCATTCCTGGGTGAGGCGAAAACGGGCAGCGGCCAGCTCTGGCTACCGACTCGACTGGGCCAGTGATTCCAAGTGGCCAGCGGCCTCGTACGCGAGTTGGGCACCGATGTTGTCAGCGGCCCCTTTGAGTGTGTGGGCGAGACGCTGGACAGTGGGGAGGTCGCCCTGCTCCAAAGCGGCGTCCAGTTGCGACCACCAAACTGTCTCATTGTCGAGCAGCACTTGGAGGATAACTCCCAGGAGTTCCTCGTCTCCCCCGGTTCGGGAGAGCGCGATCTCGCGATTCAGGACGAGCAAAAGGGCGAGCAAAAGGGCGAGCAAAAGGGCGAGGCCGAATCTCCGAAACGGTGTGGATGCCCCCCTACTCTTCCGGAGCATCCTTTGGCGGCAGAGCGGCCTTTCTCGGATAACCGATCCAGACGAGCGGTTTGGCCAGCTTATTGGCAGCTGCGGTTTCGAGAGACTTGAGAATGTCTTGCACGGTGCGGTTGCTCCGCAGATCCTTTTCCAGCTTCTTCACAGTCTCCACCGAGACATGTTGTGCCCCCGGACCGGAGGCACCTTCCAGGAACTTCCCCTTCTGGTCGAAGACGGCCCAGAAGATGGTGCGGGCGTGCCCTTGAGCCCCGTCGCGAGCCTTCACCGCGTCACCGCCCTTGACTCGCTGGCCACTGACCGTGAACAGATCGGTCCGCTCAAAGATGACTGCCAGAACGTTCCAGTCCTTGCCAGTGAGAAATCCAAACATGCGCGGGGCCTTGCTGAGCTGTGAATGAATGACAGGCCGTATCGTAGAGAGTTGCTCCCCCCCTCGAAACGCTGGCGGGGGCAGGTGAGACTTCGGAGGTCGCGAATGGGGCGTGCGCGAGCATCACGCACTCCCCCAGCCCGCTGCGCCAGCAAGGGGCGGCGATTCACCAGCGGCAGAGCGTCACTCAACGCCCCCCGCTGGAGTGCGGCGGGCTGACCCTGCAAGCTAAGGATCGTTCGACAATCCACTGTCACAGAGTCGCCTTGCGCTCCGCGAAAGTACGCTCTATCGCGGAGCGAAAGGCGACCATTACTTGCCGAACGGTTCTAACGCACACCTCGAGTCGCCACCGGCGTCGGTTGCAGCCGTTTCGCCATCTCGACCAGCGACAGGAACTCTTGTCGGTATCCCTCGGAGTCGCTTGAAGCAGCGGGGCTGGCCCATTCTTGAATGGCGTCCCAGGTCGTGACCCCCTTGTGCCCCGAGTTTCGCAGCTGCATCCCGAAGGCGGCGACAGCACTGGCGAACTGAAAATCCTTGGAGGCCCGCTCGAAGCGCTGGTCGGTGTCGCGGATGGCGAACTCGAGTTCGGTGGCGTCTCCTCCGGCGGGGGGCAGGTAGCGGACTCGGACGTTCATCAACTCGTCGGCCAGGGCTTCGTGGGTCGGCTTCGATGGCTTCTGGTACTTGGATTCGGGGATGTCGGGCGTGACGAAGTCGACACCCTGCGGCACGACTTCGTAGAGAGCCGTCACCGTGTGGCCCGCCCCGATTTCGCCCGCATCCTTCTTGTCATTGCGGAAGTCCTGGGTCGCGAGGGCCCGGTTCTCGTATCCGATTAGACGATACGCCTGGACCTGAGCCGGGTTGAACTCGACTTGGATCTTCACATCCTTGGCGATCGTCACCAGCGTCCCGGCCATCTGCTCGACGAGGACTTTACGCGCCTCGGCATAGCTGTCGATGTAGGCGTAGTTCCCGTTCCCCTTGTCGGCCAGTTGCTCCATGCGCGCGTCTTGATAATTCCCCATCCCGAACCCGAGCACGCTCAAGTAGACTCCCGATTGAGCCTCCTTCTGAATCAGTTCGACCAAGCTGCTGGCATTGGTCACGCCGACGTTAAAGTCGCCGTCGGTGCAGAGGATCACGCGGTTGACGCCGTTCTTAATGAAGTTCTGGCGGGCCAGTTCATAGGCCGTCACGATGCCCGAGGCTCCGTTCGTCGAGCCTCCCGACCGCAGCGATTCAATGGCGGTGATCAGTGTGTGCTTCTGCCGCGCCGAGGTCGGCGGCAAGGCGACTCCGCTCGACCCGGCGTAGGTCACGATCGCAATCTGGTCCTGCTCATCCAGCGAGGCCACCAGCGCTGACAGCGACCGAATCACCAGCGGCAACCGGTTCTCACCCGCCATCGAGCCCGAGACATCCACCAGGAACACTAGCTGACATGCGGGCCGCTCGCCGTAAGCGATTTCCTTTCCCTTCAGCCCCACGCGGACCAGCCGATGCTCCGGCCTCCAGGGGCAGGCTGCGACTTCCGCGTTCATCGCGAACGGCTCCGCTCCATCGGGCGGCGTGTACTTGTACGGGAAGTAATTAATCAACTCCTCGATCCGCACCGCACCGGAAGGTGGTAGCGATCCGCTGGTCAGAAACCGCCGGACGTTGGAGTAAGACGCCGTGTCGACATCGATCCCGAAGGTCGAGAACGGACTCTCCTGCACCGTGAGGAACCGCGACTCTTCGATGGAGTCGTACGCTTCCGTGTTCGACTCGGGAGGCAGGGCCTCACCGGGAGCAGCGACGGAAGCCTCAGCTGCCGGGGCTGCGCCGTCCTCGGCATATTTGGCGCTGGCGTCATACTCGCGAGAGGGCCTCTCTACATTCGGAGACGTAGAAGCCGCCGGAGCCGAAGTGGCTGGCACCGCCCCATCATTCGCGGCCCGCTCACATCCGCAAACCGTGACCAGAGCCATCAATAGCGCAGTAGACAACGAACGCATGGGTTTCTCCCAGTCGGCGACGAGGTGGAAAGATGCAGTGGGAAACACTTGAAGCCGCTGATCAGCGGCTTTGAATTGGTCTACGAATAAGAGCAGCCCTGCTCTGAAATAATTCCCACTCTTCTCGAAGATTCGGAAGATTCGGGTTCTTTGCGAGCGAGGTCGAGTGGTGACGTGTCGCCAGCCCCCCCATCTTCGCCGAGAGACCTCTTCACCGCGAGAGCGGTGGCAGCAGATAGCCGTGGGCGGCAGCCCATGGATCGATCGCCGACAACCAATGCAGCCGCGAAAGCGGCGACCGGGATGAGGCGAGGGTGCGGTCGCCACTCTCGCGGCTTGCGAGTGACGCAAAACTGGGCCCGTGGGCTTTCGCCCACGGCTACCTGCTGTCGCCGCTTTCGCGGCGAAGAGATGGCTCCGTTCAGCGTGTGGGTCATTCGATGGTCAGAAGCAAGCCGAGCGTTCCGGGAACAGAGCGCGTGAAGGAAATGCGGAATCGCAAGCCCCCTTATGATTCGACGAGCAATCCATCTCTCTGCATGAAATCGTAAAATCAGAGATTGACAACGTTCACATGAACGTCATAATCACGTTCACTTGAACGTACGCACGAGGAGGCCCAGATGCCCGAATTGCCTGCACTGCCACGGTCTGAGTTGGAAGTCGCTCGGATCGTCTGGAACCTGAAACACGCAACTGTCCGGCAAGTCGTGGACGCACTTCCGGTTGACCGGGCATTGGATTTCTTCACTGTTCAAACCTATCTGAGGCGGCTGACTGACAAAGGCTATCTCATCGCAAAACGCGAGGGGCGTACCAATGTCTACCATCCCAAGGTCAAGCCCGATCGAGTCGTCAAGCAAGTCGTTCGCAACTTCCTGAATCAACTTTTCGACGGCAATGTCCTGCCTCTGATGCAACACCTGCTTCAGGAAGAGAAGCTGACAGAAGAACAGCTCGATCAACTGCAAACTGAACTGGATTCACTCCGAAGCAAGGAGACTGATTGATGAACAATATCGATGCGTCGTCTCTGATTCTCCAACAGTGTGTTCAGATTGCAGTCGTCGTGTTCGTTGTGTGGGTTCTGGCCAAAAGTGTGCTGAGAATCCGACCACAGTTGACGTACCTGCTGTGGATGATGGTCCTGTTGAAGTGCACGATACCGCCGCTTGGCAGTGCTGCATTCAGCGTCTGGAATCTTCTTCTGCCAGGTCATCGCGAGACAGCGATCGAGACCAACTCACTCTCACAACCTCCCAGTGAGTCGGTCGTTCCTCAAGAAGTCCACTCGACGGCTCCCCAGACAGAAGCCGTGATATCACGAAACGTCAATTCCACGCTCTCGTTCTTTCCGGCGATACCGACAATCGTCGTGATTGTTTGGAGCTGTGGACTGCTGGTGCTGATCGTCGTCACGCTGCGAGCCATCCGTCAAGTCAACCAACTGGTCAGAACGAACGCCTGTGCCGATAACACTCCCCTGGTCCAAATGGTTTCCGATGTCGCGAGCGAACTTGGGCTCAGGCGAATTCCCCAATGCGTGGTACTCGACTGCCCACTGGGCCCCGCTGTGCGAGGCGTCCTTCAGCCGCAGCTCCTGTTTCCGAAAGCCTTGCTCGACCAGACGACAACTGAGCAACTTCGGCTCATTGTGCTGCATGAACTGCTGCACATCCGCCGTGGAGACATTCTGGCGGGATATTTTCAAGCCTTCGTGCAGATCTGCTGGTGGTTCCATCCCGCAGTCTGGATCGCCGGTCGCCAGTGCAGCCATGATCGCGAGCGCTGCAACGATGACGGCGTGCTGGAAGTGTCGAAAGCCCCGTCTTCGACTTACGCTCAATGTCTTCTGGAAGCGGCCCGTGCTTGCCGCACTCCCCCATGGGTTCCGACCGTGATGGGGATCTCTGGCATGACCGCCATTCGCCGTCGCTTGGAGTACATCATGTTGCCATCCCGCCGAAGAACGCCCACCTGGATCATGTGCTGCACAGTGGTCAGTGCGGCTTTGCTGATTCTCCCTGGGGCACAACAAGCTCAAGAGACCGAACCCACTCCGAGTGTGGCAGAAGTCAAAGACACCTCCCCAGTTGTCAGTGAAACCAAAGTTCCGATTCCGCAAATCGTGGCGATCACTTGGCAACAAGGAAATACAAATACACTGGAGCATTCCACTGCACCGATGTGGGCTCCGGATGGAGTTTTACTGACCGACCAGCAGTTGACCGCCCTCCGAGCTGACGCTCCCGGAACCGAGAGGCATCATTGCTCACAACCGGAGTTCCAGGCACCACATCCGCTGGTCTTCATTTTCGATGTGGGCAGTATCGGGCGTGAAATTAAAAACGGAGTGAATGTGAAGTGTGAACTGCCCAACGGACAAACGGCAGGCTTGGGATCCTGGGGAGTGACAGAACCTGGCAAGGTCTCCGCAGATCGCTTCTATACGGTTTCCGCAGCCGTCGGGTCGCGACCGTACAAAGGAGAATTTCACTGGACGGAATCTACAAACGTCCATCTCAAATACCCTATTGAAGCCCCGCAGGTGATCCAGACATTTAACACTCCCGTCGAGAAGATCGAGATCGCGAAAGGGGTGACCTGGATCATTGATCCCAAGGCAGGATCGGACCATGGAGTACCGCGTGCAGTAGCGTCTGGCGAAGTCGTCTTGGGAACAGAGATTCCAGTCATTCGCTCTGTCGGAGAACCGTACCCTGCAGCTGTTCTGGAATCGATCCATGACGGATCGTTGGACCTCGTGGATTATTGGGTGAATGTCCACCTCAAAGAATCTGACCAGCGGTTGCAAGAAGCTCAGGCCACACACCGTGAACGAGACGGCCAGTTATATACCGTTCGAATTTCCAAGAGGTTCCCCGACTTCAAGAACGTCAAACGGATCGATGTCTGCCGTCAACGTTATACGGTCTCTGTCATCAAGGATGTAAAGATTCGTACCGATCTCATGCCGCCAGTGATGAAATGAGTGGTGTGGCAGAGGAATCTTGTTAGTGTCGTAAGAGACCCCACCGAGTCCACCGTACTGCAAAAGCGGCGACCGGGATATTGCGAGGGTGCGGTCGCCGCTCTCGCGGCTTGCGGATGTTGGAATTAAAAGATCACGGCTGGGATCCCGACGCGACCATTGCGGACGGCGGTCTCGGGTTGCGAGCGGGCCAAGAATTAGCGTCG
>JAYTCW010000119.1:0-8780 GCA_043736295.1 Planctomycetota bacterium | reverse complement strand
CTGATTGACAATCCGGACGTGTCGCCAGAGCAAGTCACATCCGTTTACACGGAAGCAATGGTTTCACTTCCCGAATTGGTAGTCAAGAGACTTTCAGACATACAGGCTTTTCACCAACGGTTGCGAGAAAATCGAGCCAAACGTCTTGGACACGAGTTGTCAGCCGCAGAGCTGCAGCTCGCGGACCTTGCAGAGCAGGCAAGTCGATTTCGAAACGAACTCGACTCTGAACTGCAGTTTCTAAATGCTCACCGGGCACTGGACGAGTATTCCGAAAACAGCGCCAAGCTATCTGAGCTCAGGGGGCAAGAACAGAGGATCAGGGACTATACCCAACTCCTCACCCAGTACACAGAAGAGGCACAGAAGATTCGAGCCGAAATGGCACAAACCACTGTTGGCACTAGCGAGTATCTGAAGTCGGAACGAGCACTCCTGACGAAACTGTTTGACCGATTCCGAGAGTACTCAAAGGAACTCTACGGCCTCGTGCCAGCTGGGCTGACGGTGAAAAACAACGACGGAGACAACCAGTGTCGCTTTGACATTGATGTGCATATCCAGAATGACGCCGGGGACGGCATCAATCAAGCAAAGATATTCTGCTACGACTTTTTGCTGCTGACATTGAAGCAGCGTCATTCGATGGAATTCCTGATTCACGACAGTCGACTGTATGCGCATCTTGACCCAAGGCAACGATTCTCGTTGTTTCGTCTCGCAGACCGAGTGACTCGGGAAATGAACATGCAGTACATCGCGACGGTCAATGAGGACATGATTGACTCAGTTCGGCCACTCGCGGGGGATGACTTCCAGAGACTATTCGTGGATACAGTCGTGCTCGAACTCACAGATGCTCCCGGTGGCAGTGGCAAGCTACTTGGAAAGCAGATTGACATGAGCTACGAGGAATAGCGAGGCTGAGCGTTTAGCAATTCAACGATGGCGGCAGTTTGAAGACCAATTTCTTCGAGGCCAAACATGACCTTCAATTGGGATGACATCCTCCGCAGCAAGCAGGAGTATCGGCGGCGCCAGATCGCTCTACCCATTGCGGAGAAGCTGCGTTTGCTGGATCAGCTCCGCGAGCGGAGCGTGATCATCGCCGCGTGTCGCACGTCGCTGACCAGACCGCAGCCGGAAATGCCGCAGAATATCGGCGACCAAGTGACACCATGAGGCCGCACACGCTCCGCTTCGAGGACTTCGCGTTGTAGCTCAACGTGGGCCGGATTGAGAGGCAATTCGGTTCCCGGTTTGAAAACGATCAGGCATGCAGGCATGCGTGTTTCATTGGTTACGCTCGCATCCTGAGAGCCCAAATGTTACATCACTCATTGTGAGTGTCAGCACGTCTAGGCAGACGAGATCGAACCCCAGCCAGGAGGCCAGCATGGCCAAGAAGCGAGCCTCTCAATCCAAATCATCTCGTCCGAGTTCCGCGATGAAGACAATCGCCGGATTGCAGGATCAGTTGAGCAGCGTTTGCCAGGCGCTGGGCGTGACCGAAGAAGAATTGATGGAGCGGTTCATGGGCATGATGGGGAACGAGGAGCAGCTGGAGCAGCCTCCTGCCCCCCGGCGGACCCGTCCGATTGACCCCACTGCCAAAGAGTGGGAGGCATTCGAGATCGCCATGAGCATCGATCCCGACAATCCGCGTTCGCTCAAGCGGGACTTGGCTCGGGCCCGGAAGATCGACCCCCGGTGTGCCATGCTTCCGATCATCCAGGCCATTCATGCGGCCACTCATGAAGAGGAGCTGGCCCTGCATCGTGAGGCTTTGGCCCTCCTCGGTGATCGAATCAACCGGGACAGCATTGAGGATCTCTGTGGGGAAGGAAACCTACTGGATCATCCGTACGGGGCTCCCTTTCTCACAGCTCATCGCTTTTTGGCGAGAGATGAGATGTACCTGCATCACTACTCCGTTGCGATTCCCCATCTGGAAATACTGTTTGACTGGGAATTCGACCCGCTCGACCGGAGTATACCCGCCTGCTGTCTCGCTCTCTGTCATCTGCACCAGGGAAAAATTCCAGCAGCCCAAGCGTGTCTTGGCACACCCGGAGATGTGGACTCGATGGATTCCAGCGAGTGCATGACGCGAGCATTGCTGGAGTTCCGGGTCAACGGTGACACCCCTGCTGCCAATCGCTGGCTTGAACTGGCTGAAGACCAGAATCCCTATATTGTGAAGATGTTTCTTCGCGGTGAGAATGACCCCGAATTTGAGCAGGTGGATATTCAAGCGGAAGCCGAGATGTACTGGGCTATGGCGATGCCGGTCTGGCGCGAGACCGAGGGGACCATGCCTTGGATTCGCCAGCGAGTGATCCTCACCAAGCCCGAGCGGAAGCCCAGCCTGACCGAGCGGAAGGAACGAGCGGAGGAACTCGTCGAAGCATTAAACGAATTCCCCCTCGGGGACGACACATGGCGCATCGTGGTTCGCGAAAGTGTTCATAAGCAAGACGAGTTGCCCGACAGCATCGTCGTCGCTTACGTGACCTCTGCGGACGGCACCGATTTGATGCATACCACGATCCTGAACGACCGACCGAAGACCGAAGATCTCCTGCAACTCCTCGTCGAAACCTGCGAGGACCACGAAGACCTGCCTCGTCCCGCTGAAGTTCTCTTCGAAGAGAAACGGCTACTCCGCTTGGCCGAGCGTGGGCTCAAGATGTGCGAGATGAAGGCCCGGTTGACGGCCCCGCTCCCCGCACTTGATCGCGTGATCGAACAACACCTGGAGAGTCTCCGCGAAGCCACCACCCTGCCCGCTGACACGCTCGCCGATGTCGCGGATATTTCCTCGCTGGTGGAACCCTGGATGGTGGGATTCGGGAGAATCCACGCCTGGATCGATGTCGAGGGCCGGTTGATTCGCCCCTGGTTCGGCGTCGTGATCAGCCCCGAGGGTGTCCGGCGGTTCCTGCAACTCACCACTCCGAGCATCACAGCTGCCGATTGGGAAGGATTGCTCTGTGCGGCGATGTGCCATCCGCTGACGGGAGGACCGGGAGTCCCCCAGAAAATCATCTTCCGGAACGAGGCGCAGAAGGCGGCAGCTCGCGAGGTGTGGGAAGCTCTGGAGATTGAGACTCTTGAACTCGGCTCCATCGAACTCGATGAGGATCAGCCCGATCCAGTGATGAGCTTCATCCTCGATTTCTCCCGCAACATGGAGCCCGAGTCTGAACTGCATCACGCACTGTCCACCATTGACGGCATCACCGATGCGGAGTTGCAACAGTTCTACGCAGCTGCGTGCGAGTACCATCGCGCGGCGCCGTGGCGACTGTGCGGTGAGCAGACGGCACTGGTTCTGAAAGGCGGAAATTGGCCCGAAGGACGAGTCATGTGTACGATGGGCGAGGCCGGTGTCACCCAAGGACTTGCCGTGTATCCCACCCAGCTGGACTTCGCGACGGCCCGCCGCGGGGGTCGCACAACCAGCCTGGTCGTGTTGTTCGACGAGCCGCAGCTGGCTGCCTTTCCCGACCTTGATCTGATGGAAGCCCGCGGTTGGCCAATCTCCAGCGAGCAAGCGTATCCCGTCGCGTTCTTGAATCATGGTCCCCATTCGTTGGAACTCCCCTCGCGCAGCGATATCCAGATGCTCACCGCCGCGCTACGAATGATTCCTCAGCTGGTCAAGAATCCGCTGCAACCGGTCGTCACGACCGATGCCCAGGGGCAACCGCTGACGCTGTCCCCTCAATTGGAAATCTTCAATATGGCCAGCAAGCCCACTTCGGGCTCGAAGAAAGGGAAGAAGAAGTAGAAGGACTGCGGCAGGACTCTCGTCCCGGACCAGCTCGAATGTCGGCGGTTTCTCTGATCTCGTTGGTCCGGTCCCGATTCGCCGCGACGCGAAGTCTTCGAAGCGGAGCAATTCACACCCCGGATGTTCCTTCCGTCGCCTCATGATCGAGTTTCCGAAACTCCTTCCCGGCAGCCTTGAGCTTCTTCTTCGACTCCGCAATCGGCTCCGCCAAGGGGATGCTCTCGGGCTTCTGGCCGCTGATTTCGATCATCGTCTTTCGTACCTGTTTGCCGACTTTTTTCGCGATCTCCTCCAGCATCAACTGACCGGTTGCTCCGACGCTCTTGATCTTGGCATCGGTCTGGGTGATGCGGAATAGGTGGGCGGCCAGTTCGGTCTTGTCCATCCGGTCGATCAGGCTCTCGCCACTCTTGACCCCCTTCTTCAGCTTGAGGGCCTTGAGATTCATGTTGTACATGCCGCGATACCCGGCGTTCTGAAAGAACGAGTAGTTCTCCACCCCGTGCCGACTCGCCGAACTCGACAGCGACTTTTCTCCGTGACTTACCTCTTCGCGAATCAGCACCCGATCCACAGCTTGCGAGTGCTCGATGGCCGTCTGAAACGTATGGGCCAGAGTTGCGAAGTAGACCTGGGCTGCGGCGACCTGCGGCTTTTGAGAATCCCCGTTGATCGCGATCAGGTAGCACGCGAACCGCGTGAAGAGATGTGAACTGTCCGCCTGCCGTACGAAGTTGTCTTCGATCTCGATATCGAGCGAGAGGCACGCATGCAGCGCCTTATGAACGACAGGCTTAAACGAGTCCGCCGCCTCATACCCCAGCGCCGCCATCAACGTGGCCTCGCTCCACAGATGGACCCCGTTCCTGATGGCCAGGTCTTCAAACCCTCCGGGTCCATCGTCAAATTGAAACAGCTGAGGCAGTTCCGCCATGACCGCGACTCCTTCTGAGACCGAGTGGCAGTTTACCCCTTCACTACAAAGTTCACCATCCGGCCCGGCACTCGGAACCGCGAAGCGGTGGCAGCATGTCGCCGTGGGTGAAACCCACGGCTATCTGAACCCTGGAACCACAGCAGTCGCGAAGCGGCGACAGAAGGGTCGGCGTGGATTCGCTGGGGCGGAGCGACCTTTGCGAGGAAGGTGGGTGATCGGTGTCGCCGCTTCGCGGCTGAGGAAAAGCATCATCCGGCCTCACACCGACGTTGGCGTTTTACTCCGTGCCAATTGGCTCAATCGCTTTCGCCAATAGTCCGGATCATGCTGAATCTCGTCCATCAGTCGGCAAGCAATCTCCTGCGGAATGTTGGTTCCCTGCTCCCAGGCTCGAACGGTTTTGACGGAGACGCCGATGAACCGAGCGAAGAGCATCTGGCTCAGCCCCAAAGTCTTGCGAGCCTTCAAGACCCGCTTCGCATCGTATGGCTTGGGCTCCAAGTCGAGGACAATCTGTCGGCAGGTGTACTTGCGTGCGATGTCAACGCCTTGTTCCAGGTCGTTCGCGAATCGCTCCAGGCGTTGGATCATGCTTTTGCCTAAGCGTGACATCATTCTGCTCCTGAGTTTCAATCGGGCCGGCCTTTTCAGTCCGGAGGAGACCGAGCAACCTATTGCTCGGTCTATGGCTAGCTCATTGAGCTTGCTTGATGCGCGTACGATGCCCACGCAAGGCGATTGATGTGGCGTTGCTCAGTCTATGGCTAGCTCATTGAGCTTGCTTGAACCGAGCTGTGGTTTTGTTGGCTAAGTGATGTGAATTCCGATCACAACACCGAGAAACCCACGACACCTCAAAGATTGGCGAGGTCCGTATGAACTCGCTCAATCAGTTGGCGAAGGGCACGCTTTTCGGCAGGTTCCAAGTCGTCCTTGTCGCTCTTGCCGTAGGCCTGAACAAGTAGGACTTTCTTGAACTCATCGAAGAACACGTAACAGACTCTGGCCCCACCTCGCTTGCCTTGGTTGCGCTCCGCTCTCGCGAAACGCAACTTCCGAAGACCACCAGTTCCAGAGATCACTGGCGGCCCGATGGGAGCAGCCATGAGTATGATCTCCAGTGCCTGAAGATCGAGATCGTCGAATCCAAGGTCTTGCCAGTCCTCAGAAAACCCCTCCAGATGAATGAAGGTTAAAAAATCCTCTGGTTGAAGCAAGTGTTGCGGGTATCGCAACACATGTGTGCTTCGAACCGGTTTTTCGGATGGCACAATCAGCCTCCCTAGAAGGTGGAATCATTCCTGACGCTCCTTCCGTGGTGCTGTCACACACGTATTATGTACCATCGGATGGTACACGTCAAGTTCTTGAGGAGAAGATTGTTACCCCTTCACCACAAAGTTCACCATCCGCCCCAGCACGGCGATGACCTTGCGGTCCGCTTGATGGTCATTGTTTCAGAGGAACAGGCTTCCAAGGCACGTAACGCTCTTGCGTTCCATCCGCAAGATACGGCGATCCGTCTGCATGCTGGATCACAATGCGATCCTTGGAGAGTTCGACAATGCGCATTGGCTTATTCGTCAGCCATGTGTCGTGTCTGTCAAAGATCCAGACGACTCGTTGCCACCATCTGGGCAAAACGGGAACATGGGCTGTGATGTACAACTGATCGCCTTGGGCGGACCAACTGCTTGTTCGAATGATGCCTTTGGAACCTCGCCCGGACATCGTCCGGTTGGTGTGAAACGTCAAGAGCTGTGGCGGTTGTCGGAGATCATCTTCTGGCCGCCATGTTCCGATGAACTGCCGTTCGACGGCATTCAGCGGACGGTACGAATACGCCACCAATGCGAGAACCACGAACGACACCAGAATACAACTCCTCTGCAAGATCCGCTTGCAGCGTGATGGGCGAACAACAACAGGAGATGTGCCGGTATTCAATCTCGCTACCCCTTCACGACGAAGTTCACCATCCGGCCTGGCACGGCGACGACCTTGATGATCTGCTTTCCGGCCAGTTGGGTCTGGATCGTGGCGTGGGTTTCGGCCAGCTTCTGGAGAGCTTCGGCATCGGCTCCAGCGGGGACCAGGATCTTGGCCCGGAGTTTTCCGTTGATCTGGATGGGGATCTCGATCTCGGACTCGACGAGGTGCTTCTCGTCCCATGCCGGCCATGGGACGTAGGAGAGTGACTCGCTGTGCCCGAGCAGTTCCCACAGTTCTTCCGCGATGTGCGGAGCGAACGGGGAGAGCAGCTGGACGAACGGGGCGAGGACCGTGCGGGGGCGGGGTTCGAGGGTGCCGAATTCGTTGCAGAACTCCATCATGCGGCTGATGGCGGTGTTGAAGCTCAGCTTCTCGATGTCTTCGGTGACGGCTTTGATCGTCTTGTGCAGCGTGCGGAGTTGCTCATCGGTGGGGGCGATGTCCAGAATGGCTGGGTGAAGTGCGACCTCATCGGCCCGCTCGTCGACGAACATCCGCCACGAGCGACCGAGGAACCGCGAAACTCCTTCAACGCCGCTCATCGACCACGGCTTCACCTGCTCCAGCGGCCCCATGAACATCTCGTAGAGTCGCAGCGAGTCGGCCCCGTACTCTTTGACCACATCATCCGGGTTGATGACATTCCCGCGAGACTTGGACATCTTGAACGAGCGGCTCTCGACGACGATATCAGTCCCCTTGAGCACGAGGTTCGCGCCCTGCTTCTCGACCTGCTCGGCAGTGAGTTTCACCAGCGTGAGTGGCTCCTTCGAGTCCTTGTGGATGCGGCCTTCGCCGTCGGGAGATTCGATGGTGTCCTTAATCGTGACGAAATTCGAAGCACGAAATTCGAAACTCGAAACACCGGCAGCAGACGAATATCCCTCTTCTTCGGATTTCGGATTTCGGATTTCGGATTTTGAATAAGCGGTCAGCTCCGCCTCCCCCAGGATCATCCCCTGATTCACGAGCTTCCCAAACGGCTCGGGACCGGTCACATGCCCGCGATCGAACAGCACCTTGTGCCAGAACCGCGAGTAGAGCAAATGCAGCACCGCATGCTCCGCCCCGCCGACATAGAGGTCGACCGGCAGCCAGTATTTCTCCAACGCCGGATCGATGAACTGCTCGCTGTTCTGATTGTCGCAGAACCGCAGGTAGTACCAGCACGACCCCGCCCACTGCGGCATGCTGTTGGTCTCGCGCTTCAGACGCACGCCATCGGTGTCGGTCTTGTAGAGCCACGACTCAGTCGCCTTGGCCAGCATTGGCTCGGGTGTCCCGGTCGGCTTGAAGTCCTCCATATGCGGGTGCAGGACGGGCAACTCCGCAGCTGTGTCGGCGCGCATGAGACCGGTGGGGTTCCCCGCTTCATCGAGTTCATGCCAGATCGGAAACGGCTCGCCCCAGTACCGCTGGCGAGAGAAGAGCCAGTCGCGCAGACGGTAGTTGACCGCTTCTTTGCCGAGGCCAGCAGCTGTGAGGTCAGCGGTGATCTGGGCTTTGAATTCAGCGGTCGAGAGGCCGTTGTATTTTCCGGAGTTGATAGCGATGCCAACCTCACAATAGGGACGATCAAAGAGATCGAACATGCGTCCAAAGTGCTCACTGATCGTTTCGATATTTCCCTGACGTGCAGAGGTCAATCTGATAACCAAAACCTCCCTCGTGCGCACTTTGTCGTCACCGAGAAACCAGATCGGATCAACATGATCAATTCCACCGGCTTCTTGAATCACTTCTTCAGCAATCTCTCCAAGCCTGTCGTTGGAGCAATCGACATCCGTCGAAATGTTATTCGCCAGCCAGTCCTTTGTGGGCTGTACCACGGGCACAATGTTGATTCCATTTTGCTTCGCAAACTCAAAATCCCGTTCATCATGCGCCGGCACGGCCATAATCGCCCCCGTGCCGTAGCTGATCAGCACGTAGTCCGCGATCCAGACCGGCACCTGTTCGCCGTTGACCGGGTTGATGGCGTACCCGCCGGTGAAGACGCCGGACTTGTCCTTGGCGAGGTCGGTGCGGTCGAGGTCGCTCTTGAGCGACGCCTTG